>JAMFSI010000183.1 GCA_026225215.1 Sphingomonas palustris | reverse complement strand
TCAATCCGGCGCATCTGCGCCTCGCTCAGCAAAAACGGAACATCCATCGACAACACCTCCTCGGTGCCGCCATTGAATCAACCGTTCGCGCTCCGCGCAAGCAATTTAATAGGTCCTGAGCCTAGCTCCAAGTCGGCATCCTGCGCAATAGGATGCCGCCAGAGCATCGTGAAACGTAGTTCAACCGAAGGTAAAAAGGGGCACCGATTTTTTGCGTTAAACGATGCGACAGCAAAACTTAGAGCGAGCGCTTGATTCAGATATCACGCTGACCGCTCTAGCACCGCACCGAGGGGGTGAGATCTCCCGATAACGTCGATCGCAAACGGCAAACGCGCGCCCCCTCACGCCCTCGTCTTTTCGGGCCACGCCGATCGGCAAGGAATGGACTCATCTCGTGTTCTGGTCGATGAGCTAACTCTTGGTGTCTGATCCGAAACTCCGTTTCGGATAGTCGGTACCGGCCCGCTCCCCCGGGTTGGTACCACCCATTGATGGTACCCTGTGGGTGGTTTGGCCAAAGGAAAAGACGCGGGAGCGGGCCGGTACCGACTGCGAAATTCGCTCTTTCGCCAGCCGCAAGGCCAGCGCAGCTAATTTCGAATCAGACTCTTAAAGTTATTATAATAAATGCGCATTTTATCTTTAATCGGATATTAACTACGAATCTATTTAAGCGCCGGGCGCGGAAAATTCCCGTGTTCAGGAGTTTATCATCATGAAGAAGAAAGTGATTCTTGCTGCCGCTGCCGCAGTTTCTTTCAGCACTACCGCTTTCGCGGATGAGGCCGTGCCGGCGATCTACGCCGGCATCGAATCGGGCTACGACCATGTGTCGGTCAAAGACGTGGCTAGCGGTAATGGGCTTGCCTATGGCGGGGTCGTCGGGGTGCAGCAAAAGCTGGCCGATGTTTTCACGTTTGGCCTCGAAGGCGAAGTTACCGGGGCCACGACCCGCAGATCGGCAAGCGACGCGTTCGGCGACTATCTCTCGGTCAAAGCCGGGCGCGATTTGGCTGTCAGCCTCCGCGTCGGTTATCTGGTATCACCAAACCTGCTCGTTTACGTCAAAGGTGGCTATACGAACGCCCGCTTCTCCATAGATGCCACCGATAGTGCAGGAGCATCGGCGCGCCTCGCAACCAACGCGAACGGCTACCGCATCGGCACGGGGTTTGAAGTGGGCCGGGGCAAACTGCGTTTTCGCGGGGAATACCGATACTCCGACTACAGCGATTTAAAATTTCAAGGTGTCGACACCGGGATAGAGACGCGTCGCCAGCAAGTACTGGCAGGTGTAATTTACGGGTTTTGAACGAACAGGGGGGAGGGTGAACACCCTTCCCCAAATTCGCCCCAAATTCGCCGTTGTGAATCGCTGACAGCGCGGACCCCAAAGCCCCAAAGATACTGATCCCTTGCGTCACCTCGCGGCTTCGCTGTTTTGCCCAGCGCCACGCACCGCTGCCACCCATTTTTCCGAAAACCTTGACTTTCGCGGCCATGCGGCCTAACGGAACGCCTTTCCTGCCCATTTCAATTGCCTGGAGTGCCCTATGGCGCGCGTTACCGTCGAAGATTGCGTCGACAAGGTTCCCAACCGTTTCGATCTCGTCCTGCTTGCCGCGCAGCGTGCGCGGGAGATTTCCGGCGGCGCCGAACTCACCATCGATCGCGATCGCGACAAGAATCCAGTGGTCGCGTTGCGCGAGATGGCCGACGAAACCGTCCGCCCGCCGCAACTGCGCGAAGCGCTGATCAACTCGCTGCAGCGCGTGCTGCCCGACGATGACGATGCCGTGGATGAAATCGGCTCGCTCAGCCAGCAGGCCGAAGCGCTCCGCATTACTGCTGCGGCACCGGTGCGCAACACCTCGATCGGCGGCGATTACGACGGGTGATCGGACCTTCTTCACGGATACAAGAAGGCCCCGGATTTCCGGGGCCTTTTTATTTGCGGTAAGGTCAAAGTAGAAACATCGCACCCGATTCAAATCCTCCCCCTCTGGGGGAGGTGGCAGCCCGCAGGGCTGACGGAGGGGGCGGCATTGGAGTACTGGGGCGCTGATGGACATTTCTGCCTGACGCCCCCTCCGTCTCGCTGCGCGAGCCACCTCCCCCAAAGGGGGAGGATTGGGTCGACTTTCAGGGTAAGCAAGACTCCCCCTTTATCCCTTAAGCCCCCTGCGGCGTCGGCGAAGTATCGCCGATAAACCGCTTGCCGGAGCGCGGCACCGTGGCCCCGCGCACAGCGACGGGACGTGCCGTACCGCTCGGTTCGTCGGGCCGGTTCAGCGTGCCGGTTTCCAGGATCTCCCGGATATCCTCGCCGCTCAGCGTTTCGAATTCGAGCATCGCTTTGGCGAGCGAATGCAGCTTGTCCTCGTTGACTTTGATGATCTCGGTGGCGCGGACATGGGCATTATCGATCAGCGTGCGGATTTCGCTGTCGATCAGCTTGTTGGTTTCATCCGACATCATCAGCCGTTGCGAACCGCCCATGCCGAGGTAGCCGTCCTGCTGATCTTCGTACTGCAGCGGGCCGAGCTTGTCCGACATACCCCATTTGGTGACCATGTTGCGGGCCAGGCTGGTGGCATATTGGATGTCACCCGAAGCGCCGGAGGACACCTTGTCGTAGCCGAAGATCAGTTCCTCCGCCACGCGGCCGCCCATGCTGACCGAGAGGTTGGCGAGCATCTTGTCGCGGTGATAGGAATAGGAGTCGCGTTCGGGCAGGCGCATCACCATGCCCAGCGCGCGGCCACGCGGGATAATCGTCGCCTTGTGGATCGGATCGGAAGCGGCTTCGTTCACCGAGACGATGGCATGGCCGGCCTCGTGATAAGCGGTCATTTTCTTCTCGTCTTCGGTCATGACCATCGAGCGGCGCTCGGCGCCCATCATCACCTTGTCCTTGGCGTCCTCGAACTCGCGCATCGCCACCAGACGTTTGTTGCGCCGGGCCGCGAGCAGAGCGGCTTCGTTGACCAGATTGGCGAGATCGGCGCCGGAAAAGCCGGGCGTTCCACGCGCGATGACGCGGGGTGCGACGTCGGGTGCCAGCGGCACCTTCTTCATATGCACCGCAAGGATTTTTTCGCGCCCGTCGATATCGGGGATCGGCACCACGACCTGGCGGTCGAAACGGCCGGGCCGCAACAAGGCGGGATCAAGCACATCGGGGCGGTTCGTAGCGGCAATGATGATGATGCCTTCATTGGCCTCGAAGCCATCCATCTCGACCAGCAACTGGTTGAGCGTCTGTTCGCGCTCATCGTTGGAATTGCCAAGGCCGTGGCCACGATGACGGCCGACCGCATCGATTTCATCAATGAAGACAATGCAGGGCGCATTCTTCTTGGCCTGCTCGAACATATCGCGGACACGGCTTGCGCCGACGCCGACGAACATTTCGACGAAATCGGAGCCGGAAATGGTGAAGAACGGCACGCCCGCCTCGCCGGCGATGGCGCGCGCCAGCAAGGTCTTGCCGGTGCCGGGGCTGCCGACCAGCAGCGCACCCTTGGGGATCTGGCCACCGAGCTTGGAGAAGCGGCCCGGATCGCGCAGGAACTCGACGATTTCTTCCAATTCTTCGCGCGCTTCGTCGATACCCGCGACATCGGCAAAGGTGACACGGCCCTGACGCTCGGTCAGCAGCTTGGCCTTGCTCTTGCCAAAGCCCATCGCGCCCGAACCGCCGCCCTTCTGGACCTGCTTCAACGCGAAGAACGCGACGCCGAGGATCAGCAGGAAGGGAAGCGCCTGAACGAGAATATAAAGCAGCAGGTTCGGCTCATCCGCCGCCTTGCCGGCATAGCGCACGCCATTGGTCTGCAGCAATTGCGGCAGGGTGGTGTCGTTGGGGATGGGGATCGTCGAAAAGGCGTCGCCATCCTTGAAATGGCCGGTGATTTTCGATTCGCCGACTTGCGCATCGGCAACGCTACCGTCGGCAACCTTGGCGCGGAAATCCGAATATTGAATCTGCCCGCTATTGGTATCGGTGCGCGCGCTGAACAGCGACACTGCGAAAAACAGCGCCAGGAAAATGCCACCCCACACCAGCAGGCTGCGCATCCACGGATTGCCGTTCGGCTGGTCGTCGTTCATGGGATCGGAATTCCTTTCGCGCCCAATGTAAGACGGCACCCCTGAATAGCAAGTTAGCGGGCGTCTCAAATCATGCAGATGCGGTGAATAGAGCGCGGAATTGGGCTATTGGGTGAAGACGATTGCGGAAACGCTAATCAATCCTCCCCGGACCGGGGAGGTGGCCGCGAAGCGGTCGGAGGGGGCCCACCTCTCCAAGAGCGATGTGCAGGAGGCGAGGTGGGGCCCCTCCGTCCGTGCTTCGCACTGCCACCTCCCCGTGCCGGGGAGGATTTAGGACTAGCCACCTCGTAGCAACTGCACCCCATAATCGCGCTCGAATAGGTATAGCAGCAGCCGCGCTGCCTCGCCGCGCTCCCCGGTCAAACCACCATCGCGCTCGATCAGCAGATGCGCGTCATCATGCGCGATCGGCAGCAACCGGGCGATCTGTTCCAAGGTGGCGACGCGAAACGGGGTGTCGCCCGATTGCCGCGTGCCCAGCAATTCGCCGCCGCCGCGCAGGCGCAAATCCTCCTCGGCCAGCAAAAAGCCATCCTGCGTCTCCCGCATCAGCGCCAGCCGTTCGCGCCCGACCTCCGACAAGGCACTCCCACGCAGCAGCAGGCACACCGATTTCTCGGCGCCGCGCCCAACCCGCCCACGCAGCTGGTGCAATTGGGCAAGGCCAAAGCGCTCGGCCTGTTCGATCACCATCAGCGTGGCATTGGGCACATCGACGCCGACTTCGATCACCGTGGTCGCCACCAGTAATTTGGCTCGGCCCGCCGCGAAGCGCGCCATCGCCGCGTCCTTGGCCTCGGGGCGCAATTGACCATGGACCAGCACGACATCCTCGCCGAAGCGCGCTTGCAACTCGGCAAAGCGTGCCTCGGCGGCGGCGATATCGGCGACCTCGCTATCGCGCACCATCGGGCATACCCAATAGGCCTGGCCGCCCCCTTCGACATGGCGGGCCAGCGCGCCGACGACATCGCCAATCCGCTCCAGCGCCACCACTCGCGTATCGATCGCCTGGCGCCCCGGCGGCAATTCATCGAGCCGTGACACATTCATCTCGCCATATTGCGCCAGCGTCAGCGTGCGCGGGATCGGCGTCGCGGTCATCGCCAGACAATGCGGGGTACGGCGGCCCTTTTGCGTCAGCAGCAGCCGCTGCGACACGCCAAAGCGATGCTGCTCGTCGATCACCGCCAGCGCCAGATTGCGATAGGTCACGCTCTCCTGAAAGATCGCGTGAGTGCCGACGATCATGTCGATGCTGCCATCGAGCAGCCCCATGAGGATCGCCTCGCGCGCCTTCCCCTTGTCGCGCCCGGTCAGCAACGCGATGCTGACGCCGGTGCCCGAAAGCAGCTGCGACAGCGTGTCGTAGTGCTGGCGGGCGAGAATTTCGGTGGGCGCGAGCAAGGCCGCCTGCGCCCCCGCCTCCACCGCGATCAGCATCGCCGACAGCGCCACCACGGTCTTGCCCGAGCCGACATCGCCTTGCAGCAGCCGCAGCATCGGCGCGGCCTGCGCAAGATCACCTTCGATCTCGGCAATCGATCGCCGCTGTGCCCCGGTCAGCGCAAAGGGCAGCTGCAATTTGGCGCGCAATTGCCCGTCGCCCTGTAGCGGCGTGCCCCGCCGCGCTTTGCCAGCGGCACGCACCAGCATCAACGCCAGCGCATTGGCAAGCAGCTCGTCATAGGCCAGCCGATCGCGCGCCTGAGCATGTTCGGCGCGGTGCGCCAGCACCATCGCCTCTTTCCAGTCGGGCCATTGCATCTTTGCCAGCAGACCCGGCTCGATCCATTCGGGCAGCACAGGCAGCGCGGCGAGCGCCTGCGCCACCAGCGCCGCAAGCCGGCCCTGAGTCAGTCCTTCCGAGAGCGGATAGACCGGCTCGACCAACTGCCCCAGCGCCGCACCGCTTTCCTCGGCAACATGGTCGGGATGGACGATCTGGAGCATCTGGCCGTACTGATCGAGCCGCCCCGCGATCCAGCGCTTCTCGCCCAACGGCAATTGCTTCTTCCCCCAACCGCCGTTGCGCCCGAAATAGGTCAGCGCGCAGATATTGCCGATCGCATCTTCGGCCAGCACCCGAAACGGTCCCCGCCCAGGGCTGCTACGATATTCGCGCGGGGTGAGCGCGATGACCACTTGCTCGCCGACGCTGGCCTGGTCGAGATCGGCAACGGCGCGGCGGCTGACGAAGCGGTCAGGCAGATGATAGGCCAGATCGCGCAGCCGCGTCAGCCCCAGTCGCTCCAACGGTCGCGCCAGCCCCGGCCCCACGCCTTTCAGCCCTGACGTCTCGGCAAACAGCGGGTTGAGGGTTTCGGGGCGCATCGCGCGTTCATAGCTTGCCGGGACGAATTCGCCAGAGCCCGCCCTTCTTCTCCCCGCCCGCTTGCGGGAGGGGTCGGGGGTGGGCACTCTTCTTCAAACAACGTTGGATTTAGTTGGATTTAGAAAGTACCCACCCCTAACCCCTCCCGCAAGCGGGCGGGGAACAGCGTTGCGCGCCATTGCCCTGCACCGCGCGCTGGCCTAGCGCTGCGCGATGGATACGTCCGACAGCCCCGCCGAATCACGCCTGCGCCGCCTCAAATTCCGCGCCTGGCATCGCGGCACTCGCGAGGCGGATTATATGATCGGCTGCTATTTCGACCGTTTTCATCACCAATGGGGAGAGGCCGAGCTGGTCTGGTTCGAAACCCTGATCGAGGAAGAAGACGTCGATATCCTGGGCTGGGCCTTGGGTACTTTGGCGATTCCGCCGGAATATGCCGGGCCGTTGATGGCCCGGATGCAGCAGCTCGATTACGTGGATATCCCGCGCTGACCAGGCATCCCGTCGTCCCGGACTTGATCCGGGATTAGGCTTTGCTTCCCTCCCAGCAAGCAACGTTCCCGGGAGTAGCCCGGCCCCGGGTCAAGCCCGGGGCGACGTTAGTGTGTGGGGCCGGGGCCGGATTTCACCCCTTTTCTCTTCATCGCGCTTGGAAAAATCTCTTAACCCCCTAAGTCGCCTGCTCAACCCTCCCCTCGCACGCTGATCGGCGCGCGGGGCCATAGCCTATGGCGCTGCTGAATTTATGCCCGATTTTGCCCGTATTCTGTCTGCCAAAAGCCCACTGACACTCGCTTCCATTGCTCGCGGCAGCCAGCCGCTGGTGATGGCCGATCTCGCCCGCGCCGCCGCCGTGCAATCCGGCAGAGCCGTATTCATCGCGCCCGACGATGCGGCAATGCGCGCTATCGTCGAGGCCGCGCAATATTTTGCGCCCGAACTGGAAGTGATCGAATTCCCCGGCTGGGATTGCCTGCCTTACGACCGCGCCAGCCCGGCGCTAGCCGTGTCATCGGCGCGCTTATCCGCGCTGCATCGGTTGCAGGCGCCAAGCACCGGGCCAAAACTGCTGGTCACCACGATCAATGCCGTCCTCCAGCGCGTATTGA
The DNA here is from genome assembly GCA_026225215.1 of Sphingomonas palustris. Classification (GTDB taxonomy): domain Bacteria; phylum Pseudomonadota; class Alphaproteobacteria; order Sphingomonadales; family Sphingomonadaceae; genus Novosphingobium; species Novosphingobium palustris. The sequence continues at coordinate 710 of JAMFSI010000183.1, read as the reverse complement.
CCCCGTTCCGCATCCGCGAATCGGTGCGGCTGCTCAAGCCAGGGATGGAGATCGGCCGCGACAGCCTGATCGCGCTGCTCCAGCGCCAGGGCTATGCGCGCACCGACACCGTTGCCGATGCCGGCGAATATGCGGTGCGCGGTGCGATTTTCGATATTCATCCCTCGGGGCTGGACGGCGGGCTCCGGCTCGATTTCTTCGGCGACGAGATCGAGCAATTGCGGCTGTTCGATCCCGGTACGCAACGCTCCACCGGCCCGGTCGATCAGCATCTGCTGCTTCCCGCCAGCGAGGCGCTGCTCGATGACGACAGCGTCAAGCGCTTCCGCAGCCGCTATCGCGAGTTGTTCGGCGCCAATGCCACCAGCGATCCGCTGTATCAGGCGGTCAGCGATGGCCGGCGGCTGGCGGGCATCGAGCATTGGCTGCCGCTATTCGAGGAGCGCGTGGCGACGCTGTTCGATCATCTGACCCCCAGCGATGTGCTGGTCATCGACAATGCCGCGCTAGGCGCCGCCGACGAACGCCTGTCCGATATTGCCGATTACCATGCCGCGCGCACCGAAACCTCGGGCAAGAAACCCGGCAGCTATCGCCCGCTGGACTCGGCATCATTATACCTCTCGCGCGCCGAACTCGACCAGCGGCTTGGCGGCTGGCCGATCCACCGCGCCGATATCTTCGCGCAGCCGGAAAGCGCGTCGGTGCTC
>JAMFSI010000182.1 GCA_026225215.1 Sphingomonas palustris | reverse complement strand
TACCATCAATGGGTGGCTGGGCCGGGGGAGCGGGACGGCACAGACTTCGCAATTAGCTACGCTAATTGCCAATCAGACTCTTAGCGCTTGATACTATCCGCGGCGCTCATCGACTGCAGCAATTGCTCCGAGATCGATTGCACCGATCCCGGCGAGTGCGACAGGAACAGCGTATTGGTCTTGTCGCTCTCGCCGATCGATTTCAACGTGTCGAAATATTGCGTGACCAGCACCAGCTGCATCACGTCCTGCGCGGTGGCCTCGCCCATCACCTTCTGGAAACCCTCGATCGAGGTGCCCAGCCCCTCGATGATCGCCTTGCGCTGGTTAGCGATGCCCTGGCCTTGCAGCGCCTTGCTTTCGGCCTCGGCTTCCGCCTTCTTGACCACCAGGATCTTCTCGGCCTCGCCGCGCGCCGTTGCGGCGACCTGCTCGCGCTGAGCGGCGTTGATGTCGTTCATCGCCGCCTTGACCTTGCTGTCAGGGACGATGTCGGTGACCAGCACATTGACGATCTCATAGCCGAAGGCGGACATATCGACGTCCAGCTCCTGCTTGACCGCGGCGGCGATGCTCGACTGGCTGGCGAAGACCTCGTCCAGCGTCATCCCCGGGACATGGCCCAGCACCACTTGCTCGACATAAGCCTGGATCTGCGCGACGGGATCGGACAGGCTGTAAAAGGCCTCGAACACCTTGTCCGGGCGCACCCGTGTCTGCACCGAGATCGGGATGGTGACGAAGACATTGTCGCGCGTTTTGGTTTCCATCGTCAGCGCGATCTGGTTGACGCGCAGGCTGATTTTGGTTTGCACCACGTCGATGAACGGCAGCTTCCAACCGAGACCGGGGCCTGCACTGCGCTGGAACTGGCCAAAGCGCGTGATGATCGCCGCCTGGGCGGTCTGCACCGTGTAAAAGCAGCCCAGCGCGGCGCTGAGCCCCACCAGCACGATCAAGGTCACGAACACCGAAACAATAATACCCATCGAACTTTCCCCTCCAAGAAATCTTGTGGGGCTGCCGCGACCAGGCCGTCCCAAATCCACCTCTACACGCTTTCGACCGACAGGTCAGTGATTCGAGCCACCTTTGTTTCGGCATTGCTCCCTCGACAATGCCCACGCTCTGGGGAATAGCACGGCGATGACCAGCTTCAGCTTGCCGGGTTTTGACCTCGCCCCTTTCGTTGCCGCCACGCTGGCCGAAGACCTCGGTGTCGGCTGGCCCGGCGGTGGCCATGATGTCACTGCCGAGAGCGTCATTCCCCCCGAGGCGCGTTTTGCCGGGATCATGGTCAGCCGCGATGCCATCATCGTCGCGGGGCTGCCGATCGCTGCGGCATTTTTTCGCCATCTCGATCCGGCGATTACCATCGAACTGATCGCCCAGGACGGCGACCGCATCGCTGCCGGTGCTCCGCTGATGCGGCTGTCGGGCCAAGCCCGCGCGCTGCTGACCGCCGAACGCTGTGCGCTCAACACCGTGCAACACCTCTCCGGCATCGCCACGCTGACGCGGGCCTATGTCGATGCCATGGGCGAATCGGGGGGCGACACCGGCGCCGTGCTGCTCGATACCCGCAAGACCATCCCCGGCCTGCGCCACCTGGAAAAATATGCCATCCGCATGGGCGGCGCGCAGAATCACCGGATGGGGCTGTGGGACGCGGCGATGATCAAGGATAATCATGTCGCCGTGGCCGGTGGCGTCGGTGAGGCTGTGCGGCGAGCGAGGGCGGCGGGGATCGAGCGAATCATCTGTGAGGTTGATCGGTTGGACCAGATCGAACCGGCGTTGGCAGCAGGCGCCAATCACCTCTTGCTCGATAATATGGACCCGCCGACTTTGCGACAAGCGGTGGCGCTGGTCGCAGGGCGGTGTGTCACCGAAGCCTCGGGCGGGGTCCGGCTGGATACGATCGGCGCGATCGCGGCCAGTGGAGTGAATTACGTTTCGGTCGGACGGTTGACGCAAAGCGCGCCGGCGGCGGATATCGGCCTGGATTTCAGCGTTCTCTAGCTTTCGTCCGCTGGATCATTGCGGCGCATGATTTATCCCAGCGCCGGCCCAGCGATAAGCGCGAAGCGATGCATGCCGTAGAGGTTGAAACGACGGCGTGCAAAAAGCCATCCGGTTGCACTGCGTGTCAGCTCATCGTCATAGCGGCCCAGCACCTCGAGCGCCTCGTCGCGACCGGCAAATTTGCCGCATTCGCGGATTGTGGTGCGTGCTGTGGCCCGGTCGCCGTCGATTTCGATCACGGGGGCCGAAGCAATTTGTACGAAGTAATCCATAAGTGTCAGGAAGCCGGCCATCGCCGACTGGATATGGGCATGGCCTTGATGCTCCTTGCCCGCGGCATCCCAGATACCATCCTCGGCGAATGTGGCCAGAACCTGCGGCCAATCCTGGCGGTTGCACCCGTCGGTATAGCGGTGGATCAGCGCCAGGATGCTGTATTCGTCGTTCATGGTCCTCTTCCCTCTCTGCCGGAATGCCGTTTACCCAGGAATAGGGGAAGGATTATCGGCGTTCGCGGAAAAATTCGCGCAATTGCGCCGCAGCCTGATCCTGGCCGATCCCCGGATAGATCTCCGGCCGATGCAGGCAGGCCTCCTGCGCAAAGACCCGCGCCCCATGTTCCACCGCGCCGCCCTTCGTGTCCCCCGCTCCATAATAGAGCCGCGCGATGCGCGCGTGAACGATAGCCCCGGCGCACATCGCGCAAGGCTCCAGCGTGACCCACAACTCGCAGCCGTCCAGCCGCTCGTTACCCAGCGCCGCAGCCGCCGCGCGAATCGCCAGCACTTCGGCGTGAGCGGTAGGATCGCATTGCTCACGCGGGGCGTTATGCGCGGCCGCGATCACCTGCCCGTCCTTGACCACCACCGCGCCCACCGGCACTTCGCCCAGCACGGCAGCCGCTTGGGCCTGCGCCAGCGCCTGCGCCATCGGTTCGGGAAGTGGCCATCGCGTCATCGCTGCGCGGTACCGCGCGAGGCCGTGCTACGCAACTTGACCTTCTTCGGTCAAAAAGCTAAGGGCCCGCCTTCCCCGGAAACGGTCACGATATTCAGCGAGAATCCCATGTCCCGTATTTGCGAACTGACCGGCAAAGGTCGCCAGGTTGGTAACAACGTCAGCCACGCCAACAACAAGACCAAGCGCCTGTTCCTGCCCAATCTGCAGAACGTGACGCTGATGTCGGAAGCGCTGGATCGCAGCATCCGCTTTCGCGTCTCGACCAATGGTCTGCGCTCGGTGGAGCACGTTGGCGGCCTGGATAACTGGTTGCTGAAGTCGGCCGACACCAAGCTCAGCCCGCGCGCGCTCAAGGTCAAGCGTGAGCTGGCCAAGAAGCAGGCCGCTGCTGCCTGAATTAAGCCGTTAAGGCTGATAAAGGGCGCGAGGATACTTCCTCGCGCCCTTTATCATGTCTATTGTGCGCGTTTGCATTTTTGCCTGCGTCGCATGCCTACCATTTGCGAGGCGATAAGCTTCGGCTGACTTTGCTATGGCAATTTATGGCAGTTTTTGCCATGATCTGGAGTCAGGAGATCAGCCATGGCATCCATGAATGTGTCCGTCCCCGATCCTATGCGCGATTGGGTCCAGTCCCGGATCGATAGCGGGCGCTATGCCAGCGTGAGCGATTATGTGCGCGATTTGATCCGCAAGGATCAGACGACGGCCGCCGATCAGGAGCAGTGGCTGGCTGCGCTGGATGCTGCAGTTATGCGCGGCGTGACGGATGGCGCGGCTGAAAATGTCAGGCCGGCCAGCGAGGTGTTTGATCGGCTGAGTGCGAAATATCAGGCCATGGCTGCTCCCCGCGAGAGGCCCTGAGGGTTGTTTTCGCGCAGGCCGCAGAGCTAAGTCTTGAACAGATCGGCGATCACATCGCTCAGGATAGTCCCGCGCGGGCGGTGTCATTCATTGAGGAACTGCGCGACGCCGCCTTGGCGCTGAGCGAGATGCCCAATGCCTATCCGCTGGTTCCCCGTTATGAGCGCTTTGGCGTTAGGCGGCGCGTTCATGGCCATTATCTGATCTTCTACCGCGTCGAGCCTGCGCGCATATTGGCGCTATTGATCACGCATGGCGCGCGCGATTATGGCAGGCTGCTGATGCCCGAGGAATAGGCTGGCGTTGCGTCCTTGCTCAACGCCATGTGTTTTCGCTAGGCAGACAATGAACGGGTGTCCGGGGGTAATTGCCTCCGGAGCCCTGAATCAGCGATTTAAAGGATGCCCATGGCCATCAAGCACGAACCGATCAGCGCCCGCTCATGGCTGTTTGCCCCCGGTGACAGCGAGAAGAAGATGGGCAAGGCGCTGGCCTCGCCTGCCGACATCGTGCTGATTGATCTCGAAGATGCCGTCGCACCCGAAAGCAAACAGCTCGCGCGCGGCATGGTGCATGATTTCATCGCCGCCAACGCCGAGGGGCGCGCGCGGCTCTGGGTGCGGATCAATCCCTTCGACGGCCCTTATACGCTGGGCGATCTCGCCGCGGTGATGCCGGCAAAGCCAGGCGGGATCATGTTGCCCAAGGTCTATGGTCGCGCCGATGTCGAAAAGCTCGACCATTGCTTGTCCGCGCTGGAAGTGGCGAACGGCATCGAGGAGGGCAGCACCCCGGTGATCGTGTTGATCACCGAGACTGCCGAGGCGATGTTCCACACCGGCGATTACAAAGGCGCGCCGCGCGTCGTGGCCCTGACCTGGGGCGCCGAAGATCTCGCCGATTCGATCGGCGCCAGTTCCAACCGCAACGCCGATGGTAGCTACAGCTTCACCTATGAGCTGGCGCGCAGCCTGACCGTGCTTGGCGCCGCCACCGCCGGGGTCACGGCGATCGAGACGATTTCCGCCGATTTCAAGGATCTGGAAGCTTTGCGCCGCCGCGCCGAGGGGGTCCGCCGCGACGGTTTCGGCGGCATGCTGGCGATTCACCCGGCGCAGATCGAAGTGATCAACCAGGCCTTTACTCCGACCGAGGCGGAGATTGCCGACGCCCGCGAAGTGGTTGCGATCTTCGCCGCCAATCCCGGCGTCGGTGCGATCGGCTACAAGGGCGCGATGCTCGACCGGCCCTACCTCAGCCGCGCCCAACGCCTTCTGAAACTGGTCGGCGGCGCGTGACCCTGTCGGTCCGCGCGGATCAACTCGATCTCGGGCAATGGCTGAAAGCGGGCGACCGCATCGTCCTCGGTCAGGCGTGCGGTGAGCCGGCCACGCTGGTCGAGGCACTGATCGCGCAAGGGGCCGCGATCGGCGGCCTCTGCGCCTTCATCGCCACCAGCTTTTCGGGCCTGTTCACGCCCGAGACTGCAGAGGCCTTTGCGCTCTCCAGCATGGGCGCGATCGGGGCGCTGCGCAGCATGACCGAAGCGAGCAAGCTCGCGGTGATCCCCGCGCATGTCAGCCAGGTCGGCCCGATGATCAGCGCCGGGATCATCGGCTGCGACGTTGCGATGATTCAAGTCAGCCCCGCCGACGCGCAAGGCAATCACAGCTGCGGCTTGATCAGCGATTATGTCCGCGCCGCCGTCGACAAGGCGCGGTTGGTGATAGCCGAAGTCAACGAAGCGGTGCCTTTCAGCCCTGGCGAGACGATCCCGGCTAGCGCCATCGACGTCGCCGTCCATGTCGACCGCGCGCCGGTGGAAGTGGCCGCCGCCAAAATCGGCGCCACCGATGAGGCCATCGCGCGCCATTGCGCTGGCTTTATCGGTGACGGCAGCGTCATCCAGACCGGCGTTGGCGCGGTGCCCGACGCCATCCTGCGGCTGCTGCACGACCGCAAGGATCTGGGCGTGCATTCGGGGATGCTCGGCGACGGGTTGGTCGATCTGGTCGAGGCCGGTGTCGTCACCAATGCCCGCAAGGAAATCGACCCCGGCATCTCGATCAACGGCGCGCTGATCGGTACGCGGCGGCTCTATGATTTCGCGCATCATAATCGCGCGATTCGGATGACCGCGACCGGCTATACCCATGATGCTGCCGTGCTCGGCCAGTTGTCGCGGCTCGTTACCATCAATTCGGCGCTGGAGGTCGACCTCACCGGGCAAGTCAACGCGGAGCAATCGGGCAGCGCTTATCTGGGCGGTACCGGCGGTCAGGTCGATTTCGTCCGCGCCGGCGCCCGCTCACCCGGTGGCCACGCGATCATCGCTTTAGGCGCTACCGCTAAAGGTGGCACGATCAGCAAGATCACCGCCGCGCTGTCGGGGCCGGTGACGACGGCGCGTACCGAAGTCGATGTCATCGTTACCGAATTCGGCGCGGCGGAGCTGAAAGGCCAAACGCTGGCCGAACGCTGCCGCCGCCTCATCGCAATCGCCCATCCCGATTTTCGCGAGGAACTCGATCGGGCTGCGCATATTATCCAGCAACGAGGTTTCTGATGCCCGATCCCGCTTCCGAAGAAGCCGTCCTGTTCCATGCCCGCGCCGACGGCATCGCCATCATCACCATCAACCGGCCCGAGCAGCGCAACGCCCTCAATGCCGAGGTGCGCAGCGCGCTGACTCATGCCTGGCAGCACTTCGAAGACGACCCCCGCTTGCGCATCGCCATCCTGACCGGCGCCGGCGACAAGGCCTTCTGCGCCGGCGGCGATCTCAAGGAAATGGTCGAAACTGGCATGCGCGTGCCGCCGCGCGACTTTATCCCGGTGCCTTATGACAATGTCCAACTGACCAAGCCGACCATTGCCGCGGTCAATGGCGTCGCCTTTGCCGGCGGCTGGCTGCTCGCGCAGAGCTGCGATCTCTGCGTCGCCGCCACCACCGCGCGCTTTGCCATCACCGAGGTCAAGGTCGGGCGCGGCTCACCCTGGGCTTCGCCGCTGATCCATATGATTCCGCAGCGGATCATGATGGAGATCATCCTCACCGGAAAGCCGATCACCGCGCAGCGTGCTTATGAGATCGGTCTCGTCAACCGACTCGCCGAACCCGACGGGCTGATGGACACCGCCATCGCACTCGCCCAGGAAGTGCTCGAAGGCGCGCCGCTCTCGGTCAAGGCCGGCCGTGAAACGGTGATGCTGGCCACCGAAATGGGCCGTGCCGCCGCGCTCCAGGCCGCGCGCGCCGCGCATGAATATGCCTATTGCAGCGAGGACGCCCAGGAAGGCCCCCGCGCCTTTTCCGAAAAGCGCAAACCGCTGTGGCAGGGGAAGTAGTTCCAAGGCGCTGAGATGCTCTCGCATCACGCCTTGGCTACGCTCAAGCGCCGCGCGGGCTTAAGATTAACGGTTTGAGTAGAAAGCGGTGAGATCATCGTTTTCTTGCTGCCGCATCGCTTGATGCCAAAAACCGGTGGCCACCTTTTGGCGCGATGCTGTAAGGGCCCATAGCCCGTGGCGGGCTGCCTCAGGAGGATGCATGAAATTCAAATTACTCGCGGCTGGCCTGTTGAGCTTGGCTCTGGTGTCCCCGGCGGTCGCGCAAAGCGCTCCTGACGATTTGCACTGTTTCATGCTGAGCAATGTTTTCGCCAAGGCCGCGAAAGACGATCGCGGCAAGGCTGTGGCCGGACAAAGCGCGCTATATTACCTCGGTCGTATCGATGGTCACCTCGATCCGAAGGCGCTGGCCGCCATTGTCCATTCCCGCCTCGACCCCAAGACCGCCGGCCCGCAGATGACCGCCTGCGCGCAACGCGTTGCTCATGCCGACCAGACTTTGCACCAGATGATGCAGGCAGTTGCGGGTAAGCACTAAGGTGAAGGTGCGAGGGCTACTGCCCTCGCGCTCCCAATACTTCTCCCGACGCTGATGCTACGCAAAACAGCGCCGAAAACGCTCCCTCACGCCGGAAGACGTAATGGGGTCTGGGGCAAAAAGCCCCAGAATCCTAACCCTTCACCCTATTGCGCGCCATCGCGAAGCTATAGCTCAAATGGTCGATATGGCCATGCAGCCCGAAGTCCTGCAGATCGCGGTTTTCCGGCCCTTTGGCGCGAATGCCGTCGATCTCTGCCGCGATATCGTCGATGGTCCAGGACGGGCGGTAGACGCCGGGCGTTTCGGCGATGAACATCCGGGCCATGCGCCCGCCGACCGCGGCCATCATTTCGCCGCTGACCGAGCAGCTTTCATGCGCCAGCCAGCCGACCATCGGCGCCACCAGTTCGGGGCCCATCGGCGGATATTGCGAGGTGTCGAGGCCTCCGGCCATGCGGGTAACGGCGCCGGGCACGATCAGATTGCTTTTGATATTGGCGCTCTCGCCTTCGAGCGAAATGATATTGCTGAGGCCGATCATGCCGCTCTTGGACATGCCGTAATTGACGCAATTGTTGTTGCCGTAGATCCCGCCGATCGAGGAGGTCAGCACGATGCGGCCGTATTGGGCGGCGGACATCAGCGGGAAGGCGGCGCGCACGACGTTGAAGGCGCCGGTGAAATGGACATCGACGACGGCCTGGAAATCCTCATGGCTGATCTCGTTCAATGAGCCGTAGCGGACGTTGCCGGCATTGTGGATCAGGATGTCGATCCGGCCCCAGGCGTCGATCGCGGCGTGGATGATCGCGGCGCCGCCGGCCTCGGTCGCGACCGATTCGGTGGAGGCGACGGCCTCACCGCCGGCTTCACGAATTTCGTCGACCACGGATTGTGCCGGGCCGGCATCGATACCGTCCCCCTTGATCGCCGAACCGGGGTCATTGACGACGATCCTGGCGCCGCGCGACGCCAGCAGCAGCGCATATTCGCGGCCCAGCCCGCGCCCAGCGCCGGTAATCACCGCAACCCGGCCGTCAAAGCGTAATTCCGACATGCCTGTATCTCCCGTAATGTCTTCCACTCGCGTGTGGGCGAGCGCCGCGCGGCTTGGCAAGCCGCGCGGGCGATGTTAAGCTGATTGGTCGCAAGTTGCCCGTTTTGTTGCTATTTTGTGAGGTAGAAGGGCTCGGACCGTGGCATTAAGGCGGCGCCTGGAAAAGAACCGGTTGCAACGGCAACCAAGCCCTGCTGAGCTATTGTTCAGCAACGCAATTCACGAGGATAATATGACAGAAGTGGGGAAGATCGTCGCCGCTCCAGAAGAACTGGAAGAGGCCGTCACCATCGGTGTCGAAGCTTATATTTCAAAGGATTACCTCCAAAAGGAGCGTGACCGGCTGTGGCGCAAGGCCTGGCTGCAAGCCGGGCGGGTCGAGGATATCGCCAAGGTCGGCGATTACCTGACCTTCGACATTCTCGATGATTCGCTGCTGATCGTGCGCCGCGAGGAGGGCTCGGGGCCGGGCGCGATCAAGGCGTTCTGGAATGTCTGCCCGCATCGTGGCCGCAAGCTGGTGGATGTCCCGCCGGGCCAGCGCAATGCGCGCGGCAACAAGAGCAACATCATTTGCGGCTTCCACGCCTGGACTTTCAATCTCGATGGCAAATGCACCTTCATCCAGCATCAGGACGACTGGAATGGCGCGCTGACCGAAGACAGCACGCGGCTGGGCGAAATCAAATGCGAGACTTGGGGCGGCTGGCTCTGGATCAATATGGACCCCGAGGCCGGTCCTTTGGCGGACTACCTAGACCCGATTCCAGCGATGCTCGATCCCTATGAGTTGCAGAATATGCGCCCGCGCTGGCGCAAATGGATCATCTTCGACTGCAACTGGAAAGTCGCGCTGGAGGCCTTCAACGAAACTTACCACGTTCCCGGCACCCATCCCGAATTCATGGCCTTCGGGCAGTTTCGCGGCTGGGGTCGCAACCAGGGCCTGCACAGCAACATCGGCTACGATGCGCCCAAGGGTCAGGAAGAAGATGCTGCCAAGCTGCGGCTGGGTGCGGGTGATCCGCGCATTTCAACTGCGGAAATGCAGGTTTTCACTTGGGAAAACGCCAATACCAATACCACCCGCACGCTGGTCGAGGCGGCCGAGCGGCTCCAGCACGAGCTGCCCGAAGGCACCCCGCCGGCCGAGGTTTCGAAGCACTGGCTGAGTTCCGCTCGGGCGACCGACGCGGCGCGCGGCGTCCACTGGCCGGTGGTGGAGCCCACCCATACCGCGCAGGCCGGCACCGCCTGGCAAGTGTTCCCCAATTTCCAGATCGGCCACGCGGTCAATAATATGCTCTGCTACAGCGCGCGGCCCTATGGCGACGATCCCAGCAAATGCATCTTCGAAGGCGCGGTCTATGAGTTGTACCCTGAGGGTGAGGCGCCCGAAACCGACTGGGAATACACCGAACCGCAGGATTGGCCACCGGTGCTCCAGCAGGATTTCGATAACATGGCCGCAGTCCAGAAAGGCCTGAAGATCGGCGGCTTTCGTGGCACTCAGCCCAATCCCTACATGGAGCGGACGATCCCCAGCCTGCATTACAATCTGGCGAAATACATGGGCAGGGGCGCGCCGCATAAATTGAAGTGAGCGGAATGCCCGAGATTCTTTGTTCTCGCGCGATTGTTTGACAAAAACCGGTTCCCAATTTTTGTCATCACGCTCTATGCCAGAACCATGTGGTATCTCGCGCTCAAGGCCGGTCTGTCGGGCATACTCATCGCGGTGATATCCGAGGTGGCGAAGCGCTATCCGGGGTTCGGCGCGCTGATCGCCTCGCTGCCGCTGGTTTCGGTGATGGGCATGCTCTGGCTGTGGCACGATCGCCCCGATCCGGCGAACATGGCCACCCATGCCGAGGCGACCTTCTGGTTCGTGCTGCCGTCCCTGCCGATGTTCCTGCTGATACCGGCGTTGATGCGGGCGGGAGTCGGTTTCTGGGTCGCGCTGATCGCCGGCTGCGCGCTGACGATTGTGCTATACAGTGGCATGACCTGGCTGGGGCCTCGGTTCGGGCTGAGGCTCTAAGCATTTGTTATCGCATCGTTTCAAGCCGTTGGACGGGATCGACAAACCGCGAATAACCCAACTTCATCCGCGTGGGCATTGCCTTTCACGGTTACAGCGTCAAAAGCATTTTTATGGTCGAGACAGATCCGGACTCTTCGGCGGACCCTGTGGCAGGCCTTGGCAGTGCTCGGCCTGACTGGTGGCGCCTGGGCGCAGGCCCGCGATCCCGCTGCGCGCAGCTCCGGTCAGGTCGGCGAATTGATGCGCGGCTATCTCGGTGTGGTTGGCGCGAATACGGCGGATTTGCGTCATAGGGTGGATGACATCAATATCCGGCGCAAGGCGGTCTACGCCGACAAGGCGCAGGGGCAGCAGGCGACGGTGGAGGAATATCCCTTCACCTCGGGTTGCGTGCTGCTTCTGCACACGCAGCCCGGCGAGAAATATCAGGCGCCCGATGGCAGTTGGCAGACCCGCACTGCCTTGCCCCCCTCGCGTGATGCCCGCTGCCCCTGAAGTGAGCCCACAGATCCTTGTGCGCCGAGATTCGGAACGTCGCACCATCTTTTCATCAGCGATTTCCGCCGGGGCCTCATGCTGAGGCCGAGACGGCGCGGCGTGGCGTCGGTCAATGCCGAGGTGCGCGACGGTATCGTGCCCGCTGCCGGGTCGCTCACGAGAATGCAGGACCTCGGGCCGGTCCAGTCCAGTTCCAATTACCGGCTGATCGCGCTGATCATCGCCTCGGCCCTGTTCATGGAATTCGTCGATGCGACGGTGCTCGCCACCGCGCTGCCGACCATGGCGCGCGATTTCGGGGTGCGTGCGCCGGAAATGAGCGTAGCGCTGACCGCTTATCTGCTGGCGCTGGCGATCTTCATCCCGGCGTCAGGATCGCTGGCGGACCGGTTCGGGTCGCGCACGATCTTCCGCTTCGCGATCCTGCTGTTCATGCTGGGCAGTTTTGCCTGCGGCCAATCGCGCACTCTGGAAATGATCGTATTGTCCCGCTTCGTGCAGGGTATCGGCGGCGCGATGATGATCCCGGTCGGCCGGCTGGTGCTGCTGCGCTCCGTCGCCAAGCAGGATCTGGTCAACGCCATGTCCTGGCTGCTGGTGCCCGCCTTGATCGGGCCGATCATCGGGCCGCCGCTGGGCGGCTTGATCGTGACTTTTCTCGACTGGCGCTGGATATTCTACATAAACCTGCCGGTGGGGATGCTCGGCTTCTGGCTGGTGGGTCGTTTCATCACCGACATCAGGGAGGAGGCGACGGGGCCATTCGACATGCGGGGCTTCCTGCTCAGCGGCCTGTCGCTCGGCTGCCTGTTGTTCGGGTTCGAGATGGTCAGCCGCCCCGGCGAAGGCGCGATCGCGGCCACGCTGATCGCGGTCGGCGTGATCGCGGGCGGTTTTTACATTCGCCATGCGCGTGGACGGGAGGGGGCGATCCTCGATCTCACGCTGATGCGCGATCCGACCTTCCGCCTCTCGGTCATCGCCGGGTCGCTCACCCGCATCACCCAGGGCGCGCAACCCTTCCTGCTGCCGCTGATGATGCAGCTGGGCTTCGGCTTTTCGGCTGCGCGCAGCGGCACGATCACGGTTGCGACCGCGATCGGCTCACTGGCGATGAAAGGCGTGGCCCAGCGCATCCTGAGACGCTTCGGCTTTCGCCGCGCGATGATCTGGAATGGCGCGATCGCGACGGTGGGCTATGCGACCTGCGGATTGTTCCGGCCGGACTGGCCAGCCTGGGCGATGTTCGGAGTGCTGTGCCTCAGCGGTTTTTTCATGTCGTTCCAGTTCACCGCTTATAATACCATCGCTTATGACGGCGTGGACAAGCAGCATATGAGCAGCGCCACCGCTTTCTATTCCACCTTCCAGCAGCTTATGCTGTCGCTGGGCATTTGCCTCGCGGCGATCGCGCTGCATCTGGCGATGTTGGCGAACGGCCATGCGAGGCCATCGTTGGCCGACTTCTCGATCGCTTTCTGGGTGGTGACCGCCATTTCACTGAGCGCGACGATATGGAACCTGCGCTTCGCTGCCGACGCCGGCGCCGAGATCAGCGGTCATATCGAACAAGCGCCGGGAAAGACCGCGAAACGGACGTTGGCCTGAGTATCGGGCCTGAGTATCGTCGATCGAGACCCTGGCCGCAGAGTTCTACAGCAGCTCGACGAGCTTATCCGCACTGATCGGATAATCGCGCAGCCTTACCCCGCAGGCATTATACACCGCATTGGCAATCGCCGCGCCCACGCCGCACAGCCCCAGTTCGCCCACGCCCTTGGCCTGCATCGGCGAAGAATAGGGGTCGGGTGCGTCGAGAAAGATCACTTCCTGCTCGGGGATATCGGCGTGGACGGGCACTTCATAGCCGGCAAGGTCGTGATTGAGAAACACGCCATGGCGGGTATCGACCACGATCTCCTCCATCAGCGCCGAGCCGAGGCCCATCGTCATGCTGCCGATAATCTGGCCGCGCGCGGTCTTGGGATTGAGGATGCGCCCCGCCGCGCAGACCGCCAACATCCGTCGGACCCGGACTTCACCGGTATCGCCATCCACCGCGACTTCGACGAAATGCGCGCCGAAGGTGGCCTGGACATGCTTGCGCACGACATCGCCGAATTCGATTGCATCGGTGACATCGAGCCCGGCGGCCTGGACGAGCGGCACTTCGCGATTGCCCGAACGGACCATGCCGCCGACGAACTCGGCGGCATCGGCATTGAAACCGAGCTGGCGCGCAGCGGCTCCGCGCAAGAGAACGCAGGCAGCATAAACGCCCGCTGTTGCGCTGTTGGCGCCGAACTGGCCGCCCGATCCCGCCGCCGCCGGAAAGCGCGAATCGCCCAGCTGCACACGCACCTGGTCCATTTCCAGCCCCATCATCTCGGCCGCGGTCTGGGCGATGATGGTAGCCGAGCCGGTGCCGATGTCGGTCATATCGGTGAACACGGTCACCCCGCCATCGCCATCGATCCGCACCCGCGCACCCGATTTGCCATGGAGATTGCCGCGAAATGCCGCAGCGACGCCCATCCCTAGCCAGTGTCGTCCTTCGCGCCGCGCGTGGGGCAGGGGGGAGCGCTGCGCCCAGCCGAAATGCTCCGCCCCGGTGCGCAGGCAGGCGATCAGCTCGCGTTGGGAAAAGCGCTTTTCGGGATGTTCGGGATCGACCTGAGTGTCGTTGCGGATACGCAGTTCGATCGGATCGATGTCCAGTCTTTCCGCCAATTCGTCCATCGCCACTTCCAGCGCCATCATTCCCGACGCCTCGCCCGGCGCGCGCATCGCGTGGCCTTCTGGTAAGTCGAGCTGGGCGAGATAATGGGCGAACAGGCGATGGGGCGCGGCATAGATCAGCTTGGTCGGCGCCATCGCCGCTTCGGCAAAACCACCCGGCAGATTGCCGCACCAGCTTTCATGCGCCAGCGCGGTCAGCACGCCATCGTGGGTTGCGCCCAGACGGATGCGCTGGATCGTTGCCGGACGGTGCGTGGAGGCGCTGAAGGTCTGCGCGCGGGTGTAGCAAAGCTTGACCGCGCGACCGATCGCGCGCGCCGCCAGTGCTGCCAGCACCGCATCGGCATGGACGAACAGCTTGGCGCCGAAGCCGCCGCCGACCCAGGGCACGATCACCCGCAGCTTCTCGCGCGGCATGTCCAGCGCGCCCGCCAGCGAGCCCACTGACCAGGCAACCATCTGATTCGAGGTCCATACCGTCAGCGCATCGCCGTCCCACAGCGCTGCGGTGGCCTGCGGCTCGATCATCGCATGCGAATGGTCGGGCGTGGAATAGGTCGCGTCCACAGTAATTGGCGCTGTGGCGAAAGCGCTGGCGAAATCGCCAAGCGTGGCCGGCGCGGCGCCGCCGGGCTTTTCATGGCGCGGCGCGTCCGGCGCGGCTGCGGCGAGATCGAAAGCGCCAGGCTCGACTGCGTACTCGGGTTTGATCGCATAAGTCGCTGCGATCGCCTGCTCCAGCGTCTCCGCTACCACCACCGCCACCGGCTGGCCGTAATGAGCGATTTCGGGCCCGCCCAGCACCGGTGCGACCAGCGACATGCGCGGGCCGATGGGACCGGCGTTGGCAGAAGTCAGGATTGCCAGTACCCCCGGCATCGCCCGTGCCGTCGCGACATCGAGCGTGACGATCCGACCCTTGGCAATCGCTGCGCCGAGGATATGGCCATAAGCAGCGCCGGGTGCGGTCTCCTGCGCCTCATAGGCATAGCGTGCCTGCCCGGTGGTCTTGAGCGGACCCTCGACGCGATCCACCGGCTGGCCGATCACGCGCATCCGGTCGATCGGATTGGCGGCGGCGGGGGCGTCTAATTTCATCGCGCCACCGCCGCCCGTCCTGAGCTTGTCGAAGGACTGTCCTTCTTTTTGGGCGGCGTGCGGAACCACTAATTTAAGTACTGTCCTTCTACAAGCTCAGGACGGGCGGGGGGTGGAGTCACTCGACAAAATGCGCCGTGGTCTTGGCGCGGATCTCATCCGCCGTCACCCCCGGCGCGCATTCCACCAGCCGGAACGGCGCGCTGTGATCGGCGCGTTGGAACAGCGCGAGATCGGTAATCACCATGTCGACGACATTGCGTCCGGTCAGCGGCTGGGTGCAGGCGGGGATGAATTTCGGGCTGCCATCCTTGGCGCAATGCTCCATCACGACGATGATCTTCTTGACCCCGGCGACGAGGTCCATCGCCCCGCCCATGCCCTTGATCATCTTGCCAGGGATCATCCAATTGGCGATATCGCCGTTCTCGGCCACTTCCATTGCGCCGAGCACGGTCAGATCGATCTTGCCGCCGCGAATCATCGCAAAGCTCGCCGCGCTATCGAAATAGGCGGACCACGGCAATTCGCTGATCGTCTGCTTGCCGGCGTTGATCAGATCGGCATCTTCTTCGCCGGCATAGGGGAAAGGGCCAATGCCGAGCATGCCGTTTTCCGACTGCAGCGTGACCGTGATGCCTGCAGGAATGTAATTGGCGACCAGCGTCGGGATGCCGATGCCAAGGTTCACATAGAACCCATCCTGCAATTCGCGCGCGGCGCGGGCGGCCATGTCATTGCGGCTCCAGGGCATTACGCTGTCTCCCTTTCGCGAACCGTTCGGAACTCGATCTTCTTGTCGTAAGGCGCGCCGACGACGATGCGCTGGACATAGACGCCGGGCAGATGGATCGCATCGGGATCGAGCGTGCCGGTGGGCACCACCTCCTCGACCTCGACGACGCAGGCCTTGCCGCATTGTGCGGCGGGAACGTTGAAATTGCGCGCAGTCTTGCGGAAAATGACATTGCCGGTCGCGTCGGCCTTCCAGCCCTTGACGATGGCGAGATCGGCAACGATGCCGCGCTCCAGCACATATTCCTCGCCATCAAAGACCATCGTCGGCTTGCCCTCGGCGACCAGCGTGCCGACGCCGGTCTTGGTGTAAAAGCCGGGAATGCCCGCGCCGCCGGCGCGCATCCGCTCCGCCAGCGTGCCTTGCGGGGTGAATTCGACTTCCAGTTCGCCCGCCAGATACTGCCGCTCGAACTCCTTGTTCTCGCCGACATAGGAGCTGATCATCTTCTTGACCTGGCGGCTGCGCAACAGTTTGCCCAGGCCTTCGTTGTCGATACCGGCATTGTTGGAAGCGATCGTCAAGCCCTTGACGCCCGAAGCCTGAATCGTCTCGATCAGCCGCTCGGGAACGCCGCAGAGGCCGAAGCCACCACTGGCGATCAGCATGCCGTCGAACAGCAGGCCATCGAGCGCGGCAGTGACATTCGGATAGATCTTGTTCGCCATGCCCGCCCCTTTGTTGCGTAAGCTCAGATAAATACTGCGAGTGCGAACGCATTGCTAATGATTTTCGGCGACATCAGCCGCGAAATACCACCGTGCGCCCACCATTGAGGAAAACCCGGTCCTCCAGATGGGCCTTCACCGCTTCCGCCAGCACCCGTCGCTCGATATCACGGCCCTTGCGAACCAGATCCTCAGGCGTATCGGCATGGCTGATCGCGGCGACATCCTGCGCGATGATCGGGCCTTCATCCAGTTCATCCGTAACAAAATGCGCAGTGGCGCCGATTAATTTTACGCCGCGTTCAAAAGCTTGTTTATACGGATTTGCACCTGCAAAAGCAGGTAAAAACGAATGATGGATATTGATCAGCTTTACCGGAAATTTGGCGACAAATTGCGGCGATAAAATACGCATGAATTTCGCCAAC
>JAMFSI010000181.1 GCA_026225215.1 Sphingomonas palustris | reverse complement strand
CCGTCCGTCCTGAGCTTGTCGAAGGACTGCCCTTCTTTCTACGACTTGCCGGAAGAACGAGGCAGTGCTTCGACAAGCTCAGCATGAACGGAAAAGATTTCGCTCATAGTGCCTCAGCATAACTCGCCCGCCTTACTGGTCCACCCAATCCGCCACTTGCCGCGCCACATCGTTGGCGGCGTCGTTCAGCGCGGGGGCCACATCGGCGGCGGCCGGGTCGATATCCTTTTCCACCGCCTCGAAGCGCCGCGTGCTGGTCACGCCATTGGGCCCGATCCGTTCGGCGTCGTAACGCACCGTAACGGTGTGCGCCTGGGCATCATAGCCCATGGTCTCCAACCGACCCGCCAAACGGACGCTCCCCTGCGGCTGATCCTCCTCGAACACCAGCCGTTTACCGCGCGCGCGAATCGTTTCCACCAGCAGCGACTGGAACAGGCGCGCCGGCCATTCGGCCCAGGCAGCCCCGGTAAGGTAAGCCATCGAGGTGGGTGTGACCTGCACCGGCACGCGGGTGGTGGCCAGGGTTCGATCGACTTCGGGCGTGAGCACGATGATCGCTTGCGCGGAGGCCGTGCTCAGCGTCTGGCCAGCAGGCGCGCGCGCTGCCGGGGTCAGCGTCATCAGGCTGGGTAGTGGTTTTCCCCCGCCAAGGTTGATGCAGCCTGTCAGCAGCGAGGACAGTGCCAAGGGCAGCAGCGCTGCCGAAATCCTCCGCTTGCCGGCCATCGCTTTCCTTTCCGCGCGCAGCCGCGCTTTCCCGTTTGCGCCAGCGCTCATGGCTTATAATCCGGCAGCTTCGGGCTGCCGATCAGCGAAGCCGCGCCTTTTTCCTCGATATGCTCAGTCAGTTGCCGCAACGCCTTGGTGGTCTGATCGAGATTGCGGATCGCGTCTTCGGCGGCCGGTAGCGTGCTTTGCGACAATTGCCGCGTCGCCGGGCGGACGTCGCCCACCGCATCGCGCAGCCCCTCGGCAGCCTGCTGCGCCGCGGCCAGCGTCGCTCTCATCTGGTGCGCGATCGAATCGGCTTCGGCGGGATCGAGATCGTGATTGGCAGTCTGCGCGACCTTCTGGAAATCGGCGAGCGCGCCGTTCGCCCCGCTCAGCGTCTCCTGCAGCTTGGCCAGCGTCTGCTTGATCTGCGGCGCTGAACTGGCCAGCGCCCCGGTCAGGTGATCGGTGTTGACCAGAATATTGTGCAAAGACTTGCTGTTATCATCGGACAACAATTGCGTCAGCTTCTCGCTCAAGGTCGTCAGCCGTTCGAGCAACAGCGGCGCATTGCTGAGCAAGGCGCCGAGGCCGGAGGTTTTGGTCGGGATCACCGGCACGCTGTCAGGGCCCGGCCCCGGCGCGGTGATGATGGGTGCGCCCTTGACCCCGCCATTGAGCTGAATATCGGAGACGCCGGTAAAGCTGCCCTGGATGCTGGCGGTGGTGCCCTGCAGGATCGGAATCTTGGGATCGACAGCGATGCGCACGCGCACGAAGCCGGGATCGTCTTTCCACAGCTCGATCGCGGTGATCTGGCCGGCGGGCACGCCGGCATAGGAAACCTCGGTGCCCTTGGACAGACCATCGACCGATTGACGGAAGAAGATGTCGTAAGGCAGCTTCTCGCCCTCCCCGAGATGCGCGAGCCACAGGAAAAATGCGGCGAGCATCGCCACCAGCGCCAGCGCGCACACCCCCACCCAGACATGATTGGCGCGTGTTTCCATGCTTTGCCTATGCCTTTTCCGCGATGGGCTTGTCCACCGCCTTGGTTTGCGCGCTCGAATTCGCCGCGCGGCCACGCGGCCCGTTGAAATATTCCTGAATCCAGGGATGCTTGCTTTCGAGCAATTCGGGTATCGTGCCGACCGCGATCACTTTCTTGTCGGCCAGCACCGCGACACGGTCGCAAATGGCGTATAGCGTATCGAGATCATGGGTGATCAGAAATACGGTGAGCTTGAGCGTCGCCTGCAATTCGCCGATCAGATTGTCGAAGGCGGCGGCGCTGATCGGGTCGAGCCCAGCGGTCGGCTCATCAAGGAACAGCAGTTCGGGATCGAGCGCCAGCGCCCGCGCCACGCCGGCGCGCTTGCGCATCCCGCCGGATAATTCGGAAGGGTATTTCGCCGCCGCATCTTCCGGCAATCCTGACAGCGTGACCTTGAAGCGGGCGATCTCATCGAGCAACTCGGGCCCGATATCCTTGTAGAATTCCTTCAACGGCACTTGGATATTCTCAGCCACGGTCAGCGTGGAGAACAGCGCGCCGCCCTGAAACAGCACCCCCCAGCGCGAGCGGATATCGATATCGCTGTCGTCGCGGGCATCGGTGATCGATTCGCCCAGCACTTCGATGTCCCCGGCGAGCGGTATCTGCAGGCCGATGATCGAGCGCATCAGCACCGATTTGCCGGTGCCCGAGCCGCCGACCACGCCAATGATCTCGCCGCGCTTCACGGTCAGATCGAGCCCGTCATGCACTATATTGCCGTCGAATCCATTGCGCAGCCCGGTGATGACGATCGGTGGAGTATCCTCGTCATCCTCGTCGCCGACCTGGGGCGCAGGTCCGTCGTGATGATGGTGCAGCAGGTTCATATCCAGCCGACCTTGGTGAAAAACACCGCGAAAAAGGCATCGAGCACGATCACCATGAAGATCGCCTGCACCACCGCCATAGTCGTGCGCAGCCCCACTTCCTCGGAATTACCCGAAACCTGCATGCCTTGATAGCAGCCGGTCACCGCGACGATCATCCCGAACACCGGCCCCTTGAGCAGCCCGACCCACAGATCGGTGACCGGCACGACATCGCGAATGCGCGAGATGAAATTGAGAAAGGGAATATCGAGCGTGAACCACGAAATCACCGCGCCGCCGATAATCGCCATGATCGAAGCGTAAAACCCGAGCAGCGGCAGCATCAGCACCGAGGCCAGCACCCGTGGCAACACCAGCGCCTGCATCGGCGAGACGCCGATGGTGCGCATCGCGTCGATTTCCTCGGTCAGTTTCATCGTGCCGATCTGCGCGGCAAAGGCGCTGCCCGATCGCCCGGCGACCATGATCGAGGTCATCAGAATACCCAGTTCGCGCAGCGCCAGCCGCCCGGTCAGGTTCACCGTGTAAATCTGGGCGCCGAACTGCTGCAATTGCACCGCACCTTGCTGGGCGATGACGATGCCGACCAGGAAACTCATCATGCCGATGATCGCCAGCGAGTTCACCCCGACCAGCTCCATCTGCCGGACCAGCGCGGTCATGCGGAAATGGCTCGGCCGCCGGACGATATCCCAGCTGCTGACCAGCATCGCCCCCATGAAGCCGAGAATCTGGATGCTGCCCGAACCGATCCCGACGATCAGCGCGCCGACGGCTTCGGGCACGCGGATGAAGGCCGGCGGGCGCGGCGGGGTGATCGGCTCCGCGTCGTGAGGGCCGCTGACCGCTTCGATCAATTTCTCCGCTTCGGCACTGGCGCCGGTGATCTGGGCATCGTGCTGCCGCGAGAGCCGGCAGACGATCCAGGCGCCGACGGTGTCGATCGCGCTGACCCCCGCCAGATCGATTTTCGCTATCGGCTCGGCAATCTCGCGCAGGCGCTGATCGAAGGCGCCGATCCGCGAGACCAACAACGCCCCCTTCAGCGCCAGCGTCACCGCCCCCTGTGCATCGGTTTCAGCGGTGAAATCCGGGGGTTCACGCATAGAGTTAGCGTCATGCGGGAAAACAGCTCACCGAGCAAGGGCCTCGCTCTGGCTTGCGCAAGCCTGGAGCGGCTGGCAAAGCGCCGACGATGACCGATACTACCGATACCACCGCGCTCGACAAGACCTTCGACCCCGCCGCGATCGAGGCGAAATGGTATGCTCATTGGGAGCAGGCCGGACTGTTTCGGCCGGACCGCCCGCAGGCCCAACCCTTTACCATCGTCAACCCGCCACCCAATGTGACGGGCAGCCTGCACATCGGCCACGCGCTCGACAATACGCTGCAGGACATCGTCGTCCGCTACGAGCGGCTGCGCGGCAAGGATGCGCTGTGGGTGGTCGGCACCGATCATGCCGGCATCGCCACGCAGATGGTGGTCGAGCGGCAACTGGAGGCCAGCCAGGACAAGCGCGCCAATTACACCCGCGAGCAATTCGTCGAGAAGGTGTGGGAGTGGAAGGCCGAAAGCGGCGGTACCATCACCGGCCAGCTGCGGCGGCTCGGCTGCTCGATGGACTGGAGCCGCGAGCAGTTCACCATGGACCCGCATTTCACCAAGGCGGTGGTGAAGGTGTTCGTGGATCTCTACAATCAGGGGCTGATCTACCGCGACAAACGGCTGGTCAATTGGGACCCCAAGCTCAAGACCGCGATCTCCGACCTTGAGGTCGAGACGCAGGAGATCAAGGGGTATTTCTGGCACATCCGCTATCCGCTGGCCGATGGCGTGACGCTGGACGATGGCGCGGATCACATCATTGTTGCGACGACGCGGCCCGAGACGATGCTGGCCGATATGGCGGTGGCGGTGAATGCGGAAGATCCGCGCTATCAAAGCGTGATCGGCAAGTTCATCGAGCAGCCGATCACCGGGCGGCGGATTCCTATCGTCGCGGATGAGCATGCCGATCCGGCGCTGGGCAGCGGCGCGGTGAAGATCACCCCAGGGCATGATTTCAACGACTTCGAGGTGGGCAAGCGCGCGGGATTTGCGCCGGGCGCGATGCTCAATATGTTCGATGCCGAGGCCAACGTCGTGCAGACCACTGATGGGCTGATCCCGGCACGGTTTATCGGCCTGCATCGGTTCCGCAAGGATGGCACGGACGGCGCGCGCGAATTGGTGGTCGCCGAGTTGAAGGCCTCGGGCCATCTGGTGCTGCACGAGGTCAAGGCCAAGGACGGCGAGATCACGCTGAAGGAAGCCGAGGATCGCGTGATCCAGACGCCTTACGGCGATCGCGGCGGCGTGGTGATCGAGCCGTGGCTGACCGATCAATGGTATGTGAACGCAGCCGAACTGGCCAAGGCGCCGATGGCAGCGGTGCGCGATGGGCGGATCGAGATCGTTCCCAAGAGTTGGGAGAAGACGTTCTTCAACTGGATGGAGAATATCCAGCCATGGTGCGTGAGCCGCCAGCTTTGGTGGGGGCATCGGATACCGGCCTGGTATCCGGTAGTGCGATCCGACACTTCGTATTTACGTTACGAAATGCTTTCCGAAGAGCCAATAGTTAGTGGCAATCTCGAAGATGCGATGAGAGTTGCAACGGCGCAATATGGGGAGAACACCGTTTATCTCGAAGATGAGGATGTGCTTCTGCAGGAGGCCCATCGTCGTGAAGCTGATGGTCTACCTCCAGCTGTCTTTATAATTCGAGATCCGGACGTCCTCGACACCTGGTTCTCCTCCGCCCTATGGCCCTTCGCCACGCTCGGCTGGCCCGACGACCAACTCCCCTCCCCTTCAGGGGAGGGGCTGGGGGTGGGGCCTCTCCGGATCGCTCAGGATATGGGGATGGGCCCCACCCCTGCCCCTCCCCTGAAGGGGAGGGGTTCTGAGTCCCTCCTCCAACGCCACTATCCCAACGACCTCCTGATCTCCGGCTTCGACATCCTGTTCTTCTGGTGCGCGCGGATGGCGATGCAGGGAATGCATTTCATGGGCGAAGTGCCGTGGCGCCGCCTCTATCTGCACGGGCTGGTGCGCGCCGCCGATGGCCAGAAGATGTCCAAATCCAAGGGCAATGTCGTCGATCCGCTGGGGCTGATCGACAAATACGGCGCCGATGCGCTGCGCTTCTTCATGGCGGCGATGGAAAGCCAGGGCCGCGATGTGAAGACGGATGAGCGCCGCGTCGAAGGCTATCGCAACTTCGCCACCAAGCTATGGAATGCGGCGCGTTTCTGCCAGGCGAACGGCATCGGCGCGAGCACTTCGCTCGCGGCGCCTAAAGCTACGCTGGCGGTGAACCAGTGGATCATCGGCGAGGTTGTCGAGACGCTCGCCGACCTCGACAAGGCGATGGCGGATTTGCGCTTCGATGCTGCTGCCAATGCTATTTATCACTTTGTCTGGGACCAGTTTTGCGATTGGTATCTGGAGCTGATCAAGGGCCAGATCGACGCCGAAACGCGCGAAGTCGCCGGCTGGGTACTCGACCAGATTCTGGTAATGCTGCACCCGTTCATGCCGTTCGTGAGCGAGGAGTTGTGGAGCGGACTTGGCATTCGCGAAAGCGCGCTCATTGTCGCGCGCTGGCCCGAACCGCAGGCTAAAACAGCTCATGAGGCCAAGTCGCAGATCGAATTGGTCATTGAAACCGTGCGATCAGTTCGTGCGGCAAGAAACGAATTGGGTATTGCACCAGGTACGCGAATGGAAAGCTACGTCGCGGGCGGTGCTCATAGCACCCAATTGCGGCTCAAGGACAATTGGGAAGCGATAAGCAAGCTTGCTCGGATCAATTGGTCCGACCTGCCAGCGGATAAACTCGGGGCACAGAACACTGTGCAGGTCACAGTCTCCGACACGACGATTGCGCTTCAACTTGACGGCGTCATCGACATCGCCGCCGAAAAGGCGCGCCTGACCAAAGCGCTGGAGACTTCCACCAAAGAAGCAAAATCGCTCGCAGGCCGCCTCTCCAATCCCGCCTTCGTCGAAAAGGCCAAGCCGGAAGCGGTCGAAAAAGCCCGCGCCGATCACGCCGCCCACGCCGCCGAAGCCGAGCGGTTGGCGGCGGCTTTGGCGCGGTTGGGGTGAACGTGTTTTCCCCCCCCGCCCTGAGCTTGTCGAAGGGCTGTCCTTCGCTTTTCGATGGGGCCAAGAAAAAAACAGTCCTTCGACAAGCTCAGGACGGACGGGGTTTTGCCAGACACGTCGCGAATTCGGCGAAGTGCAACCCATGCCGCTGACCCTCGCCACGGTAACCCCCGGCGAGCCGGAAATCTTCGCCGCCTTGCAAGGCGAAGGCCCATCGGCGGGCTGGCCTTGTGCCTTTGTCCGCTTGTCGCGCTGTAACTTGGCCTGCGAATGGTGCGATACCGCTTACACTTGGCGCTTTGCCGGCGATAACCGCCCGCACCACGATGGCATCGCTTACGATCGCGCCGTCAATCAACTCACGCTGCCCGAAGCAGACGTCGCCGCGAGGACCGCAGCGCTGGGCAAGCACCGGCTGGTGATCACCGGCGGCGAACCGCTGTTGCAGGCCCCGGCCCTCGCGCGGATGATCGCGCATCTACCCACTATGCGCATCGAGGTCGAAACCAACGGCACCGTCTTACCCATCGCCGCGCTCGATCCGCTGATCGATCAATATAATGTCAGCCCCAAGCTCAGCCATTCGGGCAATCCGCGCGAACTGGCGCTGGTCCCGGAGGCGCTCGCCCATTTCGCCCAGGACCCTCGCGCCTTCTTCAAATTCGTCATCGCCCAGCCCGCCGACGTTGAAGAAGTGCTCGCGCTGGCCGAGGCCTACGCCATCCCGCCCGAGCGTATCCAACTCATGCCCGAAGGTCGCGACAGCGCGACTTTACGCGCACGTATGCAATGGCTCAGCGATATTTGTTCGGAAAATGAATTCAGATTGTCCGATCGCTTGCATATCCATCTGCATGGCGACACCAGAGGGACGTGATCGAAGATATATCCCCGATGCCCTCCGAAACCGGCCTGGACTTGAGCGAGCCAATGGTGACGGCGACAGACCTTGCGCCGCTGGCGCTGCCGATGACCGAACCGCTCGACGGGCCGACCCTTAAGCAGGAGCGGACGCTGCGCGGCGATCTGACTCAAGGCCCGATCCTGAAGACGCTGATCGCTTTTTCGATCCCCGCGCTCGTCGCCAATATCTTCCAGACGGTGGGCGGCTCGATCAACGCGATCTGGGTCGGCCAGCTGCTGGGGACGAGCGCGGTCGCTGCCACCGCCAATGCCAATATCATCATGTTCCTGATGTTCGGCACGGTGTTCGGTTTTGGCATGGCCACCACGATTCAAGTCGGCAAGCATTACGGCGCGCAGGATCTGGTCGGCGCGCGGCGCAGCTTTGGTGGGGGCATCGGCTTCTGTGTCGGGCTGGCGCTGGTGATCGCGGTGCTGGGCTCGATCTTCGCGCCGAGCGTGCTGCGCCTGATGGCCACGCCGATCGAGGCACGCGCGGAGGCGCTGGCCTATCTGCGCATCACTTTCCTGTCGATGCCCTTCACTTGCGCCTCGATGATGGTGGGCATGGGGCTGCGCGGCGCCGGCGATTCGACCACGCCGATGACCAGCGCGATCGTCGCGGTGCTGCTCGACATCGGGCTCAATCCGCTGCTGATCCGGGGCTTCGGCCCGATCCCGCCGCTGGGTATCGCCGGTTCGGCGCTGTCCAGCACGACCGCCAATCTGATCGGCGCGCTGCTGATGATCGGCACCGTCTACTGGCGTAACTTGCCGCTGCGGCTGCGCGGGGCCGAATTGCGGTTCCTGATCCCGACTCGCGACGAACTGGCCTATATGATCGGCAAGGGCTTTCCGATGGGTGCGCAGACCATGCTCGCCACGGCGTCGGGGCTGGTCATGGTCGGGCTGGTCAATCGCCAGGGACTGATCGCGGCGGCGGCTTACGGCGCCTCGCTGCAATTGTGGAATTATCTGCAGATGCCGGCGATGGCGGTGGGCTCGGCGATGAGCACGATGGTCTCGCAAAATATCGGCGCGCGTCAGCATGGCCGCATCGGCGCGATCACCGGCGCCGGCATGGTGGCGACGCTGGGGGTGACCGGCAGCTTGACCGGGCTCATCCTGTTGTTCGATGCCCCCGTCCTCGGATTGTTTCTGGGTCATGGCAGCACTGCCGTGCCGCTGGCCGAACACATTCAACTGATCTGCACCTGGTCGTTCCTGCTCTCGGGGGTGATGATGGCGCTGTTCGCGACGATGCGCGCTTATGGCTCGGTGATGCTGCCGCTGATCGTCATGGTCGTGGCGCTATATCCGGCGCGGCTGGGGTTTTATTTCCTCGCCTATCCCCATATCGGCGGCGAGGCGGTGTGGTGGGCCTATCCGACGGGTTCGGTCGCCTCGGTGACGCTGGCCTTGCTGGCCTATCGCTTCGGTGGCTGGCGCAAGGTGCAACGGCAAGCGATGACCGAGGGTTAAGCTTCGGAGCGCCCCCCGGCCAAGGTCCAGGGCGGAAAAGCGGGTCCACTGGATTGGGCCGCCTTGGCGAGCGTCGTACCGTCCAATACGCCTAGAAAGGCATTCAGCGCCTCGGCCAGGACGGAACTGGTCAGGCAATCTGAACGCAGGCCGCAGCTGGCGCAATCGGCCAGCCGCAAGCTGGGCTCCATCGCCCGCACCACCTCTCCCAAAGTGATCTCGGCTGCTGGCCGGGCCAACGAAACACCCCCGCTTCGTCCACGCTGGCTGGTGACGAAACCGGCGCGCGCCAGCGCTTGCGCTACCTTGGCGATGTGATTGTACGACAAGCCCTGATCCGCGGCAAAGCCGGGCAAGGAAACCGAGCCACCATCGCTGCGAGCCAGCACGATCAGCAATCGCAGGCCAAAATCGGTGTGCTGGGTGAGTTGCATGATTTTCCATGTGGAGAATCATATTGCCAAAATCAAGAATCTATAATACCGGTATTTTATATACATGATTAGGAGATCGAAATGCGCATTGCTTCTGCCGACGCCATGGCCATCGTCAAATCCACCGCTCCCGCGCTCGAGCAGCACGGTGTCGCGATCACCACCGCCATGTACGCGCGGCTGTTGCAGGATCCCGAAATCGCCGCCCTGTTCGATCACGCGGCGCAGACAAGCGGCGAGCAGCCGCGTCGCCTGGCGGGCGCAATCCTCGCTTACGCCAAGAATATCGACAAGCTGCAGAATCTGGGGCCTGCGGTACAGCGCATGGTCGCCCGGCATGTGGAGACCGGGGTGAAGGCCGAACACTATCCCCACGTTGCGGCTGCCTTATTGCCCGCAATTCGTGACGTGCTGGGTGAAGACATCGCCACCGACGCGGTATTGGCGGCCTGGGGTGAGGCTTATTGGATGCTGGCCGATATTCTGATCGCAGCGGAAGCGCAGGCTTATGAAGATGCGGACGCGGCGTAATGTCTGATCCGAAACTTCGTTTCGGATAGTCTCTGCCGTCCCGCTCCCCTGCCCAACCACCCCACGGGTACCCGGGAATGGGTGCTTGAGCAGGGGGAGCGGAACGGCACCGACTGAAATTAGCGAAGCTAATTTCGAACCAGACTCTCAGGCCGCTACCGCCCCTGCGCCCGCCAGCGCTGTACGACCCGCTGAACCATTTCCTCCTCGCCACCGCTTTTCCGCCACAAGCTGATGAACGAGGGGTCGGCCGAAGCGGGGCGCCGGTGCTCTTCGAGATTATCGAACGAAACCCGGATCGGGATCGACACGCCTTCGCCGCAGATGATGCACTCGCGGTTGCGCAGCGCCGGGATCGAATCGAGGAAGCCGCGCGCGCCTTCGGGCATCGCCGCTTTGACGAAGGCCTGGTCGCGGTCGTTGTTGAGACGCATCGAGATAATCGTGCCGCATTGCGAGAGCACACCCTCGGCCAGATCAGACGGGCGCTGCGTGACCAGCCCAAGCGAAATGCCGTATTTGCGGCCTTCCTTGGCGATACGCGAAAGGATGCCACCCACTGACGAGCCGTTGGCGTTCTGCTCGTTAGGCACGTAGCGGTGCGCTTCCTCGCAGACCAGCAGGATCGGTGCGGTGCGTTCCTCACGGCTCCAGATGGCATAGTCGAACACCAGCCGGCTGAGCACCGCCACCACCGTCGAAGTGATTTCCGAAGGCACGCCCGAGACATCGACGATCGAGATCGGCCGTCCACGCGACGGCAAGCGAAAAATGCGGCCGATGAATTCGGCCATGGTATCGCCTACCAGCATGCCCGAAAACAGAAACTGGAAGCGGGGATCGGCCTTCAACTCATCGAGCCGGGTGCGAATGCGCATGTAAGGCGCGGTGGTGGTGGCTTTGTCGAGCCGGCCCATTTCGTTCTGCAGGATCACGGTGAGATCGGAGAGCAAATAGGGGATGGGCGAATCGACGGTGATGCGCCCCATGGTCTCCGCGAGGCGATTCTTGCTGCGCGCGGCGAGCAGGCATTTCGCCAAAATCTCCTGATCGATCTGGCGGTCTTCTCCCCGGCTCTTGAGCAGAATTTCGCAATGTTCTTCGAAATTCATCAGCCAATAGGGAAGTTGCAGGTTGGAAACGTCGAGGATCAATCCGGTTTCGCGAAATGCCGCCGCATATTCGCCGTGCGGATCGACCATCAGGATATGGCCTTCGGGCGCGGCTTCGCAGATGCGATGCAGGATCAGCGCGACGCTGGTCGATTTACCGGTACCGGTCGAGCCGAGAATGGCGAAATGCTTGCCGAGGAATTGATCGATATAGAGGCTGCCGCGAATATCGCGCGTCGGATAGACCGTGCCGATTTCGATCGACGAACGACCGTCGCCGGCAAAGACTTCGAAGAGATCCTTGTCGCTCGCCGGATAGACCATCGCCCCCGGCAGCGGGTAATTGGTGACGCCGCGGCGGAACGAGTGAATACGCCCGGTCAGTTTTTCGATATCGCCTTCGCCCATGAAATCGACCTGGGCGACAATATTGGCTGGATCGTGGGGGTCCTGTTTTTGCGTCCGCACACTGACCAGCAACCAGGTGTTGCCGGCACGCACCTTGACGAGGCTGCCGACTTGCCCGGCCAGCGCCACCGAGGGATCGGGACACACCGCACATTCTTCCAGACGCTGGCGGTCGAGCAAGATCATGCTGCCGGAACCAGCGATCTCGAGCACGGTGCCGATCGGTTCGCGCACCATGGCCGCAGCCATTTGCGCCGGACTGAACGCACCCGCTTCCGGCAAATCATCGATGGTTGCCGGCTCCACGCTGTCGAAGCCTCTCATGCTGTTATCGGTCATGCTGCCCTGACGAATTGCCCACAGTTCCAGTGGCGCCACGTTAGGTGAGACGGGTTAATTTTGGCCTAAGCCTGCCGTTGGAAAGCATTGGATTTCATAGTATTACCAATAAATTTAGGCAATAATGGCAGATTGCCGAGATATGATCGCAGCACGGAGGGCAAAAACCCAGCCACCCCGTAGTCGAGTCACAATTGGTTGAGGGCAGTTATCGAACTTTACGGTATCGAATAAGCCGCGTGATCTAAGTGCCTGACCCGAAACTTAGTCGGTACCGGCCCGCTCCCCCGGCCCAACCACCCGTTAAAGGTACCCTGTGGGGTGGTTGGGCCGGGGGAGCGGGCCGGTACCGACTTCGAAATTCGCTCTTTCGCGAATTTCGGGTCAGACTCTAAGCTGGCGTAAAGAAGCGCCCGGCGATCCAGCCCATGGCTACCGAAATCGTCACTGCCAAGAGACCGTATAGAAACGCGCTATGCTGGGCAAAATCGGCGATCGCCAGATCGAGGCCCAGCTTGCGCACCTCGACCCGGCTGATCGCCGAGGCGACCACCCGGCCATGGCTGATCGCGAAGGTTTCAGCAGTATAACTGCCGGTCTCGACCTGGGATGGCAGGAAAATCCGAGCCTGATAGAGCACTTGCCCGGTGACGCTGACCGCGTGCTCATCCTGGCTATAGAGACCATTTCGCGTCATCAGATCGACCAGGCCGCTGGAAAAACGCATCTGCGCGGCCGGGTCGATGCTGTCCGAGGGCGAGAGCTGGAGCGCACCCAGCCCCAGCTCGTAAATTGCCGCGGTCCGATCATCGACGATGTCCTTGATCGGCCGCGCCGAAGCCACGGCATAAAAACTCGGCACCGAACGATACGTGGTGCGGTCAGCATTGATCCAGACCCCGGCCACGCGCTTCTTCTGGCGCAGCACGATGGGTCGGGTCGGGCCCTCCACGACCACGACGATGTCATAGTCCTGCCCGGCCCGAGTGCCTTCGGGCGACAGGATGGCGCCGAACAGCAGCAGCGACGTGCCGTTGAATCCCTGCCGCACCTGAATTTCGTGCTGGGATACGTCCGGCACCAAAATCGGATCACGCGCTCCGGTCAGTAATAACAGCGCAGAAAGAGCAAGCAGTCGCTTCATGCGATCGTCTGTTTGGAAAGTCGGCGCCGGCCCGCTCCCCCGGCCCAACCACCCATAAGATAGTACCCTATCGGGTGGTTGGGCCGGGGGAGGGGGCCGGCACCGAACCAAAATTCGCTCTTCAAGCGAATTTTCAAACAGGCCGGCACAGCGGGCTGACCGTGAAGATCTCGTCGGGCCGATACGTCAGCCCCATCGCCATCCGCGCCGCCACCAGCAGCACGATCACCGCCAGCAGCAGCCGCAGCCGCACCGGGCTGGCCTTTTGCGCCAGTTGCGCACCGATCTGCGCCCCTGAAACCGAGCCGATCAGCAGCAACACCGCCAGCACCATGTCCACCGCCTTAGTGGTCAGCGCGTGCATCATCGTCGTCGCCATGGTCACGAACAGGATCTGGAACAGGCTGGTGCCGACCACGACACTGGCGCTCATCCCCAATATATAGAGCATGGCGGGCACCATCATGAAGCCGCCGCCGATTCCCATCAGCATGGTGGCGATGCCGGTGACCAGCCCCAGCAGCAACGGCGCCAGGGGCGAAATATAGAGCCCAGAGCGATAGAAGCGCCAGCGCAGCGGCAGATGCGCCACCAGCGGATGATGGCGCCGCTTGCGTGCCGGCAACGCCGCGCCGCTGCGCGCGGCCCGCATGGTCTGGATGCTTTCGCGCGCCATGATCGTGCCGATCGAGCCCAGCAGGACGACGTAAAGGATATCGATCACCGTATCGATCTGACCCAGCGACGACAGCAGACGAAACAGCAGCGCGCCGATCCCGGTGCCGAGAATGCCCCCCGCGACCAGCACCCCGCCCATCTGGTAATCGACCCCGCCGCGCCGGCTATGCGCGAATACGCCCGAGATGCTGGCCCCGGTGACCTGGCTGGCGGCCGATGCCGCAGCCACGGTCGGCGGCACGCCATAGAAGATCAGCAGCGGCGTGGTCAGAAAGCCGCCGCCCACGCCGAACATCCCGGACAACAGCCCGGTCAGCCCGCCCAGCAACACGATCACTAAGCCGTTGACCGAGAGATTGGCTATGGGAAGATAGACATCCATATCTTTAGGGTGGCAGGGGTAACCCAGCGCCGCCGACGAGAAAAGGCTGCGGCGAGGATAATCTGGGCAAATCAGCCCAGAGCATTGCGGCACCCCCGCAGTTCCATCATCATCGCCACGATGGTGCGAGAAGCGTGCCGCAGGGAAAGGACCAGGCCATTGGCCACAGCAGCCACATTCCACGCGCAATTATCGCGCGAGTTCAGCCTTGATGGCCGCGTCGCGGTGGTCACGGGTGCCGGTTCGGGCATTGGCCGCGAAACCGCGCACGTGCTGGCGCAGGCAGGCGCAAAGGTGGTGCTGGCCGATGTCAACGCAGCGGGCCTCGATGAAACTCGCCAGCTTATCGCAGGCGACGGCAGCATTGCGCAGATCCAGCTCACCAATGTCACGCGGCGCGGCGAGGTCGAGGCATTGGCCGAAGCGGCGCTGGCCAGCTTTGGCCGGCTCGACATCTGGGTCAATTGCGCCGGCGTCATCGTCAGCGTACCGATCATCGATGCGACCGAAGACCAGATCGACCGAGTGATCGCGGTCAACCTCAAGGGCGTCTATGCCGGTTGCGCCGTGGCGGGTCGGGCGATGAAGGCGGCGGGTTCGGGCAGCATCATCAACCTTTCGTCGGGTGGTGGGGAAGCGGCAGTGCCCGGCCTGTCGATCTATTCGATGACCAAGGCAGCGGTAAACATG
>JAMFSI010000180.1 GCA_026225215.1 Sphingomonas palustris | reverse complement strand
GCATTCGCGGCAAGCTTGGGACGCAAAGGGCGTTTCTTCGTACCCCTTGGTTGTGAAAACCGATGGCAACGGCTGGCCAAGAAATGCTGCGCTGAATGGATCCTGACTTCCGTCAGGATGACCAATCAGGCACGATCCATATCCCCCTCTGGGGAGGTGGCTCGCGTAGCGAGACGTAGGGGGCGTGCTTGACGGAGAGGGTGGTCGCCCCCTCCGTCAGCCTTGCGCGCTGCCACCTCCCCAATGGGGTAGGATCAAATTAAGCGCGGGGCGCGCTAAAATTCGATCTGGCTCAGCGGTAGTTCCGTGGTGGACTTGATTTCGGATAGCGCGACCATCGAGTTTACGTCCTCGACACCCGGGACTTGCGACAGCTTTTCGAAGAAGAAACGCTCGTAGGCCTCGATGTCCTTAGTGACGATGCGCAGCATGAAGTCCACTGAGCCCATCAGCACATAGCAATCGAGCACCTCGGGAAACTGCCGGATCGCGTCAGAAAATTCCGATAGGTTGGAGCGGCCGACGGCAGTCAGCTTGACCATGGCGAAGACCTGCGCGTTCAGGCCGACCATGCGGCGGTCGAGCAGGCTGACCTGCGCCCGGATATAGCCGGCCTTCTTCAACCGCTGCACCCGCCGCCAGCACGGCGCCTCGGACAGACCGATCTCCTCGGCCATGTCAGCATTCGATCGGGATGAATCGGTCTGGAGGATGGCGAGAATTTTGCGCTCGAACGGGTCCAGGTCGGATGGCATGATTTATTCCCGATATTGCTATAAATAGAAACTTCTATTCGGAATATAGGGTATATATCGGGTATTTGGAAATTTTTCTCACATTACCCTGTGATAATCCTCTGCTCTGAAGTGGGGGCGGTCAATGAGGATCTGGCAATCAAGGGATAACCGGCCTGGCCGTGGCGGAAATCGCGCGCAGGTCGCTGCTGCGGCGGGCTTGCAATGAACCAGGCCCCCGGCCTTCATGTCCCCGAACCGCATCTCAGGCCGGGTGATCGGCCCGACTTTTCGGATCTGGCGATCCCGCCCGCCGGCATCGTGCCGCGCCCGGCGATCGATAGCGCGCCTCATGACATGCGCGAGCTGGCTTACGCGCTGATCCGCGTGCTGGACGATGACGGCATAGCCCATGGCGAATGGCATCCGCATCTGTCGCCCGATCGCCTGATCGCCGGTCTGCGCGCGATGATGCTTACCCGGGCTTATGATAGCCGCATGGTGCGGGTGCAGCGCCAGGGCAAGACCAGCTTCTACATGAAGTCGACTGGTGAAGAAGCGGTCGCGGTGGCCGCCGCGCATGCGCTGGACCGCGCCGACATGTGCTTTCCGACTTACCGCCAGCAAGGCCTGCTGATTGCCCGCGATTGGCCGTTGGTCGATATGATGAACCAGGTCTATTCCAACAGCCATGATCGCCTGAAAGGGCGGCAGATGCCGGTGTTCTATTCGAGCCGCGAGGCCGGGTTCTTTTCGATCTCGGGCAATCTCGGCACCCAGTACAGCCAGGCCGTCGGCTGGGCGATGGCGGCGGCGAGTGACAGCGATCCGCGCATTGCCGCCGCCTGGATCGGCGATGGCGCGACGGCGGAAGGCGACTTTCACTATGCGCTGACCTTCGCCAGTGTCTACCAGGCGCCGGTCATCCTCAATGTCGTCAACAACCAATGGGCGATCTCCTCCTACACCGGCATCGCCGGCAGCGAGCAGGCGACTTTTGCGGCTCGGGGGTTGGGCTTCGGCATCCCGGCATTGCGGGTCGATGGCAATGATTTCCTCGCTGTCCATGCCGTGACGAGTTGGGCCGCCGAGCGCGCTCGCGCGGGCCTTGGCCCGACCCTGATCGAGCTGTTCACCTATCGCGCCGAAGGTCATTCGACCTCCGATGATCCCAGCCGTTATCGTCCGGTCGCCGAGGCCGGAGAGTGGCCGCTTGGCGATCCGATCGCGCGCCTCAAAAGCCATTTGATCGGTTTGCAGGCCTGGTCGGACGAGCGGCATACGGCGTTGGAGCAAGCATTGGCCGACGAGGTCCGCGCGGCCGGCAAGGAGGCGGAGTCCTTCGGTACGTTGCAGGATTCGGGGGGCATCCCGCCCGAGACGATGTTCGACGACGTCTATCGCGACATGCCGGCGCATCTGGTCGATCAGCGCCGCCAGGCGGGGCTCTGACATGCCCGCCATGAGCATGATCGAGGCGATCAACAGCGCCATGGATGTGCTGCTGACGCAAGACTCCAGCGTTATGGTGTTCGGGCAGGACGTCGGCTATTTCGGCGGGGTGTTCCGCGCCACCGAAGGGCTGCAGCACAAGCATGGCAAAGCGCGCGTGTTCGATGCGCCGATTTCCGAAGGCGGCATCGTGGCAGCGGCGATCGGCATGGGCGCTTATGGCAAGCGGCCGGTCGTCGAAATCCAGTTCGCCGATTATATCTATCCCGCGACCGACCAGCTGATCTCCGAAGCGGCGCGGCTGCGCTATCGCACTGCGGGGGAGTGGTGGTGCCCGATCACGGTGCGCAGCCCTTACGGCGGCGGGATCTACGGCGGCCAGACGCATAGCCAGAGCCCCGAGGGCATTTTCACCCATGTCGCCGGGTTGAAGACCGTCATCCCTTCCAATCCCTACGATGCCAAAGGTCTGCTGATTTCGGCGATGGAGGATGACGATCCGGTGCTGTTCTTCGAGCCCAAGCGACTCTACAATGGCCCATTCGACGGGCATCACGATCGGCCCGTCAGCAGCTGGGCGGGGCATCCCGATGCCGAAGTGCCGGCTGGTCACTACCGGATTCCGTTCGGCCAGGCCCGGATCGCGCGCGAGGGCAGCGATGTTACCGTGCTCGCCTATGGCACGATGGTCCATGTCGCGTTGGCCGCCGCGCAGGAGACCGGGATCGATGCCGAGGTGATCGATTTGCGCAGCCTGGCGCCGCTCGATCTCGATACGATCGTCGCCTCGGTCCACAAGACCGGGCGCTGCATGGTGGTCCATGAGGCGACCCGCACTTGCGGCTTCGGCGCCGAACTGGCAGCACTGGTGCAGGAACACTGCTTCTTCGCACTCGAAGCGCCGATCGAGCGGGTGACGGGCTGGGACACCCCCTATCCCCATGCGTTCGAATGGGAGTATTTTCCCGGACCCAGGCGGGTGGGTGAAGCGTTGTTACGAGTGATGTCGGTATAGGGAGGCGGTTGCATGACAGTTTATACCTTCAAACTGCCCGATATCGGCGAGGGCATCGCCCAGGCTGAAATTGTGACCTGGCATGTCAAAGTGGGTGACCGCGTCACCGAGGATCAGCCGCTGGCCGACATGATGACCGACAAGGCAACGGTCGAGATCGAAAGCCCGGTCGCCGGGATCGTCACTGCCGTAGCGGGCGAAGTCGGCGATATGGTGGCGATCGGGTCGAGCCTGGTGGTGATCGAAACCGGCGAAGCGCAGGCCGATGCGCCGGCAGCGCCTGCTATTGCCCAAGAGCCCGCGCCACCTTCCGCGCCAGTGCCGGCACCGATCCCCGTTCCTGAAGTCGCACAAGATACTCCGGTCCATGCTTCGCATTCTGAAAAATTGCTGGCTTCGCCCGCGGTACGCGCTCGGGCGAAAGATTTGGGCATCGATCTGGCCCAAGTGAAAGGTGACGGCCAGCGCATCCGCCATGCCGATCTCGATGCCTATTTGACCTACGGCGCGCGCGAAGGCTATCATCCGCCCCATGCCTCGCGCGGCTGGGACGATGACGTGGTCAAGGTCATCGGACTGCGCCGCCGGATCGCGGAGAATATGGCGGCGGCGAAGCGCGCCATCCCGCATTTTACCTATGTCGAGGAAATCGACGTTACCGCGCTCGAAGCCAGCCGCGCCGATCTCAATAAGGCGGCCGGCGATCGTCCGCGTCTGACAGTCCTGCCGTTGCTGATCGTCGCACTATGCCGCGCCTTGCCGCAATTCCCCATGCTCAATGCCCGCTATGACGATGAAGCCGGCGTGGTCACGCGCAGTGGGCGCGTGCATCTCGGGATCGCGACGCAGACCGACGCCGGGCTGATGGTGCCGGTGCTGCGCGACGCTCAGGACAAGAATGTATGGCAGCTCGCGAGCGAAATCGCCCGGTTGGCCGAAGCGGCGCGCAGTGGCCGGGCGACCACCGAGGAATTGAGCGGATCGACGCTGACGCTGACCTCGCTCGGGCCATTGGGCGGCATCGCCACCACCCCGATCATCAATCGTCCAGAAGTGGCGATCATCGGCCCTAACAAGATCGTCGAGCGCCCGGTCTTCGCCCGCAATGCTTACGGAGTGGACGAAATTCGCCGCGCCAAGCTGATGAATCTGTCGATCAGCTGCGACCATCGCGTCGTCGATGGCTGGGATGCGGCGAGCTTCGTGCAAGCGGTCAAGGCGTTGTTGGAGACGCCGATCCTGCTGTTTGCGGAGCCGGGTTAGGCTCAGACGAGGTGCAATGATCGAAATCATTCCCGTCTGTCCTGAGCCTGTCGAAGGACTGTCCTTCTTTCTAGGGTTTACCCGAAGAACAAGGCAGTCCTTCGACAGGCTCAGGACGGACGGGAAAGGGGGCTTGGTCGCGATTGGTGCGACCCGATTTAGCCCTGAGCTTTCAATCCCGCAGCAGCGACCCCCGCCAGCGCCGCGATCTCATCATTGTCCGAGGTATCGCCGGTCACGCCCACCGCACCGATCGGCGCGCCCGCCGCATCGACGATGATCACGCCCCCGGCAGCAGGGATGATCCCGCCAGCACTGATACCCGACAGCGAGCCGACGAAGGTCGGGCGGTCCAACGCCATTTCCGCGATCTTGCGCGACGATATGCCCAGCGCCAGCGCACCCGATGCCTTGCCGATTGCAATCGCAGGGCGAAGATTCGAGGCCCCATCCTCGCGCAACAGGGCAATCGTATGGCCGCCGGCATCGAGCACGGCGATCGTCAATGGCTTGAGCGAGAGCTCGCGGCCCTTGCGAAGGGCTGCCGTGGTGATCGTTTGCGCTTGGTCGAGAGTAAGCGAAGCCATGGTCGTATGTCCTTTGAACGAGGCTAAAAGGAGCTGAGCGGATTCGCGCAGCCTTGACAAACAGCAGCAAAAATTCCATTTTCGGAACTTAATTTCAATATAGGTATAGGCGGAGATCAATCGGATGGCAATCCGAACGATGCCTTGCCAGCGAGGATGCATCATGCCCAAGCACATTCATCTGATCAGCTTCCAGATCAACTCCCCGATGAATCACACCGTGGTCAGCTGGGCGCATCCGACCGATAACCGGCTGAAAGCTTTGTCGGACTTGAGCTTGTGGATCGATATGGCCAAGACGCTCGAGCGGGGGCTGTTCGACGCGCTGTTCTTTGCCGACACGCCCGGCGTCTTCGATCGCTACAAGGATCGCATGGACGAGGCGATTCGCTACGGCGTCTGCTGGCCGACGATGGACCCGGTGACCTTGCTGGGCGCGGTGGCCGGCGCGACGACGCATCTTGGACTTGCGGCAACCGTGTCGACCGGGCCACATCATCCCTATTCGGTGGTTCGCCAGCTCTCGACCCTCGATTACATGAGCGGCGGTCGGGTCGGCTGGAACATCG
This sequence comes from Sphingomonas palustris, assembly GCA_026225215.1. Lineage (GTDB taxonomy): Bacteria > Pseudomonadota > Alphaproteobacteria > Sphingomonadales > Sphingomonadaceae > Novosphingobium > Novosphingobium palustris. Next base: position 9,130 of record JAMFSI010000180.1, on the reverse strand, counting down.
TCACCGGGCATTTGCGCGGCGAACACCGGGCCTATGGGCTGCAGGAACTGCCTCACGACGATCGCTACGATCGCGCCGAGGAATATATGGATGTCTGCTACGCGCTGTGGAACAGCGTCGGCGAAGGCGCGATTCTGGCCGACAAGGCCAGCGGTATCTTCGCCGATCCCGACAAGGTCGCCAAGGTCGCGCATGACGGCCAATATTTCCGCTGCCACACGGTCGCACCCGCGCTGCCGTCGCCGCAGGGCCGCCCGGTGCTTTACCAGGCCGGCTCGTCCGGGCGTGGCCAGCAATTTGCGTTGAAGCACGCCGATGTCGTTTTCGCGATCCAGCCGAATCTGCCGGGCATGAAGAAGTTCATGGATGATTTCCGCAGCGCCGCCGCCGCTGCCGGACGGACCCCGGCGCCGGGCGTCACCTTCGGCATCCAGCCGATTGTCGGTGGAACCGAGGAAGAAGCCAAGCGCAAGCTTCAGGATTTGATCGACCGACTCCCGCTCGATGGTGCGATCAGCCGGCTGTCGGGCACGATGGGGGTCGATTTCAGCAGCATGGATCTCGATCAGCCGCTGGCCGATATGCAAGTGCCGGGCTCGCAGGGGTTGATGAAGGCCTTTTCCAATATCGTCGGCGACCGTCCGCTGACGCTGCGTGAAGTGGCGATCCGCTGGGGGCTGTCGGTGGGCATGCCGCAGATCGTCGGCTCGCCCGAGCAGGTCGCCGACCAGATGGAGACGATCTGGCGCGAAACCGGCTGCCACGGCTATAATATCACCCCGCATGTCATGCCCAGCTCGATCGAGGATATCGTCGACCAGGTCGTGCCGATCTTGCAGAAGCGCGGTATTTACCCGACAGAATATCAGGGCAAGACTTTGCGCGAAAACTCCGAGCTGGGCTGAGTCATGTCCGAAACCGTCTACATCCTCGACCCGATCCATCCGGCCGGCGTCGATCGCATCGCCGCCGCGCATGATGTGATTACCCCCGAGCAAGGCACCCTCTGGCAAGGAACTGGCGATCCGCGCATCGCAGCGACGACGATCATCGTCATCCGCACCACCGATCTGCCGCCAGCGCTGATCGCGCGGATGCCGAAGCTCAAGCTGATCGTGAAGCACGGGGCCGGGGTGGACAATATCCCGATCCCGTTCGCGACCAGCCGGGGGGTGATGGTCGCCAATACGCCGGGTGGCAATAATTCCACCGCGGTCGCCGAAGGCGCGGTGACGCTGATGCTCGCCGTACTGCGCCGGGTGCGTGAAATGGACGCGGTGGTGCGCGAAAATCGTTGGGATGAACGCTGGAAGACGCGGCTGGCGGATTTGACCGAGGCCAAGGTCGGATTGATCGGCTTCGGCCGGATCGCACGGTTTACCGCCAAAATCTGCAACGCGGGCTTTGGTGCTGAAATCGGCGTTTATGACCCGATGCTCGCGCCCGACGATATCCGTGCTGCCGGCGCGACCCCGATGGACCTGCCGCAATTGCTCGCCTGGAGCGATGTCATCTCGATCCATGTCCCGCTGATCGACGGCACGCGCAATCTGATCGGCGCCGAGCAATTGGCGCTGATGCATAAGGGCGCGGTGATCGTAAACACCTCGCGCGGTGGCATCATCGATGAACTGGCGCTGGCGGCAGCTTTGGCCGAAAATCGTATCGGCGGCGCCGGCATCGATGTCTTCGAATTCGAGCCGCCCAAGGCCGACAATCCGCTGTTCGCGCTACCCAATGTGGTGCTCAGCCCGCATGTTGCCGGTGTCACCGAAGCCAGCATGAAAGGCATGGCGCTTGCCTGTGCCTCGGTCATCGATACGGTGCTGGCCGGCCAGCGCCCCGCCACCCTGCTCAATCCAGAGGTCTGCTCATGAAACCGTTGAAGCCCGTCATCTACAGCCGCATTCCCTCGTCCGACCCCGCGCTCATTGCCCGCGCAGCGGCGTTCGGGATCGCCGATCTTCACGAAGCGCTGGGCGCTGTCGCCGGGCGCATGTCGCTGATGAGCCCGGCCATGCGCCCGATCGCTCCCGGCCAGCGGCTCTGCGGGCCGGCGGTGACCTCCTGGAATTATCCGGGTGACAATCTGATGATCCATGTCGCGCTGAATATCGCCAAGGCCGGCGATGTGCTGGTGCTGACCAATGGCGGCGGCGCGCAGGGCGCGCTGTGGGGCGATGTCGCTTGCGGCTTTGCAGTGAAGAAAGGCGTGGCCGGCACCGTGGTCCATGGCGCGACTCGCGATACCGATGCGATCCGCGAACTGGGCTATCCGGTGTGGGCAACGGCGATCTCGGTCGAGCATCCCGAAAAGCGTGGGCCAGGCGCGGTCAATGTGCCGATCGTCGTCGATGGCGTGCTGGTCGAGCCGGGCGATATTATCGCCGCCGATGCCGATGGCGTATTGGTCATCCCGCGCGCGTTGCTGGCCTATACGGTGGAGCGCGCCGATGCGCGGGCAGAAGCCGAAAGAGGTTACCGTACCCGCATCGCCGATGGCGAGAAGCTGATCGATATCCTGGGTATGCAAGCGGTGGTCGACGCCGCCGGGATCGTTCAGAAGGACTGTACCTGGGAAGACGACGCGGGATGAAGCCTGCCTGGAATGTCGACGATCTGCGGACACAGGCGAAACGGCGGCTGCCCCGTGCGATCTTCGAGTTTATCGAGCGGGGCAGCGAGAACGAATATCTCGCGCGTCATAACCAGGATGCGCTGGAGCGGATTCGCCTGGTCCCGCACACGCTGCGCGATGTCACGGGCCGGGATTCGTCGATCGAATTGTTCGGCCGCAAGCTGCCGATACCGCTGATCATCGGGCCGACCGGCACCGCCGATCTGCTGTGCCACGGCGGCGAAAGCTGCATCGCCACAGCCGCGGCCAAAGCGGGGGTGCCGTTCACCCTGGCCACCAGTTCGACCACGAGCATGGATCGCATCGCTGAAATTGCGCGCGATTCGGGTTTCTGGATGCAGATGTATCTATGGGAACGGCGCGATCTCTCGTGGCAGATCGTCGATCGCGCCGCTGCTCTGGGTGCCGAGGCTTTGATCCTGACGGTCGATACCCCGGTCTGGCCGAACCGCGAATTCAACAAGCACAATGGCATGGCCAATCCGATCAAGCCCAACCCGACGCTGGCGCTGGATTTCGCGCTGCATCCCTGGTGGCTGATGCGGGTAATGGGGCGCTATATGCTGACGCACGGCGGCCTGCCGAAATTTGCCAATTACCCCAAGGAAATCGGCGGCAGCGTCACCGGCCCGGTCAACCGCATTACCAATTCGGCCTCGGTCAATTGGGACGACGTCAAGGAACTGCGCCGCCGCTGGCCCAATCGCCTGATCCTCAAGGGTATCCTCAACAAGGATGACGCGGTGCTGGCCGTCGATCATGGGGTTGATGGCATCGTCGTCTCCAACCACGGCGCCCGCAATTTCGATGCATCGCCAGCCTCGATCGAGGTGCTTCCCGAGATCGTCGATGCCGTGGCCAACCGCATCACCGTGATTTTCGACGGCGGCATCCGGCGCGGCAGCCATGTGCTCAAAGCCATGGCCATCGGCGCGCACGCGACGATCATCGGTCGCGCGACGTTGTACGGCGCGGCGGCGGGCGGCACGGAGGGCGCGGCGCGAGCGCTGGAGATCTTGCGCGAGGAAATCAGCACGTCGATGGCGATGGTCGGGGTGAACGCGATGGCAGAGCTGGATCGCGGGTTTCTGCGCTGACCTCGCTGCAAAGTCGAAGGAGAGCGATATGGATGATGTCGAAGAGATCAAGAAGCTGAAGGCGCGTTATTTCCGTTCGCTCGATAGCAAGGACTGGGATATTTACGCGGGCGTTTTCGCTGAGGATTGTGCAGTCGATCTGAGCCGCGCGGGCGGAGAGAAGTATAACGGGCGTTCCGAGTTCGCCGCTTATGCCAGCTCGCTAAAGATTGTTCAGAGCGTCCACCACGGGCACATGCCCGAGATCGAGCTGACAGACGGCGACACCGCCACCGGCGTGTGGGTGCTGGAAGATTACAACATCTGGGAAGACGGCACCCAGAATCACGGCTGGGGCCATTATCTGGAAACCTACGTAAAGCGCGATGATCGCTGGTACATCAAAACCATGGCACTTTCATATCTGCGGATCGAGACCGATTGCCCTCAGCCTGCATTGATCGCCGGTATCGAGAAAACGGGCTTTTTACGCGGTATGAACCCCGCAGCACGGCCCTAAAGGCACAACTCCGCCGCAGCATCGATGATTGCTTCGGTATCGATCCGGTATTTGCGATAGAGGTCGATCACATCGCCGGTCTGGCCGAAGCTGTCGGTGCCGAGCGGGCTGACGCGCAGGCCGGTAACCCCGCCGAGCCACGACAAGGCCGATGGCGAACCGTCGAGCACGGTGACGAGGCCCGCGCTCGGCGCCAGCGCGGACAGCAGCTTTTCGGCGTGGCAGAGTTCGGGTTTCCGGCCCTGGCCGCGAGCGGCGTGGCGGGCGGACCAGCCGCGATGGAGCAAGTCCGGCGAGGTGACGTTGAGCAGGCCGAGGCCGGGCAGATCGTCGACCAGCTGCTCCCAGGCGGCGATCGCCTCGGGCGCGATCGCGCCGGAGAAGGCGATCGCGGCTGTCGCGCCCGGCCCTGGCGCGCGCAGCCAATAGCCGCCCTGTAACGCATCCGCCTGCCAGCTATCGTCTGTCCGTTCTGGTTGCGCGATCGTTCTCGTAGTCAACCGCAGATAGACCGAACTGCCTTCGGGTTGCTGCATATGCTCGAAAGCCCAGCGCATGATCAGCGCCAGTTCGTCGGCAAAGGCTGGCTCGAAGCTGGCGAGGCCGGGTTGGCCCATGCCGATCAGCGGGGTGTTGATCGACTGATGCGCGCCGCCTTCAGCGGCCAGGGTAAGTCCCGATGGCGTGCCGACCAGCAGGAAACGCGAATCCTGATAACAGCCGTAATTGAGCGCATCGAGGCCGCGGGCGATGAACGGGTCATAGACCGTCCCCACCGGCAGCAGCCGCGTGCCGAAATGCGGCGCCGACAGACCGAGCGAGGCCAGCAGCAGGAAGAAATTATTCTCGGCGATGCCCAGTTCGATGTGCTGACCGGCCTTATGCGCTTTCCACTTCTGCGCCGAGGGAATCCTGGCTTGCTGGAACACATCGGCGAGTTCCTGCCGCCGGAATAATCCACGCGCGTTGACGAACCCGCCCAGGTTCGTGGTCTGGGTAACGTCGGGCGCGGTGGTGACGATGCGGTCGCCGATCTCTTCGCCCGACTTGGCGAGGTCGAGCAGGATGCGCCCGAACGCGGCTTGGGTCGATTGTATGGCGCCCGGTGGCACTTTAAATTGTGCGGGCACGGGGATCGACGCTGCGCGCGGCTCACCATCGCGGCGCGTCAGCGGACTGGTCGCGACGAAATCGCGCAGCCGCGCCGCGGCATTGGCGCCGAGGCCACCCCAGGGCTCCCACTCATCGCCTTCGGCAATGCCCAACTCGCCGCGCAACAGGGTGATCTGATCGCCGTTCATCATCCCCGAATGGTTGTCTTTGTGCCCGGCCAGCGGCAGGCCCCAACCTTTGACGGTATAAGCGATGAACAGCGTTGGTCGGTCGTCGTTGGCGCTGTCGAAGGCTTCGGCCAGCGTCTCGACGCAGTGACCGCCCAGGTTCGTCATCAGCGCAGCGAGCCGCTCATCGTCGAAGCCGGCGAGCAGTTCGGCCACATTCGGCTTGCCGCCGATGTCGGCCACGAGCCGCTCGCGCCAGGCCGCGCCGCCCAGGAAAGTCAGCGCGGCGTATTCCGCATTGGGGCAATTCTTGATCCATTCTTCGAGCGTTTTGCCGCCGGGCAAGCGGAAGGCGGCCCGCTGCAGCTTGCCATGCTTGATGGTGATCACGCGCCAGCCGCAGGTCTGGAACATGTCGTCGAAGCGGCGGAACATGCGGTCGGCGGTGGTGCTGTCGAGCGACTGGCGGTTGTAATCGACCACCCACCAGCAATTGCGCAGATCGTGCTTGTAGCCCTCGATCAGGCATTCCCAGATATTGCCCTCGTCAAGCTCGGCATCGCCCATCAGCGCGATCATCCGCCCGGCCTCGGCTTCGGGCAGCTGGCCATGCGCGATCAGATAGTCCTGCACCAGACTGGAAAAGGCGGTCGCGGCGACACCCAGGCCAACCGAGCCGGTCGAGAAATCCACCGGAATCTGGTCTTTGGTGCGCGAAGGATAGCTTTGCGCGCCGCCCAGCCCGCGAAACCGCTGCAACTGGTCGAGCGGCTGGTTGCCGAGCAAATAGTGGATCGCGTGGAGCACCGGGCCGGCGTGGGGCTTGACCGCGACCTTGTCCTGCGGCCGCAGGGCATGGAAATAGAGCGTCGCCATGATCGCGGTCATCGACGCGCAACTCGCCTGATGGCCGCCGACCTTCATCGCCTCGCGCTTGGGGCGCAGATTGTTGGCGTTGTGAATGGTCCAGGACGAGAGCCAGCGCAGCCGCGTTTCGACCGCTTCCAGCGATTTCACCAGGTCCTGACGTTCGTCGGCAATAATCGTGGCCACGGCGGCGCCCTTGCAAGAATGAAGCGGCAAGCTAGCGCGGCGGGGATGCGCATGTCCTTGCAAAGATAGCCATCTTGCGGCTAGAGTTTGGTAGATACTGCCGTTAATTCCATCTTATTTGAAAGATATATCCCATGTCTGGCCTTGACGAGCTTGATCGCCGGATTCTCGAGCAGCTCCAGGCAGACGGGCGAATGTCGAACCAGGATTTGTCCGAGCGGATCGGGCTTTCACCGAGCCCCTGCCTGCGTCGCTTGCGCCAACTCGAGAGCGACGGGGTGATTTCACGTTATGTCGCGCTGGTCGAGCCGGCGGCGGTAGGGCTGGGGGTCACCGCTTTTGTGCGCATTCGCCTCGATTCACAGGATGACCGGCACCTCGGCCAATTCGAGGAAGCGGTGGCGAATTTCCCCGAGGTAATGGAATGCTATCTGATGACCGGTGAGGCTGATTATCAGCTGCGCGTGCTGGTCGGTTCGCTTGGCGAATTCGAGGATTTCCTGCGCCACCGCTTGACCCGGATTCCCGGTGTGGCGCAGGTGACCACCAGCTTCGCGCTTCGTCCCGTGGTCTATAAAACTGCGCTGCCCGTCTGGGGCAATGCGGTTCCACCTTCCGGGGGATAGGCCCCCGTATAGCCAAGAATGCGGGAAATCTTCAAACCGGCGTCGAGCACCAGCCGTTCGAAAGTCCCGCGCCGTGCATCCATCCGCTCGGTCGGCCCGGCGATCGAGACCGAACAGAATGCCGCCCCTTCCTGATTGAACACCGGACTGGCGACGCCGCTGGCGCCATCGACGATGCCGTTGCGATCATAGACCACGCCGCTCTCGCGGGTTCTGCGGAGCAACGCCGGCATTTCGTCTTTGCTGGTGGTTTCCTGCGTGAATTCGAAGAACTCGGCCTGACCGAGATAGCGCTGCTGCTGCTCCGCCGGCTGAAACGCCAGCATCGCCTTGCCCGAGGCGACGCTGAACAAGGGGCGGCGGTTGCCCGCGCGCATCGAGAAGCGCAGCGGCGACGCGGATTCGATCACTTCCAGATAGATGCTTTCGGTCAGTCTATCGGAGATCACCGACAGCATCACCGTCTCGCCGGTTTCCTCGGCCAGGACTTCGAGCAGGGGCCGGGCGCAGGCGGGAAATTGCGCGGTGGGCGCGGCCTGGCTCAGCGCGGCAGCCAGGCGAAAGCTCTCCGGTCCAGGGCGATACAATCCGCCGGCGCGGACCACGAAGCCGCCGTGTTCCAGGGTGCGAAGCAGGCGGTGCAGGCTGGTTTTGGGCAATTGTAGATCTTGGGCAAGCTCACCCATGGCGATGCCGGCACCGCTCGCGGCGATGGCCATGAGGACTTCGGGCACACGCAGGATCGCTCGCGGCCCCGCATCCCCGACATGCTCTATCGTTGACTCCTCGTCTGGCACTGTGCTCCCGCGCTCCTTCAATTCACCAGGCTTTGTCGAAGAAATTGGCCATCGCCGAGCAACCCATAGCGCTCATTGCCTAGCGAAGGTCTGCCGGGTCCTGGCCGCCGCTATGCTTGGTGATGAGCCGCGCGGACTGGAGCAGGCGTTCGGTTCGAGCGAGTAACTCTCGGCCCTCGATCTGGCTGAAGCCATTGATGACCAGCCCCAGGATCACCTTGCCTTGTGCGTTGAATACCGGCGCGGTGATATGGGCGATATCGTAATGGTGGTCGGGCTCGGGTTCGACAACCTCGTAAGGTGCGCTGGACATGGATATTGCCGAAGCCGAAGCTGCTGTCTTCTTCGCAGACATTCCGCCGGAGCCGTTCGTCGTAGCCCGACCGATGGAATAGCCCAGTTCGCGGGTTCTCGCCAGTTCGGCGAGGATCTTTGCCCGGTCGACATCGTGACCGGCTTCTTCCGCTCGCCGGATCCAGTCCTCGATCTCCCCTGGGCTGCTCCAGGCGGTGAAGACATGGCCGAAAGGGGCCATCAATCGGAAGCGCAAGCCAACCTTGATCGGCATCGCCTTCGAACTCGGCCGGCCGGCATCGGCCACGATGACGATATGATCGCCGACCACCAGCGAGGCGAAACATTCGCTCTCGACGCTGGCCGCCAGCGATTTCAACTCGCTCCCCAAGATGTCCGGCCAGCCAAGATGCGCGCCGATGACGAGGCTGACGGCGAGCAGCGCCGGGCCTGCCTCATAGGTCTTTCGCTTGGGATGGCGGTCAAGATAGCCGGCATCGGTCAGCGATTGGAGAACGGACATCAGCGACGGAATATTGATGTCGAGCGCGCGCGAAAGTTCACTCAGCGAAAAGGCCTCACCGGCATGGCCGACAATCCAGTTGATCACGCTGATCGAGCGATTGGCTGACAGGGCCGACGCTACCATTGCAACTCCGTTCTCGAAATGCTGAAAAACCGGCAATAGCCCAATGGTGGCGATTTTAAAGGTGGATTGTTGGGCGCTTGTTGTCCGATCCGAAACTTCGTTTCGGATCGTCTGTGCCGTCCCGCTCACCCCGGTTTGTACCACCCACCGGGGACGGTCAATGGGTGGTACCCACCCGGGGGAGGGGGACGGCCCCG
>JAMFSI010000179.1 GCA_026225215.1 Sphingomonas palustris | reverse complement strand
AGGTTGTAATTGTCCCGCATATTCACGGCGGTGATGCCACTGCCGGTGGGAATCGCTTCTGCATTTTCGAACAACGCCCGCAGGGTCTCGATCTGCCGTTCGTGGTTCATCCAGAATTGGGTCTGGTATCCCGCCTGCCCGGCAATTTTGCTGCTCAACCAGCCTTTCAGCTTCGACTTCTCCGCATCGGCACGATGCAGCAAGCTGATCAGGATCAAGGTGAGCGTTGTCAGCCGTTGCTGGCCATCGACAACATAGACCCTACCATCGATCGTGTTGGTGACGTAGGTGTTGAGGTAATACCAAGGATACTTCGCAGAGACTGTTTCCGGGGAAGGATCGAGCGCCTTGTTCACTTCATACGCAGCGTCAAAGGCGTAGAAAACATCGTCCAGCAGGCGGCGAACCGGCTCATCTGTCCATTTGTAATCGCGTTGATAAAAGTCGATGTAGTAGGCCGTAGTGCCAAAAAGTTCGTCGATGTTTTGCTTGTCAGGTGAAATATCCATCGATTCGCCTCTAAATATTTTATCAATTAAAATGACCCGAGAAACTGGGGTTTCCGGGGACGGGAATTCCGGTGATGGTATAATAATTTCATTCTCGACCGTACCTATTCTGTGAACGAATGGCAGTTTTTGATACGCTCGCATAGCCCGTTGAATGGCCGCTAAGGCTAAGGTTTTCGGGCGCTTGCGTACGAAAACCTCTCATGCAGGAACCCGCGGGCCGCAGGCGCTATGGCGGCGAGATCGGCCTGGTACATCTTGGCCAGTGTCGGGCAGCTGTCCCTCTTTCACCACCCTAAACCGGCCATTCAGCAAACGGCCAGTCATTCCCGTTCCGAGCCGTCGCTTGCAACCGGCCTGGATGTCTGGTGTTTGGCTGGGGTGCCGCCATTCGTTGGACGCGCGGCCAATGGCCGAAATGTCCCAGACCCGCCCGTTCGGCGCGGTACATTTAGCAGCTGAATGTACGGAAGATTCCGGGTCGGCGCCAACTGCTTCTGAAACGCCGGGTCGAGGGCGGCTGCCGACCATTTTGACGCCAGCGCCTATCCCCATTACGGATGACGGATGATTGCCCTGCTTTCCCCTGCAAAGACGCTCGACTTCGAGCGCGCGTTACCGCCGCTGGATGTCACGAGGCCGCATTTCGCCACGGAAGCTAGTCGCCTCGCCAAATCGGCGGCAAACCTCTCGCAGAAGCGGTTAGCGGACCTGATGCATATCTCGCCGCGCCTTGCCAAACTCAATGCAGAGCGCTTTCGGGACTTCGCCGACTTGCCGGAGCGGCCAGCGTTGTTCGCATTTGCCGGCGACGTGTATATCGGCTTGGAGGCGCATACGCTGGACGAAGCGGGCGTCGCTTTCGCGCAGAACCATGTGCGGATGCTTTCGGGGCTTTACGGCCTGCTGCGACCGCTCGATGCGATCCGGCCTTACCGGCTGGAAATGGGTACGCGCTGGGCACCGCGCCACAAAAAACTGACCGACTGGTGGGATGAGCGTATCGCGGAACTGCTGCTTGGGCAGCTTGCGGACGAGGGATCGGGCGTGGTGCTCAATCTCGCCAGCCAGGAATACTTCGCGGCCGTGAAGGGCAAGCTGACCGGCGCGCGCGTCATCGAAGTCGAGTTTCGCGAGCCCGGCCCGGATGGTCCGCGTTTCGTGAGCTTCAACGCCAAGCGCGCGCGCGGCATGATGGCGCGCTGGCTGTGCGAACATCACGTCACCGATGTTGAGGCGATGCGCGGGTTCGACAGCGACGGATATCGCTTCGATCCAGACCAGAGCGATGCCGATCGCTGGCGGTTCACCCGCGAATGAGCGGCCCTGGCAGTATGTCCGCCGTCGTCATTGATGGCGACCTCGCCATCCGCCTTCGCCGCGCCGATTTCAATCGCGCGCTGGCCGAGGCGGACCTACAGGCCATCGGCCCCATCCTCGCGCCAAACGCGATTCTCGTTGCCGGTACGGACAGCGCGGTCATCTCCGGCCACAAGGCGCAAGTCATGGCATGGAAGCGCGAATTCGCCGCCCCCGACCGCATGATTTACACCCGCATTCCCGACTCCATCATCACTTCGGGGATCGAGCCTATCGCTCTTGAGCATGGCCGCTGGCAAGGCGTCACCGCCACCGGCCAATCTTTGGCCTCTGGAACCTACTGCGCTAAGTGGCGCAGGATCGGCGCGGATTGGATGATCGAGGCTGAGATATTTCTCACCCTCGCGTGATCGCTGGGGCCGCCGCCGATTTGGCGCCCTGAACTCAGTCGTTCGGCAGCGAATTGCACTGCCCGGTAGCGGACGGTGGGATGAGCCTGAACAGCAGCTCACGGTCAGACCCTCCCGCGTGATCATTTCGGAAAAATGGGACGGATACCGTCAGGTCGCTTGCGGCACCTTGCTTAAGGTATCGAGCAGCATAGCAGCAAGGGTTTCCTCCGCTCGCAGCCGAACCAAAGCTTCCTTGGCTACAAGGTCGTGTCTCAGCCATTCGGGAATCCGCGAAATCGTTTTCAACAGATAGTCTTTATCCGCTTGCTCCATGGAAGCGGCCTATGTCGCTTCTTCCCCATCGCGGCAATAGCCAGGCATAAAACGGTGTACGTGTTCCACAGAGCACGCCTGCAGTCAGGGCTTTTTGTCCGCGAGACGCACCGATGTTTCGAAGGGCTATATGAGAGCCTCAGAGACTGAACTGACTGTTGCCGGAAATCCCGCCTCTGCAAACCCCCGGATTTGCCGAGAGAATTTGGCCCCGATTCGGGAGACTCATATCAAGCCAGAATTTCAGGACTGTTTGGTGCGGTCGAGAAGACTCGAACTTCCACGGGCTTTCGCCCACAACGACCTCAACGTTGCGCGTCTACCAGTTCCGCCACGACCGCTAAATCATCAGGACGCGAATGCCGCCCTGCGGGGTAGGAGCGGGCCATTAGCAAAGGGGGATGCAGCCTGCAAGCTGGGAGTCACACTTTGTCGCGTGATAAGTCCTTGCGGCGTCTGAGCATTGCCAAGGCGTGACGCATCAGCGTCTCAGAGCCTTGCTATTAATGCGGTTTCCAGCCGATTTCAGCTGCTCGCGCGGATTTGGGAGCGTCGATGATCGCCTGGTTGATCGTTTCGCTTTCGCCGGGCGCGAGCACCGCTTGCGGGGGCGCGGCTTCCAGGCTGTAGACGATGCGATTGTGCGCGTTGCGCAGCACGATCAGCAGCGTTGGCACTGCGCGGCGTTCCTTGCCGACGTTAAGGATCGTCCCGCTGACGTTGAAGAAATCGCTGCCGTTGGGCAGCGGCCGCCGCTCCTGGCGGTTATGGGGGAAATCCAGCACGAGGTCGGGCTGGGCTTCGGCAAAGGTGCTGCGCGGCAGCGGCAGCCAATCGGGCAGGCCGAACTGGGCGACGGCGGCGATCGCCGCAAAAGCGAGCAACGCGAACAGGATCGCGCCCGTCATCCACAGCGTCGCCGGATTGCGGCGCGGTCGAAACGGCGGTTCATGGGCGAAACTGCTGCTGGTCTCGGCATAGTCGTCAACGGCCCGTGCCTCGGCATGAATGCGGGGCGGGGGGGCTTCTATCGGCGGCGGCGGCGGCGCAGGAGTGGTTACCGGCTCGGTCGTTACGACGGGTGGAGCAGATAACGGGGTCGAAGATGCTGGAGGCGGTGGCGATGCAGCGGGCGATGCCGTAGACGCAGACCTTGCCGCTGCCGGCTGTCCGGCCAGTTCCGGACCTTCCTGAAACCAGCTGTGGCGACATTTTGCGCAGCGTACCACTCGTCCATCCACGCCGACCGCGCTGTCGGGGACAGCATATCGGGTCGAACAGGCAGGGCAGGCGATAATCATTCTATGTGACATATCGCATGGCGATGCCTCACCCGACAAGGCCGGGGCGAATAAAGCGTCGGGTCAACAGGCTTTTTTCCACATGGATTGACGGCTATAGCCAGTTAACGCTTTGATAGTGGTATGCCGCAAAGCTTGGATACGCCCTTAAATATGACTTCTGCCTGTTTACAATGACTGTGGCGGGGCGGGGAAAGAGCGCGAGTGTGGGCGCTGATCTTGGCGAAATCGCCCAGTTCGACAATGTCGGCTTGCGCTATGGTACCGACCGCGAAGTGCTGAGCGACATATCCTTCACGCTTTACAAGGGCAGCTTTTACTTCCTGACCGGGGCGAGCGGCGCGGGCAAAAGCTCCCTGTTGAGATTGATGTACCTGGCGCAGCGCCCCTCGCGCGGGGCCATCCGCATGTTCGGCACCGATGCGATCACCCTGCCGCGCTCGCGCTTGCCTGGCTTTCGTCGCCGGCTCGGCGTGGTGTTCCAGGATTTCCGGCTGGTCGGGCATTTGTCGGCCTTCGATAATGTCGCCTTGCCGCTGCGGGTGGCAGGGGTGCCGGAAAAGGATGTCATCCGTCCCGTCGCCGATATGCTCGAATGGGTGGGGCTGGCGGATCGCATGGGCGCCCGGCCGGCGACGCTGTCGGGCGGGGAGCAGCAGCGCGTTGCCATCGCCCGCGCCGTGATCGGGCGGCCCGATCTGCTGGTCGCGGACGAGCCCACCGGCAACGTCGATCCCGACATGGCGGTCAAGCTGCTGCACTTGTTCGAGGCGTTGAACCGGCTTGGCACGACCGTGGTGGTGGCGACCCACGATATTCATATGCTGCAGCAGGTGTCGGAGCCGCTGATCATGCGGCTCGACAAGGGGCGGTTAAGCGATCCCACCGGTGCGCTGCGTTATCCCCCCCGCCGCCAGGAAGCGCGGCCATGAGCGGGCCGTTCAGCCAAGATGATACGCGGCTATCGCCGTCGGAAATGTGGGAACAGGAGCAGGCTGGGAACAATGGCCCCCGCGCTGCGCCGCTGCATCGCTTTCGCCAGGCGATGGAAGAGGGCAAGCTGCTGCCGCTCTCTGGCCTGTCGGGGCCGATGCCGCTGGTGATTGCGATCATGGTGGCGTTGACGGTGATCGCGGCGGCGGGTGGCCTTGCGCTCAAGAACGTGGCCGGCGCGGCCAGCAATCAATTGTCGGGCGGGGTGACGGTGCAGATCGTCGAGGCGGCGCCCGGTGCCCGCGCAGATCAAGCCGAGGCCAGCGTCGCGGTACTCCGGGCGATGTCGGGGGTGACGACGGTGCGGCTGGTGCCGGATGGCGAGGTCGATGCTCTGATCGAACCCTGGCTTGGCTCGGCGGGTGACGACAGCGATGCCGTGCCTGTACCTGCGCTGATCGATGCGCAGTTGGAGGGCAATGTCACCCCGAAACGGGTCGCCGAACTGGCCGCGCAAGTGCATCGCGTGGCGCCCGAAGCGCGGGTCGATGCTCAGGCCAGCTGGCTCAAACCGGTGTTCGGAGCGATCGAATCGCTGCAATGGCTGGCCGCGGCGCTGATCGTGCTGCTGGCCGGTGCGATGGCGGCGGCGGTGCTGCTGGCCGCGCGCACCGCGCTGGGCAATCATCGCACGACCATCGAGATCGTGCATATGCTGGGCGGCACCGACGCCCAGGTCGCCCGCATCGTCCAGCGCGCCATCGGTGTGGACGCGGCGGTCGGCGGCGCGGTGGGACTGGGCATAGCCGGGCTGGTGATCCTGTTTTTGGGCACGCGGTTCGCCAGCCTGGATGCGGGGATCGTTGCCGGCGGTGCGCTGCACTTCGGCGATTGGCTGATCCTCGCGCTCATCCCGATAGCCGGCGTGGCGCTGGCGATGCTGACGGCGCGTCTTTCGGTACTCAGTGCCTTGCGCAGCATGCTATAGCCGCCAATATGTTGCGCCGATTGCTTTCGCTGATCCTGCTGGGCTGGATATTGGGCTTTATCGTCTTCGCGGTAACGCTGCCGAAGCCCGTGGATGCCGTGCCTGGCGGATCGGGCGCCGGCAGCGCGGTGATCGTGCTGACCGGGGCCGAGGGGCGCATCGCGCGCGGGCTGGAAGTGCTGCATCGCGGCTGGGCCGGGCAGATGCTGGTGGCCGGCGTCGATCCCGAGGTCCAGCCCAACGAGTTCGCCCTCCATTACCACGTTGATCCCCAAGTGATGCAATGCTGCGTCACGCTCGGTTCGGAATCGGTCGACACCCGCAGCAATGCGCAGGAGGCCCGCCAATGGATATCAGACCGGCATATCACCACAGTACGGCTGGTCACCTCGGACTGGCATATGCGGCGCGCCTTTTGGGAGTTGCGCCGGGTGCTGCCCGCTTCGGTGGCGGTGACCGAGGATGCGGTGCCCACGCAACCCTCGCTGAACATTCTGTTCGTGGAATATTGCAAATTGCTGGCGCGACGGTTCGGAGCGCTGATCCGATGAGCGGTTTGGTGCAGCCGGAAAGCTTAAATATCGCTGACGACAGACCTGCGCGCATCGGTGAAGTGCTGCGCAGCCTGGTGTTCTACCCGGTATTTTACGGTGGCACCGTCATTGTCGTGTTGGTGGCGCTCGTGGCGGTGCGGCTGAGACCGCGCAGCGTGCGGGCAATCTGCGGCGTTTGGGCGTGGTTTCACCGCCGCTGCGTCGAATATATCCTGAACATCCACGTCCGCGTCGAAGGCGTGATACCGCAAGGCGCGGTGATGGTGGCGCTCAAGCATGAGAGCCAGTTCGAAGCGATCGACCTGCCGACCATGCTCCCCTATCCGGTGGTCTTCGCCAAGGTCGAACTCCTGCGTCTGCCCGGCTGGGGCCGCGTCGCCGACGGCTACGGCGTGGTCGCGGTCGAACGCGACCAGGGCGCCACCGCGCTGCGCAAAATGGTGGCCGCGGCGCGCCGGCTGACCGCCAAGGATCGCGGCATCGCCATCTTCCCCGAAGGCACCCGCATCCCACACGGCGTGCAAGCGCCGCTGCAGTCCGGATTTGCCGGGCTTTACAAGCTGATCGGGCTGCCCGTGGTCCCCGTCGCGGTCAATAGCGGGCCGCTCTACCACCGCCGCTGGAAACGCGCGGGCACGATCACGCTGCGCTTCGGTGAGGTGATTCCGGTTGGATTGCCTCGCGAAGAGATTGAGGTGAGGGTGCTGGCGGCGATTAATTCGTTGAACGGATAGAGGTAGGTGGCAGGAACAGTGGGTAGACTTGGGGCCAGGGGCCCCAAACCCCATTAATGCCGTTGTTGGGTGATGGTTCGGTGTGGCGCGAAGTCGCTAGGCCCAAGGGGATCGGGGAATTGGCCGGGTAAGGATCATGGCGCGGAAGTTATTCTTATAGGCGTGCTCATTCCAGACGGCTTTGAACTCTGAAAATGACAGTATTCGTTCACCTGGCGCTGGCTCATCGGGGTCCACCGCGAATAGTTGGTGAGAATTTAGATCGAAACCACGGATTACAAAAGTGTGCCCACTCGGTAAGGTGGCATCAACCAGGACTGGATGGCCGGCCCGAAGTTCGGTTTCAATCAAAGTAAGGCCGTATTCGAAGCCTGTATCGTCGTCAGCAAAGCTGTGCTGCGTCCAATCGTAGCCCAGCGTGTGGGCGGCTCGAATAAGGTCACTATAGTAGGTGATGGTAAAATCATTGAATGGCGCTGCCGGATCATAAGTCTTACCGGATGCAAGCGATTTTAACTGCCGTGGCGGATGCGGATCGCCGTAAAAGGTCATAACCATAGCCGCCGACGTCGGAACACAGAGCAGGGGTTCCTGTTGCAGGTGCGGTACTGCGAGAACGGTTCGCGCATAGCTTCGAACCGGCGCCAGATCGGCGTTTGTCGAGCAGGCCGAAATGCCGACGCAGGCAGCGAGCAACGGTATAAACCCAAGATGCATTACACCCTCCCGGCAGAGGAGGAGCAATAGCGGGCAAGTCTTAGCGTTTGCTCAATGTCGTGCGCTCCCGCTTTGTTGCGCCCCACCGCGAAGCGGTCTGAAAACCTGCAGCGTGGCGGCCATATTCCTCCACCGAACTGTCACGCAACGCCGACGTTCATAGGGGTTTGGGGCAAAAAGCCCCAAGACTTTCCTAAAATCCCCCACCTTCACCCTACTGCAAATTCTTCCGGAAGAAATCGACGATCGCCTGATGGGCGTCGCGCGCTTCGGGCAATCCGGGCATGTACATATAGCAATGGCCCATGCCTTCGCCGACGATCAGCGTCGCGGGCACGCGTGCTTTGATCAGCGCCGAATTGGTGACGATCGCCGGGCTCATATCCATGGAACGGGTGCCGGTGATCAGCAGCGTTGGCGGAAACTTGGCGATGACATCGGGGTGGAGTGCGGGCGAAATGATCGAATCCGCCATGTCGGCGTGCGCGAAATAACCGTGGCTCATATCGATCGGTGTTTCGCCCGGCTTGGCCGGCGGTGGGAACGAACCGTCGATATAGGCGGCGATCCAGGCGCTGTCGCCGGACTGGAAGCGCACGCCGCCGGCGCCGAAGATGCCCGCCGCGCCCATTTGCGGCAGGCCGTGGGTGGGGAGCCATGCGGCGAGCTGGGCGGTGAGCGAGCCGCCTGCCGAGCAGCCATAGACGCCGATGTGGTGAGGCGAATAACGCTTGAGGAGGTCGCGATAAACCGCGGCGGCGTCCTCGACCGCGGCGGGGTGAGTGGCTTCCGGCCCCATGCGGTAATTGACCGAGATCACCTTGTAGCCGCCCAATCCGGCGATCGGGATCGATTCGAGCAGCGAGCACGAACCCCAACAGGTCGAAAAGCCGCCGCCGTGCAGGTTGATGAGCACGCGGTCGGGATCGTAGGATTTGCCATGCGGGGTGACGATCCGCACCGGCACTCCGGCCACGCTGTCTTCCACGATATCGACGGGATAAAGCGCCTGCATCGCTCCGATCTGGCTGCCCATCAGCGCGTCGATGGCGTGGCGATTGGTGACGATATCGTCCTTGGCGGACAGCGAGGGCGGCTTGATATGCGCACGGAAGGTCATGAACCGCTGCGCCTCGGCGCTGGAGAAGGGCGAGGGCGGCAGCTCGAAGGCGGGTACGTGGACCGTGCCGGCGTCGTCGAACACCGGGCGCGCGGGTGCGGCAGGTGGATTGCCGGGGCTGGATGGCGGGGCGGTTTGCTGAGCCATGGCGGCAGCGGCGGTTACGGCAAACGCCATGGCGGCGACGCGCGGCAGGATGCGATGCATGAAGCTCTCCCTTATTTTTATGGCAGAGAGAGTATGGAGCATTCAGCCCGGCGGCAATAGCGCGGGAGCGATTCCGATATTGATCGCGCTGGCAATTCGCGGTTGCCTGACTTAGCTTTCGCTACGGGGGACGGACGACCGCTGTCGCGCGTTGGGGAGAGACTTGTGTCGATGATGATATGGTATGGGGTGCTTGTGGTGCTGGTCATCGTGGCCATCGTAGTGTTCTATGCATCTGGAATCGTTCGCTACGTCGGCAATAATCGCGTCGCGATCGTCGAAAAGCTGTGGAGCAGTGGCGGCTCGATCGCCGGTGGCCTGATCGCGCTGAGCGGGGAAGCCGGCTTTCAGCCCGACGTGCTGCGCGGCGGTTTCCATTTCTTTTTCCCGTTTCAATTCCGCGTCCACACTCAGTCGCTGGTGACGATCCCCCAGGGGCAGATCGGCTATGTTTTTGCCCGCGACGGCAAGCCGCTGGGCCCCACGCAAACGCTGGCGAGCAATGTCACCGCGAGCGATTTTCTCGATACGCGCGGTTTTCTCAGCGTTGGCGGACAAAAGGGACCGCAGCGCGCGATTCTGCGCGAGGGCACTTATGCGCTCAACCTTGCCCAGTTCGTCATCATCACCCGCGAGCGCATTTATGGCCTGATGATGGAAAGCGCTGACGCGACCCTGTTCACCGAGATGGCCAATGTCATCACCGCGCGGAGCGGCTTCGAGGCGGTGGTGATCAAGGATGCCGAGGACGTGATCGGCGTCGTTACCGTGCATGATGGCCCAGCGCTGCCCGCGCAGCAGATCATCGCCCCTTCGGTCGGTTCGGATCAGCAGAATACCGAAACCTTCCACAACAGCTTCCAGGATCCGGAAAAGTTTCTCGCCGCCGGCGGCTGTCGTGGCCGGCAGCTCCAGGTGCTGGTCGAGGGCAGCTATTTCATCAATCGCCTGTTTGCGACGGTCGAGAAGGTCGGCAAGACGATCATCGAGGTCGGCCACGTCGGGGTGGTGATTTCCTATACCGGGGAAGCGGGCGAGGACACTTCGGGCGCGGATTACCGCCATGGCGAACTGGTCGCACCGGGCAATCGCGGCGTGTGGAGCGAGCCGCTGCTGCCCGGCAAATATGCGTTCAATACCTATGCCGGCGCGATCCTGACCGTGCCGACCACCAATTTCATCCTCAAATGGGACCAGTCCAACATCGGGCCGCATAAGTTCGACGAGAATCTCTCCGAGGTCTCGCTGATCACCCGCGATGCCTTTGAGCCGATCCTGCCGCTCTCGGTGGTGGTGCATATCGATTACCGCAAGGCGCCGCTGGTGGTGCAGCGTTTTGGCGACATCAAGCGGCTGGTCGAGCAGACGCTCGATCCGATGGTGTCCGCTTATTTCAAAAATGTCGCGCAGAAGCGGACCTTGATCGAGCTGCTGCAAGAGCGCAGCGATATCCAGGAAAGCTCGGCGGTCGAGATGCGCTCGAAGTTTTCGGCTTATAATCTCGAACTGCAAGAGGTGCTGATCGGCACGCCGCGCGCCGCCGAGGGCAACGATCAGATCGAAAAGATACTCATCCAGCTGCGTCAGCGTCAACTCGCCGACGAACAGGTCGGGACTTACGAGCGCCAGGTCGTCGCGGCGCAAAAGGAGCGCGAATTGCGCGAGGCGGAGGCGCAGGCCAAGCAGCAGACCGCGATCACCGAATCGGCGCTGTCGATCCAGGTGCAGGAGAACCAGGGCAAGGCCAACCTCGCCCGCTCGCAGCAGGAAGCCAACCAGACTCGCACCTTGGCCCAGGCCGAGGCGGATCGCATCCAGCTGCTCGGCGAAGGCGAGGCGCGCAAGGTGGTGGCGCTGGCCTCGGCCGAAGCCGAGAAGGTGACCAAGGTCGGCCTGGCGCAGGCTGAGGCGATCGAGAAACAAGCCGCGGCATCAGGCGGCCCGCGTTACCAGCTCACCCGCCAGATCGCCGAGCGTTTCGCCGAGGCGCTGGAGAAATCGGGCGTCGATATCGTGCCGCGCATTCAGGTGAGCGGTGGAGGTGATGGCGGCTCGGGCGGCGGTGGCGGCCTTGGCGGTGGGCCATTGTTGCAGGCGCTGATGGCGATGTTGGTGGCTGAACGGGGCGAAGCGCTGATCGAGGAAGGTTCGACGCCGGCCCATTCGGAAAACGCTGCGCACCGATCGAATGGTGTTCAGGGTGGTGGGAGCGTGTCGTCAGCGCCGAAATCGGTGTCGTTGGGGAACCAGACGTTACCGCCGCTATCGGGGACTATGCCTCGGTGAAGAATGTGTTCAGTTTGGAATTTTGGGTATTATTGCACCTGTCACCGTAATTCCGCGCGAACCACCGCGAGCGCGATGTTTGATTTGATGGTTGGGGCGCTGTGACGCGCTTCACGATCGCTTCAAACTGAGCGGGATCAGCGGCGCCTAAGCCGTCAGCTTCGGCCTGTTCGATGAAGTCCGCTAAGCGATTTGAGGCAAGCGCCTCCGACAGGGAAAGTCGATCCATGATAATTCCCTATAGACGGAGTCTAGCAATTTTGCTATATAAACGCGCGGTGACGCGCCCGGGCTGGAACCGGGCAACGTCGCCGTTCTTACCCCTTATGGAAGGGGGCAGGGTGCTTCGCCGCTAGGCGGCAACCGCTATAACGGTTGATGGTATTGAGCCATTTCTTGTCCCTCCTTTCGTTTGGGGTTCCGGGCCGTGTGGTGTGTAGCGGTATGCGGCACACGGCCCGCTCGATCTCAAATTTGTCCAGTTTTTTCGGCACTTGCCATGAGGCGTTCAAACCCGCTGAACCACTGTGCCTTGATGGGATCGGGCCATTTCGGGTCGAACGGGGGGAACTTGTCCAGAAGCTGATTGGCCATCCCTTTGACGCCGCCAGCGCCATTCAGCGGATTCTGACCCTGCTCCTCTTCCAATGGCGGTTTCACTTTTTTCGCCCTCAGCTTCCCACGTTTCGCCGACCCTCCTCCTCCCGACTTGCGGGTCACAAGGTGGGGCGACAACGTTATCCCGGCTGCTGCGGCAAGGCCGAAGAAGAACGAACTCGCCTTGTCGATTGTGGAGCCCTGTGTGCCGGTGGCCTCTTTCATCACCGAATGAAATTCGCCGGTCGTGGCGCGGCCCAAGTCGATTTTGCCGTCGAAGAAATACGGATAGGTCGCCTTGATCGTCTCTAGCAGCAGCGCCTGTCTGTCTTCGTCCAAGGCATCGACCAGCAGTTCTAGATTGGTCGTCGGCGCGTCACCTTCACCCACGAGGCCCAGCGAGCGCAGCGCAGCCATAAGCGCTTGGCGCGTGCCATAATTGAGATGGGACATGACGGTGTTGTCGATCCGGCTCGGCAAAGACTTGCCGCGCAGATGGTCCAGATAGTTCTGGAAGCTGACGTACGACGCGTAAGGCGGCGTTTTATGCGGTGGTTCCGTGGCCATGGCTGCGGCCCTGATGTGCGTAGCGGTAACCATCATCTAGCAGATCGTTACGACGTCGTAAAGCGGACCGCGCTAACCGCATAGATTTTGCGTTCTGCGCTAAGAAAAATGTACCGTCCCGCCCACCGCAGTCGGTATCCGAACCGGGATGGGCGCGGCAGGCTCCGGACTATGTATACTTAACTATATGTAATATATAGAGAAATGTGAACTCAAAAAATGCCAGTCCTTACCCGGTTCGGCTACCGACTGCGGTGGGCGATAATACGCACCGCCCGCAACGTATCTGCGGAGTTGAAGAATTTTCAACCATGTTCCGGATTTGATCTCTACCACTACGCCCCCCGTTGCCGCGTGTCGTCGCTCGCGTGAGTCGCTATCGGCGCGGGGGATTTACTGGTAGGGTCGCGCCATATTGGGAGGAGACCATGATCGGCTTAGCGATGATGCTGGCAGACGTGACAGCGCAGGCAAAGCGCTACTCTGGACGCGATCCCGCGCCGACCGATACCGTGTGGACCGATCTGCATATCGACCGCGAGGATTTCATAGAGTTCTGCGTCGAACTGGAAAGCGCTCACGGCGTCGATCTGCGCCCAGTGTTTGAACGGGGCGGCGAGTTCAGGGACGCGACAATCGCCGAAGTTGCTAGCTATATCGACGCCAAGCTACAGCGTGGGTGAAGGGGATAAACGCCAATATCTCAACTACATTGCAGAGAATTATACCTCACCCGAGGTGGTAGCTCTCCAAAAAAAAGGGGTTTGAGGCCGCTGACCCCAAGAAAATCTATTTTAAACCCTTCAACAATTCCTGGCCAAACGCCGTCAACGTATCGTCCCGCGCGCCCATGATCACCACCCGATCACCCGTCCGCGCGATCCCGGCGATGTATGCCGCGCATTCATCGCGCGTCGGCAGGTGGACGGCCGTAACCTCGCCCGCCTCCGCGATCAGACGAACGATGCGTTCGCTGCCCTCGCTGCGATCGACAGTGCCACCGAAATAGACCGGGTCGCACAGCAGGACTTGATCTTCCGCGCCCAGTTTTGCCGCGAAGACTTGCGCCAATTCGGCGCCCATCTGGCGCAGCGGGCCGTAGCCGTGCGGCTGGAAGAAGGCGATGACGCGGCCGGGGTGGGCTTTCAGCGTGGCCAGCGTCGCGGAAACCTTGTCGGGGTTATGGCCGAAATCGTCGATCACGGTGACGCCACCGGGGCTGGTGCCGAGGATGTCGAAGCGGCGGGCGAGGCCGAGGAAGCTGCCCAGCGCGGCGACGGCTTCGGCGATCGGCACGCCCGCGGCATGGCTGCCGGCGATGGCGGCGAGGGCATTGGCGAGATTGTGGCGGCCGGGGATGTGCAGCGTCAGCGCGAAAGTGTCGCGGTTGCGGCGGTCGATCAGCGTTGCGGTGAGGCTGGTTGGCGCTTCGGCGATGCTGCCGGGGACCACGCCGATCATGGCCTGCGGGTTATCGATGGCAAAGCTGATCAGGGCGCGTGCGCGGGGCGTCAGGGCCGTGCTTTCAGCGTCGTCCAGATTGATCGCGGCAATTTCGGCGCTGCCAAGAAAATTGCCGAACAGATCGCGTAGTTCTTCCAGGCTTTTGTGATCGAGGCTGACATTGCCGAGCACGGCGACCTTGGGGCGGTACAGCGCGATCGAGCCATCGCTTTCATCGACCTCGGAGACGAAAAAACCGCTGTTACCAACGCGCGCGCTGGCAAAGGGTGCATCCGGCGCGACGAAGTTCTTCATCACCGCGCCATTCATAATCGTGGGGTTGCGCCCGGTCTGGGTCATGATCCAGCCGGCCATGCCGGTGACGGTGCTCTTGCCGCTGGTGCCGCCGATGGCGATCCCGGTTTCGGCGGCATTGAACAGCGTGGCGAGCAATTCAGCGCGGCTCATGCGCGGGCAGGCGAGTGCCTTGGCGCGCTGCACCTCGGGCACGGTGTCTTCCACCGCCGCCGAGGCGACAAGCGTCTGCGCGGCACTGGTGATGCCGCTGCCATCCTGGGGAAACAGGGTCACGCCCAGGCTTTCCAGCCAGGCGAATTTCTCTGGCGTGCGGCCTTGATCGCGGCTGCGATCCGATCCGGCGATTGCGGCGCCATGGCCGCGCAAGATCAATGCCAGCGGCAACATGCCGGAGCCGCCGATGCCGCAGAAGAACCAGGGATGAGCGGTGAGGTCGACGGATGGCGAAGCGGTCATGCCGAAGCGGTATGCGTCTTTGCAGCGCAACTCAACCACGGCGGTTTATGATATTTCGCCCTTCGTCATTCCGGCGCAGGCCGGAATCCAGTCCGACGTGGCCGCCTGGGTGCGAGGTCTTTCTGGATCCCGGCCTGCGCCGGGATGACGAAGATGCAGGACTGGCTTCCCATACACCGCGCGTCGCTCTAGGGCAGCGGGGTGACGATCCGCATCGCCATCTGCGCCCCGGCCACCCCGATCACCCGCGTCGATGCCGCGCGGGCCGAGGAACTGGCGGCTTCGGAGTTCCCCGAAATCGCGCTGCATTTCCACGAGCACTGCTTCGCCAGCGCCGGCCATTTCGCCGGGCCGGATGCTCTGCGCTTGTCAGCCTTCCTCGATTGCGCCAATGACCCGGCGTTCGCTGCCGTGTGGTTTGCGCGCGGCGGTTATGGTTCGAACCGGATCGCGCAGGCGGCGATTGCCGGGCTGACAGCGGAGGCTGCCGACAAGGCGTGGCTCGGCTATTCGGATATGGGCTATCTGCTGGCGGGGCTATATCGCGCCGGGATCGGTCGCCCCGCGCATGGCCCGATGGTGGCCGACGGCCGGCGCGCGGGCGGTGAAACGGCGCTGCGGCGCGCGCTGGGCTGGCTGAGTGGCGACCCTGCCGGGCTGGAAGGCGGCCTCGACATGCGTCCCACCGTCGCCTTCAATCTGACCACGCTGGCTATGCTGTGCGGCACGCCGCTGATGCCGGGGCTGGCCGGACATATCGTGTTGGTCGAGGAAGTGTCCGAGTATTTATACGCGATCGATCGGCTGTTCTTTCACGTGACGGCTCATCTCGGCGGCGTCGCCGGGCTGCGCCTGGGGCGAGTCAGCGAAGTGCCGACAAATGATCGTGAATTTGGTGCGGAAGTCGAAGATATCGCTCGTTATTGGTGCGCGCGGCATGCGATTGCCTATCTCGGCCGCGCCGATATCGGCCATGATAGCGACAATCGCATCGTGCCCTTCGGTGTTTGAAATACTTGTGCAGCGTGCCACTCGGGACTAGGCGCGCCCCGCATCAGCGGTTGTGTCGATTGGATGACATAGCCTCACGCTATGAGCCCGGCAGGCAAGCCGGAATGGAGAGGTCGCAAGATGCGCGCATTCGTTTTTCCCGGACAGGGCAGCCAGAAGGTCGGCATGGGCCGGGAATTGGCCGAAGCCAGCGCCGCCGCGCGCGAAGTGTTCGAGGAAGTGGATGATGCGCTGGGGCAGAAGCTGTTTCAGATGATGACGCAGGGCCCCGAAGAGGCGCTGATGCTGACCGAAAACGCGCAGCCGGCGATCATGGCGCATGCCATCGCGGTGCTGCGCGTACTCAAGAAGGAAGGCGGCATCTCGCTCCCCGAAAAGGCCGACTTCGTCGCCGGCCACAGCCTTGGCGAATATAGCGCGCTCTGCGCGTCGGGCGCCTTTTCGCTGGCCGATACCGCGCGGCTGCTGAAATTGCGCGGGCAGGCGATGCAGGTGGCGGTGCCGGTGGGTATCGGCGCGATGGCAGCGCTGCTCGGCGCGGATATCGACAAGGCGACCGCGCTGGCTGAAGCCGCCGCGCAAGGCGAGGTCTGCACGGTCGCGAATGACAATGATCCGGGGCAGGTGGTGCTGTCCGGCCATACTGCCGCGATCGGCCGGGCCATCGCCATGGTCAAGGATTTCGGCATCAAGCGCGGCATGCTGCTGCCGGTGTCGGCACCGTTTCATTGTCCGCTGATGCAGGGTGCGGCTGACGATATGGCCGAGGCATTGGACCAGACCCCGCCGGGAGCGTTGCGCGTGGCGCTGTTCGCCAATGTCACCGCCGCGGTCGCCACCGATCCGGCCGAAATCAAGCGTTTGCTGGTCGAGCAGGTCACGGGCCGGGTACGCTGGCGTGAGACCGCAATCGCGATGAAAGAAGCCGGCGTCGAACGGGTGGTCGAGTTGGGCGCCAAGGTGCTGGGTCCGATGATCACGCGTTCGGCCAATGATGTCGCGGTGACCAGCGTGGTCAGCATGGCCGATATCGAAGCGCTAGTGAAGGAGCTTTAGGGGTGAAGGGAACTGGGAGCATGTTCGATCTCACCGGAATGACCGCGCTGGTGACCGGCGCCTCGGGTGGCATCGGCAGTGCCATCGCCCGCGCGCTGGCGGCGCAAGGCGCGCGGCTGGCGGTGTCGGGGTCGAACGCCGGCAAGCTGCGGGCGTTTCGCGACGAACTCGATGAGCACACCCCGCAGCATTTGCAGGAGGTCGATCACGTCGCCATCACTTGCGATCTGTCGAACCCGCAGGACGTCGAGAAGCTGGTGCCGGCGGCGCTGGATTCGCTCGGCAAGCTCGACATTCTCGTCAATAACGCCGGGATCACCCGCGACAATCTGGCGATGCGGATGAAGGACGAGGAATGGGACGCGGTGATCCGCGTCAATCTGGAGGCGGCGTTCCGGCTGATGCGCGCCGCGTCCAAGCCGATGATGAAGGCGCGGTTCGGCCGGATGATCACCATCACCAGCGTCGTCGGCGCGACCGGTAATCCGGGGCAGGTGAATTACGCTGCCGCCAAAGGCGGGCTGGTGGCGATGTCGAAATCGCTGGCGCAGGAACTGGCGACGCGCGGCATCACCGTCAATTGCGTGGCGCCGGGGTTCATCCGCACCGCGATGACCGATGTGTTGCCCGACGCGCAGAAAGAGGCGCTGAATACGCGTATTCCGATGGGCCGGATGGGTGAGGGCGACGAAATCGGCGCGGCCGTCGCTTATCTCGCCAGCCGCGAGGCGGCTTACGTCACCGGTCAGACGCTACACGTCAACGGTGGCATGGCGATGTTGGGATAGTTACAATTGTTCACAAAATTGACCTAAAGCCTTAACCGTTCCTGTCGCCTCAGATCAGTTTTCGTTCAGTCCCGCTCGGTCATAGCCTCGATAACGACAGCCGAATGGAGAACGATGATGAGGAAAACGATATTGGCCAGCGCCACGCTTGCCGCTGCCCTTGCGGGCTCGGTGAGCACTTTGGCACAGGATCGGCCTGACTGGCGTGACGGCCCGCCGGGTGGCCCAGGCGGCCCAGGCATCGAATTGGCCGGGCCCGGCGTACCTTATCTCCTGCCCGAATTGCGCGACACCCCGCGTGGTCGTGCTTTCGTGATGCGCAATTTCGATTTCAATCACGATGGCGTCATCGACATTCGCGAGGCGCGCGCCGCCGATCATGCTTTTCGCGCCGCTGCCGACCCCGATCGCGGGCGCTTTTACGGGGATTGGCACGATCATGGCTTTCCGCCACCACCACCGCCTCCTCCGCCGCCACCGCCGAGCGGCCCAGGCTGGGGTGGCGGCTGGGATCACCGCGCCATGCATGATTACGGGTTCCATCAGACCCCGCGCGGGGCCAGCTTCAATCTCTCCGGAGATGTCCTGTTCGCCACCGACAGCGCCGTGCTCCGCCCCGAGGCGCTCGACAGGTTGCGACCGCTGGTCGCTTATCTTCGCAATCAGCGCGACGTAGGAGTCGCCATTGATGGCTATACCGACTCGCGCGGCGGCGAGGCGCATAACCAGGTGCTTTCTGAAAACCGGGCCAGGAGCGTGCGTGACGCACTCGTTGGCATGGGCGTGCAGGCGCGCTTCCAGATCACCGGTCATGGCCTGCGCGATCCGATCGCCAGTAACGCGACGCCCGAAGGCATGCGGCAGAACCGGCGAGTGGAGGTGACCCTGCTCGGCCAGCAGGCCCAGAATTTCTAAACGACCGAATGCTTCTGAACAAAGGACGCTGATTCGCTGGTTCGCGTAACCGACGGGTCGGCGTCCTTTGGCGCGCATGCGGCGGCCCATGCAAAGTCCGGTCCAGCTTGCGCTGGAATGACGGTTCCCGGCAGCAAATAGCGGATTTATCCCCAGATTCACCGGCGGCAATGCAGTCAGCGCTTGCCGCCGCCGCCTCCCGCGTTAAGGAAGATGGTCCGAAAAGGCGGTTGGCTGGGCGATTCCGGCTGCCGTCACCCGAGGGGCAACATCTGGGCGTGGGACACACATGAAGGCCACCATCGAACGCGCGACCCTGCTGCGCTGTCTCAGCCACGTCCAGTCTGTGGTCGAACGGCGCAACACGATTCCGATCCTCTCCAACGTGCTGATCGAGGCGGCGCCCGACAATACCGTGCGGATCATGGCTACCGACCTCGATTTGCAGGTCGTGGAAAGCATGGCCGCGGTCAGTGTCGAGGGTGCGGGCGCGATCACCGTCTCGGCGCATCTGCTGTTCGATATCGCCCGCAAGCTGCCCGACGGCAGCCAGGTCAGCCTGGACGCGGCGGATAACCGCATGGTGGTCAAGGCCGGGCGCAGCCGCTTCACCCTGCCGACGCTGCCGCGCGACGATTTTCCGGTGATCGTCGAAGGCGATCTGCCGACCAGCTTCGAACTGCCGGCGGCGACGCTCGCCCAGTTGATCGACCGCACCCGCTTTGCGATCTCGACCGAGGAAACGCGCTATTACCTCAACGGCATTTTCTTCCATGTCATCGAGGACGAGCTGAAGGCGGCGGCCACCGATGGCCACCGTCTCGCGCGTTACACGCTGGCCCGACCAGATGGTGCCGAAGGCATGCCCGATGTGATCGTGCCGCGCAAATGCGTCGCCGAATTGCGTAAACTGCTCGAAGAATCGCTGGATACGGCGGTGCTGATCGATTTGTCGGTATCGAAAATCCGCTTCACCCTGGGCGGGCAGAGCGGCGTGGTGCTGACCAGCAAGCTGATCGATGGCACTTTCCCCGATTACAACCGCGTCATCCCCACCGGCAACGACAAGCTGCTGCGGCTCGATCCCAAATCGCTTTACGAAGGCGTGGATCGCGTCGCCACCATTGCCACCGAAAAGACCCGCGCGGTCAAGATGGCGCTGGAGCCCGATCGGGTGACGTTGTCGGTGACATCGCCGGACAATGGCACTGCCGCCGAGGAAGTGCCCGCCGATTACAAGGCTGCGGGCTTCGAGATCGGCTTTAACGCCAATTATCTCAAGGATATCCTGGGGCAGATGGACAGCGACACGGTGGAATTGCACCTTGCTGACGCGGGCGCGCCGACGTTGATCCGGCAGGATGAGAAGAGCCCGGCGCTCTATGTGCTGATGCCGATGCGGGTGTGATGGCGGGTCGCCCGCAGTAAGCGTCGATCGTGTTACATATCCCCGGGCTGTCCTGAGCTTGTCGAAGGACTGCTTTCTTTTCGTTCCTTGCTAAGAAGAAGGACAGTCCTTCGACAAGCTCAGGACGGACGGGGAGGTTATCAGTCGGGATTGGTATCAGATGCGGGCGATAGAGGTCTGACGGGTCGCAATTGGAGACTGGGAAAGGTGGCGTGCCGCCTCTGACAGAAATTGCTTCCGACCCACAGTTTGAGCCTGAAGCAATCTCAAAGGCCGACTTCGATGCCTGCTGGCGGAGAAATGTCTCCTAACCACCTAATTACCGCCGAAATTGATCGCGCGATTCTCAGATCTTCCCCGCCGCGGCGATCATCTCACCCAAGCTGACGAATTTCTCGCGTGGGGCATCGTGGCGGGCTCGCTTCGTTTCGGCTTCCTCGATCTTCTGCCACTCGTGGAATTCCACCACCGCCAGCTTGCGTGCCGCGGCGAGCTTGTCGAAGCCGGCGCCGCCGAGTTTCCCGCTGGCGCTGATATCGGCGGCGATTTTTTCGATGACGCCGAAACCGTCCGGGCGGTTGGTGCCGATGGTGCCCGAAGGTCCGCGCCGTGCCCAGCCGACGCAGTAGAGGCCGGGAAGGATACGGCCTTCATCATTGGCGAAGCGGCCGCCGCTTTCGTCGAAGGGCACGCCGGGGATCGGCGAGGTCTGGTAGCCGATGCAGGCGACCACCAGGCTGGCGGGAATGCGATAGATCTCGCCGGTGCCGACGGCGCGGCCATCGTCGAGGCGCGTGCGTTCGACTTCCACCGCGGCCACCTTGCCATCCTCGCCGGCGATGATCGCCTTGGGCGCGGCGAAGAAATCGAATTCGAGGTCGAGCGGCTTGTCGGACGGCGGCGTGGCGGCGAAGTTGCGCAGATGGGTGACCGATTTGCGCTGCCCCGGATCGAGTGCTGCGTCTTCCGAAAGATCGGGCAGATCCGCTGCGTCGACGCGGGTGTAAGCGCGCGTCAGATGGCCCAATTCCCCCAATTCCTTAGGCGTCATCGCGATCTGGTGCGGCCCGCGCCGCCCCAGCAACGTGATCCGGGTAAGGCGCGACTGGTCGAGCCGGTCGAGCGCATGGGCAACGATATCGCTGCCGGCGAATTCGGCACGGGTCTTGGCAAGGATGCGAGCGACGTCGAGCGCGACATTGCCGTTGCCGATCACTACCGCGCCGGCACCGCTCAGATCGGGGTCGAGATCGGCGAATTGCGGGTGGCCGTTGTACCAGCCGACGAAGGCGGCGCTGCCGTAGACATTGGCGAGATGCTCGCCCGGCAAGCCCAGCAGCTTGTCGTGGGGCGCGCCCGTCGCCAGCACTACGGCATCGTATAATTCCCGCAATTCAGCGATTTCGATGTCCTCGCCGATCGTGACATTGCCAATGAAGCGGACGTTGTCCGATAGCGCCACCGCCTCATAGCGGCGCGAAACCCCCTTGATCGACTGGTGATCGGGGGCGACGCCGGTCCGGATCAGCCCGTAAGGTACGGGCAGGCGGTCGAAAATATCGACCTGCACCGCATCGCCCCACTGCTTCTGTGCCGCTTCGGCGGTATAATAGCCGGCGGGGCCAGACCCGATGATGGCGATGTGCAGCACTGATATTTCTCCCGCAACCCGATGACCGATCGCTCGGACCCGAATTAGACCGTAATGCTCGCAAGGCCAGCCGGTTTACGAATTTCGCACAAGCTGGAAAGCGCAGGCCTCGCCTGATCACCTCGGCGATATACCGAGGCCACAGTGGGACGCGATCAACTCGTTTCGGATCACGCGGATGCTCTGCGACAAAGTGTCGGAATTTTACACTTTTTCACGCTCCGGCTTAACAGTTTCTCAAGCGCAATTTGGCAAAGGTAGCCCATGCAGGGACGTAATGCGTGGGCAGACGGCGAACCAGAGGCGCGGCGGTCGGAAGACGCGTCGGCGCCGCCGGTTGCCGTGCGCACGCCTGACCTGGCAATTCCACGGCCTTCCATCAACGATCGGAAAGATCCGGGCCGGAATTCGGCTAATCCGCTCATCGACCATTTCCTGATTTCCGATGGCTGGGCGATGGCGGCGCCGGCGATGGCCCTGCTGTATTTGCTCGCCGTGCTGGAGCACCGGTCGTTGCCCGATGTGCGGGGCACGGTTGCGGCGGGCGCGGCAGCGCTGATCGCCGCCGCTGCGCCATTGTTCGTCCGTTTCGAGCGCGTGCCGGGCCGTAGCGCCGCGGCGCGCTATTTCGCCATGGTCGTCGCCGTGGGGCTGCCGATGCTGCTCTATGGCGCTGCGATTGCCATTCTCCATGATGTCGATCGCGCCGATCACGTCGAATTCTATCTGGGCATGCTGGTGATCGTCGGCATCGTTGCCTCGATCGCGCTGACCAATCGGCTGCCATCGTTAGTTGTCGCGCAGATCGCGTTATGGGCCGGGATGGCGGCGTCCGAGGCGACATCGCAAGCCGTGCTGACGCTGATGCTGGGCTGCGGGATCGGGCTGGGTGCGGCGGTTCGCCAATCGGGTATCGATCGCGTGACCGAGGCGCGTCAGCGCGAAATCGACCGGACGCTGATGCGCGCCGAGGAAATCCTCGCCGATTATGAACAGGCAGGGCTGGGCTGGTTCTGGGAAACCGATCGGCGCGGCATTGTCACTTATATCTCGCCGACAATCAGCGAGTTGCTCGGCTGCGAACCATCCAGCCTGATGAGCAAGCCGTTCATCGACTTGTTCATCCTCGAGGCCACCGAGCAGGCGGGCGAGCGGACGCTGCTGTTTCATCTCAATTCGCGCTCGTCGTTCCAGGAATTGCTGGTCCGCGCCGCCGATTATGGCGAAGAACGCTGGTGGTCGATCTCGGGGCGGCCGATCTATGACGGCTTTGCCAATTTCCTCGGTTTTCGAGGGTCCGGCAGCGATCTCACCGAACGGCGCCGTTCCGAACAACATGCCTCGCGGCTGGCACATTATGATTCGCTGACCGGCCTCGCCAATCGCTTCCAGATGTCGCAGACGCTGGAAAAGATCCTCAACGCGCCGCACGAAACGCACCGCCATTGCGCGGTGTTCCTGCTTGATCTCGATCGCTTCAAGCACGTCAACGATACCATGGGGCATCCGGCGGGGGACGCGCTGCTCAAGCAGGTCGCCCAGCGGCTGCAATTGTCGGTGAACGATCTGGGCCGAGTGGGCCGGCTCGGCGGCGATGAATTCCAGGTCGTGCTGCCGGGGCGGATGGCGCCGGATCGGCTGGCCGATCTGGCAGCGCGGATCATCGAATCGCTGTCGCAGCCCTATTCGATCGAAGGCAGTCGGGTGATGATCGGGGCGTCGATCGGCATCGCCATTTCGCCCGCCGACGGCGTGACCGCGGAGGCGATCATCCGCAACGCCGATCTTGCGCTGTATGCCGCGAAGGATCGCGGTCGGGGATGCCATCATTTCTACACTGCGAATCTGCACAGCGATGCCGAGGAACGCCGTCAGCTCGAGCACGATCTGCGCGATGCCATAACCCATGGCGGGCTGGAGCTGTATTATCAGCCCGTCATCAAGGTCACGAGCGAAGAGGTGACCGGTTTCGAGGCTCTGCTGCGCTGGAACCATCCCATCAACGGCCGTATGTCGCCGGCCAAATTCATTCCGATTGCCGAAGATGCCGGGTTGATCGCCCAGATCGGCGAATGGGCGCTCCGCACGGCTTGCCGGGATATGGCGACCTGGCCTGAATCGGTGCGAGTCGCGGTCAATGTGTCGCCATTGCAATTTGCCAATCCGGCATTGCCGGCGATCGTCACCAGCGCCTTGGCCTCGGCGCAAGTCGCACCCGAGCGGTTGGAGCTGGAGATTACCGAAAGCGTCTTCCTCAATGACAATCCGGGCACCGACGCGATGTTTACCGCGCTCAAACGCGTGGGCGTGCGCCTGGCGCTCGACGATTTCGGCACCGGCTATTCGTCGCTGGGCTATCTGAAGAAAGCGCCGTTCGACAAGATCAAGATCGATCAAAGCTTTGTCCGCGGGGCGACGATCACCGGCAGCCGCAACGGCGCGATCATCGCCTCCATCGTCAGCCTGGCCGAGGCGCTGGGTATGGAAACCACCGCCGAAGGCGTGGAGACGCTCGACGAACTCGATCTCGTCCGCAAACTGGGCTGCAGCCACGTCCAGGGCTATATCTATAGCAAACCCGTCGATCTCGATAATGCCTCGGTATTCGTCGCCGGCGATTTGAAGATCGCGGCGCAGGGGCCGCGTTCGGCGCGGCGCGCGCGGCGGACGATGTTGCGCAAGGTGACGCTGGAGAACGAAGGCCAGGCCTATCACGCGACCGTCCGCAACATCTCCGAAGCTGGCGCCATGCTGGAAGGCTTATGGGATGTGCCGCTGGGCGTGGAGTTCACGATCGCGCTGGGCGAGGGCTGCGAGGTTCTCGGGACCGTCCGTTGGAGCCAGAGCGGGCAGATCGGCGTGGAATTTCAGGAGCGGCTGTCCTTCGATACCGCCGGGCGAATTTCGGTGGTTTGGCCCGGCGCGCTCTCGGGCGATATGCGGGTGCTGGGGTTGACGGGCTGAACAGATTTTCGCGTTGTGCAAAACCAGTTTCCACTTTTCTACGCGATGGGTTTTTTGTTGCCGTATCGCTTTAGTAGAAAACCGGTTTCCACTTTTCTACGCGATGCTTTAACGGCGCGGCATGACTGACCTGGCGAAAATCCGTAATTTTTCCATCATTGCCCATATCGATCATGGCAAATCGACGCTGGCCGACCGGTTGATCCAATTCACCGGGGGGCTCACCGAGCGCGAGATGAGCGCGCAAGTCCTCGATAATATGGATATCGAGCGCGAGCGCGGCATCACTATCAAGGCACAGACGGTACGCCTCAATTACAAAGCGCGCGATGGCGAGACCTATGAGCTGAACCTCATGGACACCCCGGGTCATGTCGATTTCGCTTATGAGGTGAGCCGCAGCTTGGCCGCTTGCGAAGGCGCGCTGCTGGTGGTGGACGCGGCGCAAGGCGTGGAAGCGCAGACGCTGGCAAATGTCTACCAGTCGATCGAGCATAATCACGAGATCATCCCGGTGATCAACAAGATCGATCTGCCCGCCGCCGAGCCCGAGCAGGTTCGCGCCCAGATCGAGGAAGTGATCGGGCTGGACGCCAGTGACGCGGTGCTGACCAGCGCCAAATCGGGCATCGGTATCGCGGAAGTGCTAGAGGCGGTGGTCAAGCGCATTCCGCCGCCCGGCGGTGATGCCAATGCCCCGCTCAAGGCGATGCTGGTCGATAGCTGGTACGATCCTTATCTCGGCGTCGTCATCCTCGTCCGGGTGATCGATGGCGTGATCAGGAAAGGCCAGCAGGTCAAATTCATGGCCGGCGATACCGAGCATCTTATTGATCGCGTCGGTTGCTTCACCCCCAAGATCGAGCAATTGGCCGAATTGGGGCCCGGCGAAATCGGCTTCATCACCGCGCAGATCAAGGATGTGGCGCAAGCCCGCGTCGGCGACACCATCACCACGGTCAAGGGCGGCGCCAAAGAGGCGCTGGCCGGCTTCAAGGAAGTGCAGCCGGTAGTGTTCTGCGGGCTGTTCCCTACCGACGCCGCCGATTTCGAAAAGCTGCGCGAATCGATCGGCAAGCTGCGACTCAACGATGCCAGCTTCAGCTTCGAGATGGAAAGCAGCGCCGCGCTGGGCTTCGGTTTCCGCTGCGGTTTCCTCGGGCTGCTCCACCTCGAAATCATCCAGGAGCGGTTGACCCGCGAATATGATCTCGATCTCATCACCACCGCGCCCTCGGTGGTCTATCGGCTGATGATGAACGACGGCAGCATCCAGGAATTGCACAACCCCAGCGACATGCCCGATCCGGTGCGGATCGCCGACATGGAAGAGCCGTGGATCAAGGCGACGATTTATACGCCTGACGAATATCTCGGCTCGATCCTCAAGCTGTGCCAGGACCGGCGCGGCATCCAGACCGGGCTGACTTACGTGGGTGGTCGCGCTCAAGTGAATTACGAGCTGCCGCTCAACGAGGTGGTGTTCGATTTCTACGACCGTCTCAAAAGCATCAGCCGGGGCTATGCCAGTTTCGATTACGAGCAGATCGGCTTGCGGCTGGGTGACCTCGTCAAAATGAACATTCTGGTCAATAACGAGCCCGTCGATGCCCTGTCGATGATCGTCCACCGCAGCCAGGCCGAAGCGCGTGGCCGGCATCTGGTGGAGCGGCTCAAAGACCTCATCCCCCGCCACATGTTCAAGATCCCGATCCAGGCCGCGATCGGCGCCAAAGTCATCGCCCGCGAAACTATCGCCGCGCTGCGCAAGGACGTCACCGCCAAATGCTACGGCGGCGACATCAGCCGTAAACGCAAGCTCCTTGAAAAGCAAAAAGAAGGCAAAAAGCGCATGAAGCGCGTCGGCAGCGTCGACATCCCCCAGGAAGCCTTCATGTCCATCCTCGAAAGCGACGATTAACCCTCCCCGTTT
>JAMFSI010000178.1 GCA_026225215.1 Sphingomonas palustris | reverse complement strand
GACGCAAGTCGGACCCCAAGCTCAACGGGCGCACCGATCACGCCGGTATGGGGTGGCCACCCCATACCGGCACCTGAACTCCTTCCGGATATTCAAGATGAACGCAAACTAACGAAGCTCAGGACGGACGGGGAAGAGTGCTTGCGACTGGGTTTAGCCGCGTCCTTCACCAGGCCTTCTGCAGGCTATTGCGCAGATCGTGAACGCTCAAGCTCGCCAGGCCGGCTTTCTTGCGCGCCGCGTCCCAGCTGGTGAAGATGCTTTTGAACGGCTTGCCGGTGCGGGGATTGACGATCAGATGCTCGGCATCGGCGACTTGCGGCAGATCGGCGATGATCTCAAGCGCCGCCCCCGATAGCCTGATCTGGCGGCCCTCGCCTTCGGCTGATGCCGGAATGCGCCACATGCGCTCGGCAATATCCACCTCGGCTCGCTTGGCCGTCAGCAGTTCCTGAAATCTTGCGCCAGTCAGCACCACCAGGGCGATGACGTATTTCAACTGCGCATTGCCGCTTTCCTCCACCGCCGTCTTGAGCCGTTCCCATTCCTCGGCGGTGATATGACGTTTGCTGGCGTTGCCTACCGTCAGCAGCGACAATCTCTGCAACGGATTGATCGCGGCAAATTTGGCGATGACTTTGTGATGGGCCGTGCCGGTTGTCGGCATACCGGTCCCCGAACCGTCGCCGCCTTCACCCTCCGCCCCATTTCCACTCCCGCAACGCCCCAGATCGAGCTTTTCCAACAAGCCCTCAAAACCCACCGTATCGGCAGGATCCCACATCGACGATTCGTCCGTCTGGGCAAAATCGGCAATGCCGCTCGTCGCCAGCACATAAGGAGCAATCCGGTTCTGGGGACGAAGCCCACCGGCGCCGTCGTCCTCCAGCGGATTGTAGAAGGCGATGCCGTGTCCGCGCGCGTCGGCCCGTCGCACCTCGGCCAGGGCGAGATCGCCGTTGCCGAAATCGACGATCAACTGGGCGCCGATCGGCACTTCGAACAGGCCTTCGATATAAGCGCCCGTTTCCGAGATATTGCGCAGCAGCAGCGGGTGATAGTAACTACCGGCGATCACCCCGACCCGGCGGTACATCGTGCGGCGCGGCGGGCGATGTACCGCCGGGCCCGATGGCGAAATCGTCCATTGCCCCGCATCGAGCTGACCGATCAACTCGTCGTTCTCCAACGGCTTGCTGTAGACATAGCCCTGGACATGGCTGACGCCGAGATCGCGGACGAGATCGAGCTGGTCGAAGCTTTCGATGCCTTCCGCCGTCGTCTCCATGTCGAGCGCTTCGGCCAGGGCGACGATGGCGGCGATAATCGCGCCATTGCGCGATCCCGGGAGGGTGGCGTCGCGCACGAAACTCTGGTCGATCTTGATCTTGTCGAATGGCGCGGTCTTGAGATAGCCGAGCGAGGAATAGCCGGTCCCGAAGTCGTCGAGCGACAACCGCACGCCGACGCGCTTGAGCGACGCGAACATCTCGTCGGTATCGACGGACTCGCCCAGAAACACGCCTTCGGTGATTTCGAGTTCGAGTCGCTCGGGAGCAAGCTGCGAATTGGCCAGCGCCGAGATCACCTTGCCGGGCAGCGCCGGATTGGCGAATTGAATCGCCGAAACATTCACCGCCACGCGGATATCGCTCGGCCAGGCGGCGGCCTCATCACAAGCCCGCCGCAGCGCCCACTCCCCCAGTCTTTCAATAAGATCGGCATCTTCGGCGATGGGGATGAACACCGCCGGGGACACCAGCCCCTGAATGGGGTGATGCCAGCGCATCAGCGCCTCGACGCAGGTCACATCGCCGGTGCGCAGGTTGACGACCGGCTGATAATAGAGCGAGAGTTCGCCCTTCGCGATCGCATCGCGCAAATCTTCTTCGAGAGTGCGACGGTTTTCTGCCAGCTTCAACAATTCGGGTTCGAAAAATCGATGGCAGCCGCGGCCAGCGCCCTTGGCCGCATAAAGCGCCAGATCGGCATTGCGCATCAATTCTTCGCCGCTCTTGCCGTCGGCCGGGCCCACCGCGAGGCCCGCCGAGGCACCGATGCCGCAGCGGCTGCCTCCTATCGTATAGGGCTGGGAGATACTGGAGATCACATCATCGACCAGCTGGGCCAGGGCGATGCGATCATCGCACCCGGGCAGCATCAGCTGAAATTCGTCTCCGCCCAGCCGAAAGACTTTGCCCCTGTCGCCGACAATGCGGCGCAAGCGGTGCGCGACTTGTTGCAACAGCGCATCGCCCGCCGGATGCCCGAGCGAATCATTGACCGCTTTGAAGCGGTCGAGATCGAGCAACACGATGGTGTAGGTCCGTCCCGGTATTCTGATCTGCGCGGCAATCTCATCGAGTTGCTGTTGCATGCTCAATCGATTGGGCAGCCCGGTCAGCGCATCGACAAGCGCGAGTTGCGAAGCGGTCTGCGACGATTCCAGCCGCTCGGTGACGTCATTGGCAAAACCGAGATAGCCCAGAAACTGGCCGCTCGCATCGGAATGCACGCGGCCGGAAATTTCCCACCAGTGCCTTACGCCCTCATACTCGGTCTGTTGGGTGATGCGGTCGAAATGCGTCTGCCGGTTCAACGCAAAGGACAATCGCTGGCGGGGATTGGTTTCGGCGCCCGGCGGGACGAAAAAGTCGATGAAGCTTTCGCCAAGCAGGATATCGGGGGTAACCGAGAACGCCGCCGCGAAGGCCGGCGAAATATAGGTGAGGCGGCCTGAGGCATCGACCGCCCAGAACCAGCCCTTGCCGCATTCCTCGAAGCTCTTGAACAGCTTCTGCTCGACATTGGTCAAAACCGGAACCGGCAAGCTCGCAGCTTGAGCGGCGCCCGCATTCGCGGTCCCCTGTATGAAACTGCGGATATTCAGCCGGGCCATCGACGCATCCCAATCAAATCCCTGTGGTGCGCCAGCCGATGATTGGCTGCACCCCCGACGACTGACGGCCCCCTGTGTCGCATCGCTGTTGCCAAAACCGGTACCCTCTTGTCGGCGCGATGCTCGAACACTCGAACGTGTCACACGGGATTTAACCCAAGGGCATTTCCAAGTGGTAAATGACGCCTCCACGCCGGCCACATTTGCATGTCGTGTCAACGCGATCGGTGCGAAGCCTGTATCTCGCCAAACACGCGCTTGGCGAGGTGGTGGGCCATGCGGTGCTATACAGCCCGCTCGCAGACAAAGGGCAAGTAATCGAAGGTTCTCCTGTCACCGGATGCGAGTGCCGCTCTCTCCCCTCCCGCTTGCGGGAGGGGCTGGGGGTGGGCACTTTCAGCATTGAAACAATGTGCTTTCTTCGTTCGACACACGATCGGCAGCGTGGTTCGTCGCACTGGCGATAGCGATGCCCACCCCCGCCCCCTCCCGCTTGCGGGAGGGGAGATACTAGGATCGCTCCATGAAGATTGTCACTCGGTAACGCAAAGCGCCCCAGGCATATCGGTTCTCAGCCATTCCAGCATTTCTTCCCGCACCGCGCTGCGCAATCTGCCCAAGGCGCCCGGTTCGGCAGCGCTCATCAGCAGCTTGAGTTCGATCGAACCCACCTTCGCCTCCGACACCACCAGCTGGCCGGTGCGCTGGTCCCAGGTTTGCTGTGCAGCGAGCAATCGCTCATAAGCCTCACGGATCGGAGCAATGGCAAAGCCCGGCCTGATCGGCAGCACGACCATGCCGGTGATCCCACCGACGCGCGTCCAATTCTGGAAGCTGGTGTCGAGAAACTTGATCGTCGGCACGATGAAGCGCCGCTCATCGACGGTGCGGATCACGACATAGCTCAGGCGAATATCCTCGACCCTTCCGCTTTCACCGTCGATCACCACGAAATCGCCGATCCGCACCGGCTCGGTCATCGCGATCTGCATGCCGGCGATCAGCGATTTCAGCGCCGGTTGCGCCGCGGCGCCCACCGCCAGGCCGATGATGCCCGCCGAAGCGATCAGCGTCGCGCCGACTTGCCGCACGCCGGGAATTTCCAGCATCATCAGCGCCACGGTGATCACCACGATGATAAAACCCAGCGTGCGCGACAGCAAGGCGATGCGCGTGCGGCGGCTGCGCGCCATGAGTTCGTCGTCGTAATGCTCGGTGCGCAGCGCCATCACTTCGGCGAAGGTCTTGACCAGCGCAAACACCACCCAGCCGAGCAGCGCGGGGATGACAAAGCGCGAAAAATTGTCCCAGATCCGCTCCAGCAGGCGGTCGGAATCCTGCGACACCGACAGCGCGACTGCGATCAGCGCCCAGCGCAACGGCTGATAAAGCCGATGCACGACCGCCGAATCGGTTTCGGATGCGGAGGTCCGGGCCAGCCGCCGTAATAGCCAGAACAGCGCGTAATGCAGCACCAGCGCCACACCCACGGTCACACCCAGCACCACTGCGGTGTGAGTCATGCGGGTGGACCAGTGAGCCAGCTCATTCCAGGTAGGCAGTGGTGCGTCGGCAAGGTCGCTCGAAGCTGCGGTGATACTCGCCAGCGGGTTGCTACCCGTTGTGTCCGTCAATGTGCACTACCCCAACTATGGCCGGTGCCGATCTCAACGCCGAGCGGCACATCCAGTTCCACCGCCGGCCGCGCCGCCCCGGCCATCACCTCGCGGATCACTGCGATGGCCGCCTCGATATCGCCCTCGGGCAATTCGAACACCAGTTCGTCATGCACTTGCAGCAGCATCCGCACGTCACCAAGGCCGGCCTCGGCCAAGGCCGGGCCCATCCGCACCATCGCGCGCTTGATGATATCGGCGCAGGTGCCCTGGATCGGGGCGTTGATCGCGGCGCGTTCGCTACCCTGCCGCTCGGCCTGGGCTTTGGCGTTGATCCGCGGGAACCAGCATTTGCGGCCGAACAGGGTCTCGGAATAGCCACGTTCGCGCACCCCTTCCAGGGTATCGTGGATATAGCGCTGGATGCCGGGGAAGCGCTCGAAATAGCGGGAAATCATCGCTTGCGCCTCGTCCGGAGTCACCGCCAGCCGCCCCGCCAGGCCCCAGCGCGAGATGCCGTAGAGGATGGCGAAGTTGATCGTCTTGGCGCGCCCACGCGTGTCGCGATTCACTTCGCCGAACAACTCCTCGGCGGTGCGCGCGTGAATATCCGCGCCTTCGGCAAAGGCCTCTTTCAAGGCCGGCACATCGGCCATATGCGCAGCGAGGCGCAATTCGATCTGGCTGTAATCCGCCGCTAGCAGCACATGCCCCGGCTCGGCGACGAAACATTCGCGGATCTGCCGGCCGATCTCGGTGCGGATCGGAATGTTCTGGAGATTGGGCTCGGTGGAAGACAACCGCCCGGTCTGCGCCCCGACCAGCGAATAGCAGGTATGGACGCGGCTCGTCACCGGATTGATCGCCGCTTGCAAGGCCTCGGTATACGTCGAGCGCAGCTTGGCGAGCTGGCGCCAGTCGAGCACCCGTGCGGCGATGGTCACGCCTTCGCCGGCGAGTTTTTCGAGCACCCCCTGGTCGGTCGAGAATTGCCCGCTCTTGCCCTTCTTGCCGCCCTTCTGGCCCATCTGCTCGAACAGGATATCACCCAATTGCTTGGGGCTGCCGATGGTAAAGGGCATGCCCGCCAGCCCATGGATTTCGGTTTCCAACTCGGCCAGCGCCTTGGCAAAATCGGTGGAGAGCCCCGCCAACCGCGCGCGATCGACATGGATGCCGTGCCGCTCCATCTGCGCCACCACCGGGATCAGCGGACGATCGACGCGCTCATAGACGCGGGTGGCGCTTTCATCGGCCAAGCGCGGCTTGAGCAGGCGATGCAGACGCCAGGTCACCTCGGCATCCTCGGCAGCGTAGGGCGTGGCGCGATCGAGCCCCACCTGGGCAAAGTTGATCGCGTTGCGGCCGCTACCGCACACCTCTTTATAAGCGATGCAGCTATGGCCGAGGTGGCGCAGGGCGAGTTCGTCCATGCCATGGCCGCCGCCGATGCCTTCCTCGCCGCGCCCGGCGTCAAGGTCGAAGCTGATCACCATGGTATCGTCGATCGGCGCAACATGGACGCCGCTGCGCGCCAGCATGTTGAGATCGAATTTGGCGTTGTGCCCCACTTTCAGCACCGCATCGCTTTCGAGCAGCGGCGCCAGCCGGGCCAGGGCCTCGTCGCGCGGGATCTGCACCGGATGCGGCGCGAACATGTCACCGCCGCGATGACCGAGCGGGATGTAGCAGGCTTGCCCCGGCCCGGTCGCCAAGCTGATCCCGACGAGATCGGCACGCTGAGCGTCGAGCGCGCTGGTCTCGGTGTCGAAAGCGATCAGCCGGGCAGAAAAGCCACGCGCGATCCAGGCGTCGAGCGCTTCGAGCGTCTGCACGCATTCGTAAGCGGCGAGATCGATCGGCGGCAATTCGGGCAGCGTCTGGCGCGGTCCGCCGATCAGCGGCGCGGCGGGAAGCGCAGGCGCGCCATTCGCTGAACCATTCGCGCCGGGCTGGGCCGGGTGCAGCGCGTTCGGTCGATCCGGGCTGCCCGACCCGGCATCGAGCCGGCGCAGCAAGCTGCCAAAACCATGCTCGGTCAGGAAGGCTGCCAGCGGGGCGGGTGGAATAGCATCGAGCACGAAGGCCTCCAGCGGCAGCGGCAGCGCGCAATCCTCCTTGAGCTGGACCAGCCGCCGCGACAGCCGCGCCATGTCGGCCTGTTCGATCAGGCTCTCGCGCAGTTTGCCCGGCTTCATCGCTTCCGCGCCGGCCAGTGCCGCTTCGAGCGTGCCATGGTCCTGGATCAGCTTGCTCGCGGTTTTCGGGCCGATGCCGCGAATGCCGGGGATATTGTCGACAGAATCGCCCATCAGCGCCAGCACATCGCCGACTTTCTCGGGCGGCACGCCGAATTTCTCGATCACCTCGGCAATGTCGATTCGCTGGTTCTTCATGGTGTCGAGCATATCGACATGGCCGCCACCCGCCGCGGTGCCGACCAATTGCATCAGATCCTTGTCCGAGGAGACGATGGTCACGTCCCACCCCTGCGCCGATGCCGCTCGCGCATAAGAGGCGATGATGTCGTCGGCCTCGAGATCGTCTTCTTCGATGCACGGCAGGCTGAAGGCGCGGGTCGCATCGCGAATCAACGGGAATTGCGGCACCAGATCTTCGGGCGGCGGCGGACGATGCGCTTTGTACTGATCGTACATCTGGTTGCGAAACGAGGTTCCGGCCTTGTCGAGGATCACTGCCAGATGCGTCGGACCGTCGGCTTTGTGCAGGTCTTCCGCCAATTTCCACAGCATCGTCG
>JAMFSI010000177.1 GCA_026225215.1 Sphingomonas palustris | reverse complement strand
GCAGCTTCACGCCCGGGAGAAATCTGACCGGGAACGCGAAGCGGTTCGCTTGAGCCGTGTGCCATGAAAGTGGCGCGCACGGTTCTGAGGGGGGTGGGATGCAGCGATGTATCCCACCTACCCGACCTCGAAGCGGGCGGGAATGTTCGCAAGGGCGAGAAGGGTGTGACCGTCGTCTACGCCGATCGCTTCACCCCCGAGGCCGAGA
This sequence comes from Sphingomonas palustris, assembly GCA_026225215.1. GTDB lineage: Bacteria > Pseudomonadota > Alphaproteobacteria > Sphingomonadales > Sphingomonadaceae > Novosphingobium > Novosphingobium palustris. Next base: position 10,295 of record JAMFSI010000177.1, on the reverse strand, counting down.
AGGAGCGCGCGCGGCAATCCGGCGATGATGCCAAAGCCATTCCCTTCCTCAAGCGCTTCACCGTGTTCAATGTTGCGCAATGCGAAGGGCTGCGGCCCGGCCTTGCCAGTGATCCAGCGCCGCTCCCCGAGTGCGAAATGGTGCCGCTCGCCGAAGAAGTCATCACCGCATCGGGCGTTACCTTCCGCATCGGCGGTAACAAGGCATTTTATGTGCCCGTCGCCGACTATGTGCAGGTGCTGCCGCAACCCGCGTTCTTCAACCAGATCAATTACTATCGCACCGCGCTCCATGAACTGACTCACGCGACCGGCCACGCTTCACGCCTTGGCCGCAGCCTTCTCAACTCATTCGGCAGCAAGGATTATGCCCGCGAGGAATTGATTGCCGAAATGGGCAGCGCCTTCCTCTGCGCTTCGCTCGGCATCGTCCCGACCGTGCGCCATGCCGATTATCTGGCCTCATGGCTGACCGTGCTGCGCGAGGATAATCGCGCGATTTTCCGCGCGGCGAGCGCTGCCAGCAAGGCCGCCGACTGGATACTGGTCCGCCACGCCGAGGCGCTAGCGGGTGCCATGGGCACCGCAACGGACAAGGATGCGAGGGCGGCGGCATGATCCTGCTACCCCCAGACCTGCGCGCCCGGCTCAGTGCCAACCATGCCGCGCGCCGCGCCGCGATTAGCGATGGCATAGCCGAGCCCGACCCCGTGCCGGTGCTCAAACTGTTCAATCCGGTGGGCGCGGCAACGTGGCTCGCGAGCGAGCTTTATGAGGATGGCGACACGCTGTTCGGCCTTGCCGATCTCGGTTTCGGCTGCCCCGAACTTGGTACATTCAGCCTGTTGGAAATCGCCCGAGTGCGCTTGCCGTTCGGTCTGCGGATCGAGCGCGATCTGACCTTCGCAACGCGCGATCCGCTGTCGGTCTGGGCCGATACAGCCCGCCGCACCGGCTCGATTTCCCAAGCAGAAACCTTGCTTTGCCGCGCTGCGGCCAACCAGCTTCCGCACCCCAAACCAGACGGGGCCGGATGACGCAGGCGGGCGTTTCCCGCCGATGTAAGCCGGCCCGTCACTCTGGAGGGACTAACGGGCCGGCACTCACTTGGAGTACCGACAATGAAACTGGAATTTATCGATCTTGGCAAGCTCAGTGTCAGCAAGGCCAATATGCGCTATGCCAAAAAGGCCCCGGACGTCACCGATATTCTGCCGACCGTGCGCAAGCGCGGCATCATCGTGCCGGTGCTGGTGCGGCCCAATTGTGCGCCCGATGCTTTCGAGATCGTTGCGGGCGCGCGCCGTTTCCATGCCGCCAGCATTGTCGCCAACGAACGCCGCGAAGCCGGGCACGACATCGAGCCCATGCCGTGTGCCATTCTCGATGAAGGAGACGATGCCGATGCCATCGAGGCCTCGTTGATCGAAAACACCGCGCGGCTCGATCCCGATGAAGTGACCCGCTGGGAATGTTTCACCAGACTGGTCAAGGAGGGCCGCAGCATCGATGATATTGCAACGACCTTCGGCCTGCCCGAACTTGCCGTGAAGCGCATTCTTGCCTTGGGCAACCTCATGCCGCGCATCCGCATCCTTTACCGGGAAGGCAAGATCGACGCCACCACCGTTCGCCATCTGACACTTGCCAGCAAGAGCCAGCAGCGCGCGTGGCTCGCGCTTTTCGATGATGCCGATGCTTACGTGCCGACCGGTCATCAACTCAAGGCGTGGCTGTTCGGCGGCCAATCGATCCCGGTCAAACATGCGCTGTTCGCTACCGATGGCATGACCGGGATCGTCTCCGATCTCTTCGGGGATGATCAGTTTTTCAGCGATGCCGATGCCTTCTGGACCGCACAAAATGCGGCCATCGCGGCGCGCCGCGAAGACTATCTGGCAGTGGGTTGGCCCGATGTGGTGATCGTGCCGCCTACCGAGCAATTCCATCTTTGGGAATACGAGAAGGCGCCCAAGCGCAAGGGCGGACGCGTCTATATTGTGTGCCGCAGCAGTGGCGAAGTGACCTTCCACGAGGGCTATGTCAGCACCAAGGAAGCGCGCCGGATCGAGCGCGGCGAGGTGCTGAACACGGGGCAAAAGACCCCCCGGCCCGAAGTCACCAGCACCATGCAGACCTATATCGATCTCCACCGCCATGCCGCCGTGCGCGCCGCTTTGACCGGTCATCCCGGCATCGCGTTACGCCTTATGGTCGCCCATGCCATCGTCGGTTCGCATCTATGGAGCGTGAAACCCGAACCGCAATCCACCCGCAACGACAGCGTCCGCGAAAGCGTGGAATGCTGTCGGGGTGAAGCGGATTTCGACGCCAAGCGGCGGGAGGTTCTGGCGCTTCTCGGCTTCTCACCCGAGGAAGCGAGTGTCACCGGCGGTAACGGCGATGCCTATGGTCTGGTCGGCATCTTCCTGCGCTTATTGCCGCTGACTGAAACCCAAGTGCTCGATGTGATCACTGTGGTTATAGGCGAAACGCTCGCGTCGGGAAGCGCTGCTGTCGAGGCAGTCGGCAGTGAAATCGGCATCGATGTGGTAAGCTATTGGCAAGCCGACGATGCCTTTTTCGAGTGTCTGCGCGACCGGCAAGTGCTGACCGCGATGGTGGCACAAGTCGCGGGAGAAACCACTGCCACCGCCAACGCTGGCGAGAAGACCAAGACCCTCAAAGGCATCATCCGCGATCATCTGGACGGCGCCAATGGCCGCGCCAAGAGCGAGGGCTGGGTGCCCAAATGGATGGCATTCCCACCCGCTACTTACACCACTCGTGGCGGTGTCGGCACGGTCGAAAAAGCGGCATTGGTCGCAGCGGCGCGCAGCCATGTCGATGAGCCGGAGCCGACCGGCCCCGGCGCGGTAACCGATCCGGTCGCGCCCAATACCGACGCCGAACCCGTGGCCTTGGCGGCCTGATCGACCATGAGGATGGGGCTCTTGAAGCTCCATCCTCATTCGCTGTCGATAATCTCAAAATCGGGCCGCGCCGCTCGCCGCCTTGGCGGCATCGCGGCGCAGTAAAACCTGAAAAGGAATATGCCATGGTAACCCGAGTTTCGGCATCCATCACTATCGGCGGCTCGCTATCGCGCCGCCATCTAGCCGATTTCGCTCGCCTCATCGCCGATGAAGCGCTTTCGACGGAATGGGACGGCGAGCCCTTCGAGCTTGCCCAGCTTTCCTCGGATGCCTCGCTCACGCTGATGGCGCACGAAGTGGCGTGGGGCGCTTTCCAACGATTGGAAGCGTTCTGCGTGCGAGAGGGCTTGCCTTTCGCCCGTTGGTCGGGCGGCTATTCGGGTCAATTTGGCGCGGAGCGCGTAGTGTTTACCGGCAGCGGCGAGCCGCAATCCTATGCTGCCGACGAGGATGACTATATCCTGATGGGACGTTGCACCGCGCTGCGGCTCGGCAGCATGGAGGCGATCATCGCCCATTTTGATGCGGCGGATTTTGCCGTCCCGCCGCTCATAATCCTCGCCGAAACGAGCTGATTTTATGGCGCCGCTGAGCACCATGCCTCTTGGCTCGCGCCCCGCCTATTTGAGCTTGCGGATCACCATCTTGTGCTCACCGCAGAGGCTACAGGCATCGCGGATGCGGTCAAATCCGCGCGTCACGGTGAGTTCGCCGATGGCGGTGCGAATGTCCTCGGTCGCCGTTGGATCGACCCGTTCGGTCAGGCAGTCATCGCACACCGGCGCGGGCGCCAGCCGCTCGACCAATCGCCTGATATTGTCCAGAATCGTTGTCATATGTTCCCTTGGCCTCGCCTATAGGCAGATTGATCGCGCCGCGATAGCGACGAGATTGATCCCACCAGCTCGCCGCCGATCGCTGCGATCTCCCCGCGCGCTTCCAACATCCCTGTGCACCCGCCCGATCATCTCCGGCTCCTGGGGCGCATGACCTGGGACGGCCGCGGAACCCCAAAACCATCGCGGCGAACTGATTTCCCCGCCCGGCTTCGCCGGGCTCCTCGCGCTCGCTTCGCTCCAAATCAGCCCGCCGCTCCGGTCCTGCGCTGACGCTCCGGCCTGCGGTTCGTGGTTCCGCTGAAGCCGCCCCTTTGGTCCGCCCATCGCCCGGAAATGGTTCGGGGCGACCAACCAAGGAGATATGAAATGCCCGCAATCGGTTATGTGCAGCGCCAGGCTGACGGCAGCTTCAAGGGTTCGATCAAGACGCTTTCGGTCAACGCCGAGATCAGCATCGTGCCCAATCGCGGCAAGATGGGAGAGCAGCCCGACTACCGCGTTCTGGCCTCTGGCGTCGAACTCGGCGGTGGCTGGATCCGCACCGGTGAGGTCTCGCAGCGCGAATATGTCCGGCTCTCGATGTCGGCGCCGGAACTGGGTCGTCGCACCCTCTACGCCAATCTCGGTCGTGCCGCCGGGCAGGATGACGAAGACACCTACGCGATCATCTGGAACCCTGGCGATTGACGCAAGTGCTGCCCCGCGCTCTCACCAGCGCGGGGTTTTTCACGTGTCGGCATGGGGCTTCTCATACTCGAAAACCTGGTTCATCGGACCGATAAAGGCCACGGCGGGGAGGGGCTTTCTGCTCGGAGTGATCCAAGTATCCGGCGGCGTGCGGCCCGCCTCAAGGACGACGGGGCCCCACCATTTTTCGGGGGCGGGCGGGCGCTGCGCATCATCCACTCGCCCCTGATCGCCCCCGAAAAATCGTTGCCCCCATCGCCGCTGACGCGGCCGCTGCGCGGTCCTTGACCCGGACCACACGCCGCCGGGCATCGCTTCCCGTCTTGCAGCAAAGAGGAGGCCATCATGACTATCGAACAGCATATCGAAGAACTGCGCAGCGAACTTTTCGTCTGCATTGATCGGTGTGAACGCGCGCAGATCGAAGCGGAATTGCAAGCCGCGAAAGCCGAATTGGCAGCACGGCAACAGCAGGATTGAACGGCATCGAGGGCTTCCGGACGGCGTCGGCGAGGCGCGGTTCGAAGTCCTTTTTTAGTCCTCGCCTGGGTGGTGGTGCAAGGTGAAACAGGGGCGGCGCGGGGTTTAGGGCGGCGGGAAGGGGGGAGGGCCGGGAAAGCAAGATAGAGGCAATATCTCGCGATTTTGCAATTTGTTGTCTGCACATCGTTTTTTTGCAGTAAATGCGAGACCGGCATTTTACTCGCGAGACAAGGCGCTTGGGAATGGCGGATTTCTACGGGTTTTGGCTCGATTTTGCGAGACGGCTTGCGGAATTTGGGCGGTGCGGCATGATCGGGGCGGGGAGCGTCGTTCCAGTGGGAAGGACGCCCGATGCAGGATGATGATTTCGAGCCGTACCTGGGCCGTCCCCGCAGCCGCGGGCGCGAGGTCCGCTATCTGAGCCTGGTGGTCAGGGCCGCGCGGCGTGCCGGTAAGCGCAGCCTCGTTCGCGGCCGCCGCTTCGATGGCAGCCGGATCGGTCGCGGCGGCGCCATCGCGCGGGTGCTCGGATCGGGCGACCGTCATGCTGCCTTCCGATCGCGCCGGGTCGTGGTCAAGACGCGCCTCACAATGCTCGTCGGCAAGGGCGTCGCGGCGGCAAAGGCGCATCTGCGCTACATCGAACGCGATGGCGTCACCCGCGACGGGGAGGCGGGCCAACTTTATTCGCAAGATAGCGACCGCGCCAATGGCAAAGCCTTTCTCGAGCGGTGCGACGGTGCCCGACACCAGTTCCGCTTCATCGTCTCGGCCGAGGATGGCGACCAATATCCCGACCTCAAGCCATTCGCGCGCCGGTTGATGGGGCAGATGGAAGAGGATCTCGGCACCAAGCTCGACTGGGTGGCGGTCGATCATTTCAACACCGGCCATCCGCACAGCCATATTATCCTTCGGGGGCGTGACGATCGGAGCGAAAATCTGGTCATAGCGCGCGAGTATATTTCGCACGGAATTCGTGAGCGGGCGATGCGGATCGTCACGTTCGACCTCGGCCCTCGCACTGATCTCGAAATCGATGAGCGGCTCCGCAGTGATACCGGTGCGGAGCGGCTGACCGCGATCGATCGCCAACTGATCCGCGATTTGGATAGCGAGCGCATGGTCAGGGTGGGCGGCGGCGATACCTTCGATCAGTCATTGCGCGCAGGCCGGTTGCAGAAGCTCCATGCCCTGGGTCTCGCGCATCCTCTCGGTGGTGATCACTGGCAGCTTGCTGATGGCATCGAGGACACCCTGCGCCGGATGGGTGAGCGTGGTGATATTATCCGAACCATGCAGCGCGAATTGACAGCGCGAAATCTCGATCGCGCTCTGGCCGATCAGGTAATCTATGATCCGGGCGCTGAAGATGCTGCACCGATTACCGGCCGCGTCGTCATGCGCGGCCTCGCCGATGAGCTTAGTGACCGGCACTATATCATCATCGACGGCCTCGACGGGCGGACCCATTATACCGCTATCGGGAAGGGTGAGGGGGTGGAGCCGATTCCGACAGGCGCCGTTGTGCGAATAACACCGCGTATAGGAGGCATCCGGCCAGTAGATCGGACTATCGCCGAGGTCGCCGTTGCCAATGGTGGGCGCTATACCGTCGATGCCCATCTGCGGCACGATCCCCGCGCTACCGAGGCCTTTGCCGAAACTCACGTCCGTCGGTTGGAAGCGATGCGTCGGGTGAGGCGGAATGTCGAGCGTGAGCCCGATGGAGGTTGGCTCATTGCGCCCGATCATCTCGACAAGGCGGCGGCCTTCGAGATGCGGCAGTTGCAGGATCGACCGGTGACCGTCGAAGCTTTGTCCTCGGTGCCGCTTGAGCGGTTGCCAAAAATGGAAGCTGCTACCTGGCTTGATCGCGAGCTTATAGCCGATGTGCCGCTGCCTTTGCGCGATGCTGGGTTCGGTCAGGAAGTTCGCGCAGCACAAGCTGCGCGCCGGCAGTGGCTGATTGCCGAAGGGTTGGCCAAAGAACAGGATGGTCGGACTCTCTACCGGCCAGACATGATTGCAATGCTACAGCGGCGGGAATTGCTGCGCGTAGCGGAGCAGCTCTCCGATGAATTGGGCGTGCCCTTCGCCGAGATGATGATCGGTGAGCATATCGACGGGCGACTCATTCGTGCTGTCGATATGGCAAGCGGGCGCCATGCTTTGATCGAACGCTCCCGTGACTTCACGCTCGTGCCCTGGCGGCCAGCTCTCGAAGCTCAAATTGGCAAACCCGTGTCCGGCATCATCCGCGAGGGTGCGATCAGCTGGTCGTTTGGGCGGCAGCGCGGTGGGCCAAGTATTTCATGATCGGCTGGAAGCAATCAAGACGGATACCTGTGCCTTAAGCATGATATGCGTGCGAAGGGTGTCGATGACGGTGGAGCTTCGCATGATGCTGTTGAGACCCGGCAAAGGCAATATGTTGCCTTTACATTCGATGTTGCGAACCTGAGTCAATAAGTGATCATCACCGCAATGAGTCAGCAGCAGCACCGGGCGGGCGTCTGGGCGATCCTATCCAGCGACCAGCTGTCATTCTCGCGCAAAGAGCGTGAGACTTATCCATCATCTCAACGCAAGATCGAGCCGGTGAACGCAACGCCGGTCACCAGCTCGATCTGCGATTGCCTAAGCTTCGGTGAGCTGCTTCTTCGGCCGCCCACGCTTCGGTAATGCCGCGGCGGCTTGAGCTGCACCTTCAGCTTGCGCCACGAGTTTGGGCTTGGCGGCCGCGCGGGGCTTTGTTGCAGCCCGCTTGGGCTTGGCCGGGCTCGGCGTAACATCGGCAAATCCCGCCTGCGAAGCATCCGGCGCGGGCGCTGGTGCGGCTTTCGACGGGGCCCGTCGACCCACAGTCCTTGCTATCGACGCTGCGGCCTTGGTCGCACGGGGCTTGGCGGATCCTCGCTTCGTTTTTGCTGGAGCGGTCTCAACCGCGACAGCAATTGCCTCAGGTTCAGATGGTGCCGCCGCTGCAGCCGGCTTGCGGCCTAAACCAAGCCGCTGCGCCACCGCGCGGCGGTGCTCGGAATAATTGGCAGCGACCATCGGATAATCAGACTTCAGCCCGTATCGTTCGCGATATTCCTTGGGCGTTAAGCCATTCAAGGAAAGGTGGCGTTTCAGCGTTTTGAACTTCCGGCCATTGATCAGGCTGATAATATAATCGGGCTTCACCGACGAACGGACTGGCACGGCAGGTACGAATTCGACCGGTGCATCGACAATCTCTGTCGTTGCTCCATTCGACAATTCGTTGAGCGTCGTGTGCACCGCTTTAAGAAACGCAGGTACCTCACTGGCCGCAGCATTGACATTGGGATTGCTGAGCCACGCGACCGTGATCTCACTTGCAATTTCGATAGGATTGACGGTCGGGTTTACTTGTTCTTCGGCCATGAAAGCTCCTGTCTTGGGACAGATGCCATTGCTAGGCAGAGCTGAAGATTTCGTCAAATATCGAACATCGAATTCGACATCAATACTGATGATCGTGCAACAGTGTGCCGCTTTCGCATGATGTATCCCAAGCGGCAGCGGAGGACATACTACTTGATCGATGCAAGTTGGCAAAATCTGAAATGCCGCGCGGAGAGTTTTGGGAGTGGCCGTCACCGGAATTAGGGCGGAAAATGGTGATGACCGAGATCCCCCTAGCCGGCAAGGATTGAAAAGACGTGAAGCGTGATGCGCGCCAGGTGGCGAATGGGGGTAGTCAACAGGCTTCATTTTCGATCGATCTATAAATATTGAACCTTCATTGTCCTAATCATGCTCTGGGAGGCGAGCAGATCGAATCTGCACGTTGGCCGACGGGCAGGTTTCAAGCAGGTCATGCCCGTCAGTGCGATCCAGACGGGAGATATCAAATTCGACGCTCGTTCCCGATGATAATGCTGCAAAATGTGACCCGACGGGCCAGGACGATCATCGTAGCGATCGTCCTGGCATAAATCAGCCGTTGAGCTTGTCTTTTACCGCCTTAGCGGCTGCAAAGGTGAGCTTCTTCGATGCGGCGATCTGAATTATCGCGCCGCTCGCGGGATTTCGTCCTTCGCGAGCTGGTGAGGCCTTGACCTTGAATTTGCCAAAGCCATTCACGGATATCTCTTCGCCCGCTGCAGCAGCATCGGCAATCGCTGCAAACAGGGCATCGACGAGCTTGCGCGCGTCGCCTTTGGACAAGTCGTTCGAAGCGGCCAGTGAATCAGCAAGGTCACTGTTATTCATGATTTGTACCCTCTTCCCGGTGTGAGGTGCCTCAATAGCGAGCGTGGCCCTGCTGGTCCAGCGGGAGGCCTAATTACCCACGCTAAAGCCTGATCAAACGTCAGCTATTGGGCAGCGCAATTTAGTCCTCGATAAACTGGGTTCACGGTGCGAAGCTCACTAATCCCGCCGATAGTTGCCGGAGAAATCGCTTCCAATGCCGCCATTCGAGGGTCGTAGCTGGCCGATTGATAGCGGCCCCGCCGTTCATGCCGCACTCAAGAGTTGAACCACACGGTAAATTCGGCGGGTTCCATTCAGGGGCGTTTCCGCACCGGCGGAATGCGATCCGCGAGGCTGGAAATTCGAGACTTCGCCATAGGGCTTCCGCTTGGGCACCGATTTGACCTTTGGCCGGTAGCGGACTTCGGCCCCAGCAGGAGTGATGCGGAAATAGAGGCCATTGCCTGCAGGCTTTGGCAGTTCCTCAATCCAGCCTTGGGCGAGGCATTCGCGATAGCCGAGCGACTTATTGTAACTATCCACACGGGCATTGTTAGGATTGTCCTCCGCGGCTAGATTCAGAATGTGGCGATGATGGGTCTTAACCTCCATATGTTCGCTTTCCTTCGCCGTATCTTACCAACTTGCGCCATCGATGAACCGGCGGGGCAGCGCACTCCATAGCGCCGGGTCGAACAGTCTGAGATTGATTCCCATCCGGTCGTAAGTCGGATCGCTCGGGGTCCAGTGGGTGGTGACGCCGCAGGTCTCGCAATGCCACAACGTGAGGGTGGCGTCGCCCTGTACATAACCTACGCCCACGCCCGTAATTTCTACTTGGCGAGGCGAGTGATAGGTCCACAGTGCGCCGGTCCGCCGACAGATCGAACAATTGCATTCACCGGCATCCACCGGATCACCCTCGATTACGACGTGGAGCTTTCCGCAGTGGCAACTTCCTTTATGGATCATGCCAGCCTCTCCTTCACTCATCGTCTAACTTAGAGCATTTTCGGTTTAGTTGAATGCATATCCGGAATTCTCGATATAGTTCTGACATTCGTCGGGACTGAAGGCGTTGAGCAAATGGCCGACCGTATCCCACAGTGCATCGCGGGTTCGGGCGG
>JAMFSI010000176.1 GCA_026225215.1 Sphingomonas palustris | reverse complement strand
TGTCGATCACTTCCTCAAGCGGCTCGATCACGGTGACGCTGCGCCCCTCGCCGAAGCGGATGCGCGTACCGTCGGTAACCGGTGAAATGAAAGTGACCTGCGCGGCATTGATGGCGGTGATCACGCGATCGACGCTTGTTAGCTTCACGAACATGGCAGGCTCTCCTCGCTTGGCAGGCGAGCGTAACGGTTCTGTCACAGGATGCTAGAGCCAGATGAGTTCAGGCCAGTTAAATTCAGGGTAGCCCGGAGTCTTCGTCGGGCGAGGCCTGCCGGCGAATGGGTTTCCCGGCCAGCACCATCTCGAATGTGAAGGAACCGAGCGCGGCGATAGCGCAGAACAGCGCGCCACCGAACAGAATGAACAGCAAATTCCCGGCGGCACCACTGCGCAGCGCGCCGAGGAACAAGGTCAAGGCGGCACAGCAGGTCAGTCACGGTGCATTGGCATTGGTGAGGCGCCGGCTCTCGCATGACGGGCTTCATAGCTTGGGCCAACCCACACCGACAAGCGATGATGTTCTGGCGAATTCCGGACCGGACCCTTAAAGGCCGATGATCCGCAAATTGGTCTGGATGCTATGCGCCTGTTGCTTGTCGAGGACGATGCCGAACTCTCGGCCGCGCTGGTGGCCGATCTCGAGCGGCGCGGCTTCGCGAGCGACTCCGCCGCCACTTGCGAAGACGCGGCGCTATTCGTCCAGACCATCCAATATGGCGCGATGATCCTCGATCTCGGGCTGCCCGATGGCAATGGCCTCGATATGATCCGCCGCCTGCGAGCGCAGGCCAATCCGCTGCCGATCCTGGTGATCACCGCGCGGGGTGATCTGGAATCGCGCATCGCCGGGCTCGAGGCCGGCGCCGACGACTATCTCGCCAAGCCCTTTTCTCCTGACGAATTGGTGGCGCGGTTGCGCGCAGTCTTGCGGCGCGGCGGTTCGTATCAGGGGCGTGAGATCGTCTGCGGTAATCTCGTGTTCGATACCGACAATAGCCAGTTGACGGTGGTGGGCCGGGTGGTGTCGCTGTCGCAGCGGGAATCGGCGCTGCTCGGGTTGCTGTTGCGCCGCACCGGCCTTGTCGTGACTAAGCGGCTGGCCGAAGACCAGCTGTTCGGCGCCCAGGACCTGCTCGGTTCCAATGCCATCGAAGTCTATGTGCATCGCTTGCGGCAGAAGCTGGAGGCGGCGGAAACTTCGGTGGAGATCGTCACCATCCGGGGTGTCGGCTATCTGCTCAAGCCGGTGGCGGAATGATCGCGCCGCGCCGCTGGCGATGGGCGCCCTCGCTGTTGACGCGCATTCTGCTGGTTGAAGCACTGATCATCCTGATCGCCTGTATCGTGCTGCCATTGCAGGCGCGCAGCATGCTGGGCAGCAGCGTGGACCGCATCGAGACCGACATGTTGCTCAGCCAGGCGCAGACCGTGGCCAAAGCGGTGAGCCATGATCCGCGCGCATCCACAGGCAACGGCTGGCAGGTCGAACTGGATGAGGCGCTGCGACCCATTTACGCCACCGGCTATGACGGGCGCGCTTACGCCGTGGTCGATGCCCAACAACATCTGCTGGCGATCAGCCGCTTCGCCAGGCCGATGCTCTGGCCGCCGATCGGCTACGCCGGGCGTATGCAACGTTTCCAATCGGGGTCGCTGGTCGGGCTGAGCCTGCCGGTGACGGTCGCGGGCACCCCGCTATGGGTGGTGGTGACGCAGGACCAGACGCGCCCTGGGGCCGTGGTCGATGATGTCGTTCGCGCTTTCCTGCCGCGCTATTTCATCTGGCTGGTGACGCTGCTCCTGCTGATCCCGCTGATCAGCGGGATCGTGCTGTGGCGCTCCTTTCAGAAGCTGCGCCATGTTGCGCAGGAAGCCGCAGCGATCCGGCCGCAGGCCCTGCACGCCCGGCTGGATGAGGCGGGCCTGCCGGCGGAAGCCAAGGTGCTGGTGCGCGCCACGAATGAATTGCTCGAACGCGTGCAGGCAGCGTTTCACTTGCAGGAGGAGTTCGCCGGCAATGTCGCCCATGAATTGCGTACACCGCTGGCCGCATTGCGCGTGCAGCTCGGCCTGATCGAGGATTCAGCGGTGCGCGATACCATGGCGCGCCAGATCGAACGGATGTCGCACGTACTTTCGCAGTTGCGCGATCTTGCCTCGTTGGAGAGCGCGGACCGGGCTGAAATCAGCCGACTGGACTTATCCGATCTGGCCGTCGCCCAGGTCGCCGAGATGACCCCCGCGATCCTCGCAGCAGGCCGCAGCATCGCGGTGACCGGAGCGGAACAGGGAGTGCCGGTGTTCGGAAATCAGGTGCTATTGACCATCGCGCTGCAAAACCTCATCGATAATGCGCTGAAACACACACCGGGTGGCCACCATATCGAGGTCAGTCTGCTGCCGGAGGGCGGGATCAGCGTTGCCGATGACGGGCCGGGCATTGCGCAAGACGATTCCCCGCATCTCGTGCGACGGCTATGGCGCGCGGATCAGCAGCGCAGCGATGGCGCGGGGCTGGGCTTGTCGATCGTGCAGCGGATCGCCGATGTCCATCGCGGCCGGCTTGAGATCGGCAAATCGGCGCTGGGCGGCGCGCAGTTTGCACTCTTCCTGCCGCTAGCGCACTAACAAGCGTAGCGGTCCGGCCTGCCGTAAGGCGCCTGTAAGAAACCTCTCCTAGGCGCGATTGAGTTTCGCATGATAGGCTTGAACAATCGATGATCGATAGTGTCCGCCACGAAGCCGGCGAGGGGCAAGATGTGCCCGTGCCCACGCTTGCCCGGGGCAAGCAGATTCGCCTGGTCATCATCATCCTCATCGCCGTGCTGGTACTGTTCTTGGGCGCGCCGACGCTCTCGCATCTGCTGTTCCCGCCGCCGCCGGAGCCCGCACCGGCGGTCGACGATGGCACCTTCGCGGCCACGCCGAAGCAGTGGGATACGCTGCGGTTCGAGCAGGTTCACCGCCAGACCTTCCAGAATGCGGTGATCACCGACGGCAAGATCGCCACCGATGACAATCGCACGACGCAGGTGTTTTCCCCTTATACCGGCCGCGTGACGCGGATCTTCGTGGCGCCGGGCGATAATGTGAAGGCGGGATCGCCCTTGTTCGCGGTGATCGCTAACGAGGCTTCGCAGAGCAATGCCGACATCCTGACTGCGACGGCGCAGGTGGCGACGGCCAAAGCCGAGGAAGCACGGCTGCGGGACCTCTCCCAGCATCAGGGTGCGGCACAGAAGGATTACGAACAATCGCGGGTCGACCTCGCTACCGCCGAGGGCGCGCTCGAAGCCGCACGCGGGCGACGCGCGGCGCTGGGTGGTGATATCGGTGGAGGCGCGGCGATCGTGCGCGCGCCGATTTCCGGCGTCGTCGCGCAGCGGCTGGTCGGCGTCGGCCAGAACATCGAAGGTTCTGCGGCCGGCAGTGCCACGCAGACCTTCGTGATCAGCGACTTCTCGCATGTCTGGGTGGTCGGCAACCTTCGCGAGGAAGATGCGATGAAGGCGCATGTCGGGCAAGCGGCGGAGGTGCGACTGCTGGCGCAGCCGGATGAGGTGATCCATACTACCCTCGACTATGTTTCGCCGACGCTCGATCCGATATCGCGGCGACTGACCGTGCGCGCCAGCCTGGCCAATCCCGGCGGCAGGCTGAAGCCCGAAATGTTCGCCAATTTTTCCCTCGCCACCGGCAGTGGGCGCACCGCGCTCTCGATCCCGACGAGCGCCATAATCTATGAAGGGACGACCGCGCGGGTCTGGATAGCCCGCAACCGGGATCACCATCTGGCGCTGCGCTACGTCACCCTGGGCGCAACCACGGATGGGCGCGCTGAAGTGCTGTCCGGGCTGAATGACGGCGATACCGTCGTAACCGCAGGCGCTTTGTTCATCGATCGCGGCGCCAAGGCAGACTGATGAATCCGATTGTCGCTTTTGCGCTCAAGCAGCGTTTGCTGATTCTGGCGCTGCTGGCGCTGTTCCTGATCGGCGGGTTGATCGCCTTTCGCCAGCTCAACATCGAGGCTTATCCCGATCCGGTGCCGCCGCTCGTCGAGGTTGTGACCCAATCGAGCGGGCTGTCGGCGGAAGAGATCGAGCGCACGATCACCATCCCGATCGAGATTCAGCTCGCCGGCATCAAGAACGTCAAAGCGGTGCAGACGATCTCGCTGTTCGGCCTGTCCGACGTGCGGGTCCAGTTCACTTATGACTACAGCTATGAACAGGCCGAGCAGAAGGTCATCAATGCGCTCAGCCAGCTGACGCCGCTGCCCAATGGCGCGGCGCCCGGCATCTCGCCCGAAAGCCCGATCGGCGAAATCTACCGCTACCGCATCGCCGGCCCGAAGAATTACTCGGTCACCGATCTCAAGACCATCCAGGACTGGATTCTCGAGCGCCGCTTCAAGGCGGTGCCTGGCGTGGTCGATGTCAACGGCTGGGCGGGCAAGTCCAAGACTTATGAAGTGACGATCGATCAGAAGAAGCTCGTCGCTTATGGCCTGTCGCTGGGTCAGGTGCTGGCCGCGCTCAATAACGCCAACGCCAATGTCGGCGGCCAGACGGTCAATCTCGGCCCGGAAGCGGCGGTGGTGCGCGGCGTTGGCCTGATCCACACCATGGACGACATCCGCGATACCATGGTGACCGCGAACAATGGCAAACCGGTGCAGATCAAGGATATCGCCACGGTTTCGGTGGGCAATCAGCCGCGGCTCGGCATCGTCGGCCAGGATAATGACGACGATATCGTCCAGGGCATTATTCTGATGCGGCGCGGCGAGGAAAGCATGCCGACGCTCAAGCGGGTCGAGGCCGAAGTCGCCAAGATCAACAGCTCGGGCATCCTGCCACCGGGCATCCACCTCGAGAAGATTTACGACCGCACCGATCTGATCGACGTCACCACCCATACCGTGCTGGACAATATGCTGATCGGCATGGCGCTGATCTTCGCTGTGCAATATATCTTTCTCGGCAGCTTCCGCAGTGCCCTGATCGTGGCGACGACGATCCCCTTCGCGCTGGCCTTTGCGGTCATCATCATGGTGCTGAGGGGAGAATCGGCGAATCTGCTGAGCGTCGGCGCGATCGATTTCGGGCTGGTCGTCGATGCGACGGTGATCATGGTCGAGAACATCTTCCGCCATCTGTCGCAGGCGCCGCGCGAGCGCTTTCACCGGGACGGCGGGCTTGACCGCCATGGCGGTATCCAGACCTTTTTCGGCAAGCTCGGCACGATCGAATTATCCGCCACCGAGGTCAACCGCGCGATCTTCTTTGCCGCCGCGATCATCATCGCCGGGTTCCTGCCGCTGTTCACCCTGACGGGGGTGGAGGGCCATATCTTCGGGCCGATGGCGCGGACTTATGCCTATGCCATTCTCGGCGGACTGATCGCCACTTTCACGATCGCCCCGGTGCTGAGCGCGGTGCTGCTGAAGAATCGGGAGGAAGAAAAGGAGACCCTGATCGTCCGTTTCATGCGCCGCCTTTACGATCCGGCGATCCGTTTTGCGCTGGCCAACCGCATCGTCGCGCTGGGGGCGATGGCGGGCTTGTTATTGGCGGCGCTGATCGCGGTGAACAGCCTGGGTCTCGAATTTCTGCCCAAGCTGGAAGAAGGCAACTTCTGGATTCGCGCGACGATGCCGCCGTCGATCAGTCTGGAGGAGGCGCAGGGCTACACCAATCGCATGCGCCATATCCTGATGAAATACCCCGAGGCGCAGACCGTGGTCAGCCAGCTCGGCCGGCCCGACGACGGCACCGACACCACCGGCTTTTTCAATGCCGAATTTTATGTGCCGCTCAAGCCCACCGAGCAGTGGCCCTCGGGCATGACCAAGGACAAGCTCACCAAAGAGGTCAGCGATAAGCTATCCGCGCCGTTCCCCGGCGTGGCTTTCGAATTCTCGCAAAACATCGAGGATAACGTCGAGGAAGCCGCCAGCGGGGTGAAAGGCCAGAATTCGGTCAAGCTCTATGGCGATGATCTCGTGGCCGTGGAAAAGGCGGCTTACCAGATCAAGGGGATCATGGCCGGCATTCGCGGCATCACCGATCTGTCGGTGTTCGACGCGCTCGGTCAGCCGACGATCAATATCAAGATCGATCGCGACGAGGCCGCGCATTACGGCCTCGCCCCCGGCGACGTGAATGCCGTGGTGCAAGCCGCGATCGGCGGGCAGGCGGCGGGCAATCTCTATGAATATGGCAGCGACCGCAATTTCCCGATCGTCATCCGTCTGGCGCCGCAATATCGGCAAAGCATCGATGCGATCCGCAATATTCCCGTGGCGGTGACGAACGCGAGCGGCGGTACCAGCCAAATTCCGCTGAGCACGGTCGCCGATGTCCGGCTCGTCTCGGGCTATTCGTTCATCTACCGCGAAAACCAGTCGCGCTATATTCCGATCGGCTTCGCCGTGCGTGGCCGCGATCTCGGCAGCGCCATCCTCGAAGCCCAATCGAAGATCGATCGGCAAGTAACGCTGCCGCCGGGCGCGCGCATGGAATGGGTGGGCGAGTTCGGCGAGCTGCAGGATGCGCTGACCCGGCTCGAAATCGTCGTGCCGATCAGCTTCCTCGCGATCGGCGTGCTGTTGTTCATCAATTTCGGCTCGATGCGCGACACGCTGCTCGCCGCCAGCGTGATGCCGATGGCGTTGATCGGCGGCATCTTCGCGCTGTGGTTCACCGGCACGGCGTTTTCGGTCTCGGCCGCCATCGGCTTCATTGGCCTGTTCGGCATCTCGGTGATGGGCGGCATTCTCGTGCTGTCCTATTACAACCAGATGCTGGCGACGGGGATGGAGCGGGGCGAGGCGGTGCTGCACGCTGCCCGCACGCAGTTCCGCCCGGTGATGATGACCTGCGTTGCCGCTTGCGTCGGCCTGCGCCCGGCGGCAGCATCGACCGGGATCGGCAGTCAGGTGCAAAAACCGCTGGCGCTGGTGGTCGTCGGCGGCATCCTGCTGGCGCCGATCCTGATCCTGATCGTGCTGCCGGTGATGATCGAGATGTTCTCGCAGCGGCCTTCGGGTGGCCGGTTGGAAGAGCCGGGCCCACCGCCGCCGGAGGTGGCGATATGAGCGGGCCGAGGCTGGCGCTGCGCTCCGGGGTTGCGCTGATGTGCGTGGCATTGTCGGCTTGCGCGGTCGGGCCTAATTTCCATACCCCCGCCGCCCCGAGCGAGACTGCTTACACCCCGCAGCCGATCAACGGCACCGGGGCCGCAGGTACCGCTATCGCCGGAAACGCGCAAACCCTGGTTCCCGGCGGCAAACTCGCGGCAAACTGGTGGAGGCAGTTTAATTCGCCTGCGCTCGATGCGCTGATCGACCGCGCCTTGGCCGCCAATAGCGATCTTGCCGCGGCGCAGGCGGCGGTCAAAGTGGCGCGCGAAACCTGGCTGGCTCAGCGCGGCGTGTTGTTCCCGCAGATCGACGCCAGCGCAAACACCAGCCGCAACCGCAGCTCGCAATATCTGTCGCCGGTTACGAGTGGCCCGGCGTCGGTATACAGCTTGCAAACCGCGCAAGTGAGCGTTGGCTATACGATCGATCTGTTCGGCGGCAATCGTCGGCAAGTGGAGCAGGTGCGCGCGCAATACGACGCCCAACGGTTTCAGACCGAGGCGGCGCGGATCACGCTGATCGACAATGTCGCCGCCGCCGCGTTCCAGGAGGCGTCGCTGCGCGGGCAAGTCGCGGCGCAGCAGCGCATCATCGACATCGAGACGCGGACGCTCGATATCCTTCACCGCCAGCTGCGGCTCGGCGAGATTGCCGGCGCCGATGTGCTCACCCAGGATGCCGCGTTGGCGCAGGCGCGTGCCGCCTTGCCACCGTTGCAGAAGTCGCTGGCCCAGCAGCAGGATTTGCTCGCTTATCTCACCGGACGCTCGCCGGCGGATGGTGTGGTCGAGGGTGTGGATCTCGCCACGCTGAATCTGCCCGGCGAACTGCCGCTAAGCTTGCCGGCCGAACTGGTGCGCCAGCGTCCCGACATCCGCGCCGCCGAGGAAAACCTCCATGCCGCCAGCGCCGCGGTGGGCGTGGCGATTGCCGCGCGCTTGCCGAATATTACCCTCAGCGCTGCCGCCGGTGGCTTGTCCGGCGGCTGGTCGACCTTGCTGGCATCGTCCAATAGCTTCTGGTCGATCGGCGCGGGCGTCACTCAGCCGATTTTCCAGGGTGGCACTCTGCTTCACAAACAGCGCGCCGCTCAGGCCGCGCTTCAGCAAGCGCAGGCGCAATATCGCTCAGCGGTGCTCACCGCCTTCCAGAATGTCGCCGATACGCTGCACGCGCTGCAGCTCGATGCCGATGCCCTGGCCGCTGCGCAGGCCGCCAGCCATAGCGCGGAGGCGAGCTTGGCGGTGAGCCAGCGTCAATACGCGCGCGGGCAAGTGGCCTTCGTCAATGTCCTCACCGCCGAGCAGGCGCTGCGCCAAGCCGATCAAATGCTGGTCCAGGCGGAGGCCGGGCGCTTTGCCGATACCGCCGCGCTGTATCAGGCGCTGGGCGGCGACTGGCATTAGCAGCGAACGGACCGAAACCCTTCCCGTCCGGGGTTGGTTACAGCCATCGCACCTTGGTACAATGCCCTGCATCATGGGAAAGGATCTGCCAGGATGGGTATGAAGCTGGATATCGTCGATGTGTTCGGCTCGCAGGCGCTGCGCGGCAATCCGTTGGCGGTGGTGCATGGCGGGGAGGTGCTCGACACCTCCGCGATGCAGGCGTTGACCGACTGGCTGGGCTTTTCCGAAACCACTTTCCTGTTGCCGCCCATCACTAACGGCGCCGACTATCGTCTGCGCATCTTTTGCCCAGGGCGGGAACTGCCCTTTGCCGGGCATCCGACTCTGGGCACTTGCCATACCTGGCTCGCGTCGGGCGGAGTGCCTGTGCGCGATGGCGTGGTGGTGCAGGAATGCGGCGGCGGGCTCGTCGAAATCCGGCGGATCGAGGGCATGCTGGCGTTCCGCGCGCCACCGACGCGGCAGGCTGGCCCGCTATCCGTCGAGGAGCGCGCGGCGGCGGCGCAGCTTTGTCAGGTGCCTGAAGATGCGATCGTGGAAGCGGTTCACGCCGACAACGGCCCCGGCTGGAAACTGCTGCGGCTGCGGTCAGTCGAGGAGGTGCTGGCCGCGGAGCCCCAGCCGCGCGCTCCCCCCGGGACCGACATCGGCCTGATCGCGGCCTGCGCACCCGGCAACGACGCCGACTTCGAATTGCGTGCGTTTTTCGTCGATGGCCACGGTGTGCTGGTCGAAGACCCAGTCACTGGCAGCCTGAACGCGGCAGCGGCGCAATATCTGTTCGGCGCGGGGCTGGTGAAGGGGCGCTATGTCGCCGCCCAAGGCCGCAAGGTCGGCGCGGACGGACGCGTGGTCTGCGTGCAGGCCGATGACGGTGTGGTTTGGGTGGCGGGCAAGACGGTCACGGTGG
This sequence comes from Sphingomonas palustris, assembly GCA_026225215.1. Lineage (GTDB taxonomy): Bacteria > Pseudomonadota > Alphaproteobacteria > Sphingomonadales > Sphingomonadaceae > Novosphingobium > Novosphingobium palustris. The sequence goes on along the minus strand of JAMFSI010000176.1, from coordinate 21,839 downwards.
CGAGGCGCGCTGAGTTGGTGCCGAGAGCCAGCGAATAGCACTCATCGACCAGCGACCGGCTGCTCGCCAAAAAAGCAGTCATTTGTCCATTCCCGGCTGAGGCTGCTCCGTTATCAACGGGATGGGTGATTATGAACAACGGCCTGTCTGCGGTCGGGTGCTTCCAACCCACCCATTTATCGTCAGCGAACTTACGGAAACCTGCCCGTAATTTTCGCCTTCGCTCCACAGAGCGACAAAACAAGCGGCAGGGTGGTGCGCTTGTCGCTGCCCGGTTTAGCCGCTCAAGTCTGGCCGCTTCCCAGCAACCTCGACCCTGCCAGAGATTACACCCCGTGGAGCCTTTCCAGCAACGCTCCCGCGACAAAGATCGAGATGAGCTACAGATATATCGATGACTAAGCTGGCGCTGCGGAACTAAAAAATTAAGCGCGCGAGCGCGCCTCAACTCCTCACCCCAAAGCCATCTGCTTCTCTTCCGCCAGGCGATCCAGTTCCGCCCGGCTCATCTTCTGCGCGGCGGTCTTCAGCTGGCCGCAGGCGGCGTCGATGTCGCGGCCGCGCGGGGTCCGGATCGGAGCGCTGATGCCGCTGGCAAAGACGATCTCCGAGAAGGCGCGGATGCGCTCGGGGGTGGAGCATTCGTAAGTGGCGCCGGGCCAGGGGTTGAAGGGGATGAGGTTGACCTTGGCGGGTAGCCGGTACTGCTTGAGCAGGCGGACCAGCGTGCGCGCATCTTCGTCGCTGTCGTTCTTGTCCTTGAGCATGACGTATTCGAAGGTGATGCGCCGGGCGTTGGAGGCGCCGGGGTAATCGGCGCAGGCCTGGAGTAGTTCTTCGAGCCCGAACTTGCGGTTGATCGGCACGATTTCGTCGCGCACTTCCTTGGATACGGCGTGGAGCGAGACCGCGAGATTGACGCCGATTTCCTCGCCGCAGCGGGCCATCATCGGCACGACGCCGCTGGTCGAGAGGGTAATGCGGCGCTTGGACAGAGCGAGGCCGTCGCCGTCCATCACCAGTTTCAGCGCATCGCGGACATTGTCGAAATTATAGAGCGGCTCGCCCATGCCCATCATCACGATATTGGTGAGCAGGCGGCCATCGGCGCTGTACGAGCCTTCATCCTCTTCTTCGTCGAGATCGGCCATGACGCCCTTGGGCCATTCGCCCAGCGCATCGCGCGCCAGCATCACCTGGCCGACGATCTCGCCCGGCGTCAGATTGCGCACCAGCCGCATGGTGCCGGTGTGGCAGAAGCGACAATTGAGCGTGCAGCCGACCTGGCTCGATACGCAAAGCGTGCCGCGATCGGCGTCGGGTATGAACACCATCTCGTATTCGTGGTCGTCGCCGGTGCGCAGCAGCCATTTGCGGGTGGCGTCTTCCGAAACCTGCGCGAGCACGATTTCGGGACGGCCGATGGCGAAGCGCTCGGCCAACCACGGGCGCATGGTCTTGGCGATATCGGTCATCGCGTCGAAGTCGATAACGCCGCGATGATAGAGCCAGTGAAACAATTGCTTGGCGCGCAGCTTGGCGGCTTTGGCGTCGAGCCCAGCCTCGGCGAGAAGCTCAGCGATGCGTGGGCGCGGCAGGCCCAGCAGATCGATGCGACCATCGCTGCGCGGGGTGATGTCGCTGGTGACGGCGGGGCGAGGGGTGGGCACCGGATCGATGAGGCCCGGGATCGCCATGAGGGTGCTGCTGGTCATGAAGCGGCACCATATAGCGCAGCATGGCGAAAAATGCCAGCTAAGCTGGCTCGGGTGTCGGCATTAATGTATCTCGGCGCAACCAACGGCGGCGGAATCCATGGCGGACGCGGCGCCGGCGAGTTGCCAGGTGTCGGCGAAGCGCCGGTTCTGGCTGTCACGCGCCACTAGGGTCATTGTCGGATTGAAACGCATCGCCGCGACTATGGCGGCGTTCATGCGCGGATCGGCGACCCAGGCGTCAGTGCCACCGCCGACCAGCGGGATATGCTGACCGCCGACCGACAGCATGATCGGCGCGCTCGGCGCCACGCGGTGCGACATGCGAAAATGCACGTCGCCGCGCAGGCCGCGCCGGGGCCAGTTGCCGACATCGGCATAGGCCTGCCATGCGCCGCCACGCCGGCCGGGCTCGGCGCGGGCGATGGCATAGCAGCGCGGCACGGCGGGATCCCGGAATGCCCCCCAATGGTCGAACATGCCGAGGCTGTCGCGAGCGAGGGCCGGTGTAGCCAGCGGTAACATTGCGGCCAACACCAAAATTGCCTGGCAAATCCCTTTCCACCTATGCTGAGCTTGTCGTCCCGAAGGGGACCGCAGGTCAACCATTGTCCTTCTTCCTGGCAAGCGTTTGAAAAGAAAAGCAGTCCTTCGACAAGCTCAGGACGGACGGGGTGGTTTGGGCCTTTTGCGCGGATCATCGCAAAATCCGTTCGGTGAGGAAAGGCTTAGATGCCGTTTGGAAATTCGGTGCCGTATCAAAATTCGCTCTTCGAGCGAATTTTCAAACAGACTCTTAGCCTTCCGGGTAGCGCACGGCCACCACTTCCCATTCCTTCTCGCCACCGGGCAAGGTCACGCGGCGCAAATCGCCCAAGCTTGCACCGCGCAATGCCCGAGCGATCGGCGCGCTCCAGCCGATCAGCCCGGCGCCGGCATCCTGCTCGTCATCGCCGACTAGCGTCAGGCTGCGGTGATTGTCATCTTCGTCGGCGATGGTGACAGTGGCGCCGAACCACACTCTTCGACGGTCGGTCTGGGCGGCGGGATCGATCGGTCGCAGCGCCTTCATCCGGCGCGCGAGATGCGCCAGTTCGCGGTCGATTTCGCGCATGCGCTTGCGGCCATAAAGGTAATCGCCATTCTCGCTGCGGTCGCCATTGCCGGCGGCCCAGCTGACGACCTCGACGATCGCCGGGCGTTCGGTACCCAGCAAATGATCGTAGCGCGCCCGCAATGCGGCAAGGCCGGCGGGTGTGATCGGTGGTCCATCGGATGTCATCGGGCGCGGCTTAGCGCAATATGCGCCGTAGGTTCAATTGATCAGATCTTGGCGGTCAGGTCTTGGCTTTCGCCTTTTGCATCAAGCTATTGACTGGATGTTCGGTCTTGGCTGCGAGCCCGGCTGCCGGTTTGGCGATCGTCGCCTTGGGCTTGCGGATCTCGCGGTTGCTCTTTTTTTGTGATTTGGCCATGATTGGCTCCTGTATGTCCCCGGTTATGGCCGGTGTGGGGGCGGGCCAGAAGCATACCATGAGGCCCAATTATCCTCGCACGAATTCGGGAGGAGCGGGACGGCACAGACTTTCCGAAACGAAGTTTCGGATCAGAGATTAAGACGCGCGCAGGAACAGGCCGATGGTCAGCAGAATGCCGATCACGACCACCACGAAGCGCAGCACCTTCTCGTTGATCCGGCTCACCATCCGAGCGCCGATAAAGCTGCCGATCACGGCGCCGACGCAGGCGACGGCTGCCGCGATCCAGTGCACTTCGCCCGAGAACAGGAAGATCGCCACCGCCGTTAGGTTCATCACCCCGGCCAGCACATTCTTGGTGGCGCTGGCGGCGCGGACGGGCACGCGGCTGAGGGTCAGCGCGGCCAGCATCAGAAAGCCGATGCCGCCGCCGAAATAGCCGCCGTAAATGGCAATGCCGAACTGGATCGCGCCGGCCGCAGCGGGGCTCAGCGAGGTCTGGGTCGCTTGCGGTTTGCGGCCGAAGCTGCCCCAGGCAAAGGCGCTGGTGGCAAACAGCACCAGCCAGGGCACCATATGCGCAAACACCGAGGACGGCGTCGCCAGCAACAGCAACGCGCCGATCGCACCGCCCGTCAGGCTGAGGATGACGAGTGTCCGGAAGGATAATTTCTCGGTACCGCTGGCCAGCTTGCGGCCCATCCAGCCGCCGGTCATCTGGCCGGGAAACAGCGCCACGGTGGAGGTGATATTGGCGGCGCGGGCATTCATGCCGGTCAGCATCAGCGCGGGCAGGGTGATGAACGACCCGCCGCCGGCCAGTTGGTTCTGGGCTCCGGCCCAAAGCGCGGCGACAAATAGTATCGCCATGTAGAAAAGGTGCGATTGACTTGCCACGTGTGCCTCCGTCGGCGCATTGCCGGGTCGCCAGCTAGCGGCGTTGCCGGGGCAAAGGCAACGCCGAGCTTCATGAAGCTGCGAATTTTATGGGCATCTCGATGCAATTCCTGCCCGACCGGAACCGGGATCGCACTCATCGACTATATGTTGCATATTGCCCCGGCGCCGCGCATCGCAGCCGTGGGGTCGGCCTATTGATCCAATTTTTAGGAGCAGGATATGCCAGCAGACGGAACCGGGGATAGTCCGGGCGATTTTCCCGCCGATGATCCTGCGGCGGCAGGGCCCCTGCCCAGTTCGACGCCCAGTTCGGCGTCCGGCTCGGCGGGACACGCGGCGCTGGCTGCGGCCGGCGAGGCAGCGGCCTTCATCGCCGGTGCGCCGATCTCCGGGGCAGCGGATGCGGCGATCGAAGTGGGAGATATCGTCGGCGCGCGCGAGGCAAAGCTGGAGCAGGCCATCACGGGTCGGCCGGTAGCGGCCACCCCAGAGGGTTCGCGGCGAAACTGGCCGTGGCTGGTGATTGCGGTGATCGTGGTTGGATTGCTGATCTGGCTGTTGGCCAACCGCTGAGGGAGATGAGCGTTTAGCTCGTCCTCAGCCGGGGGTGCGCTTGGTCAGAAAATGGCTCGCCGGATAAGCGCCGCGATAGCGAGCGTGCGCCGGGTATAGCGCTTCGTAAACCACGGCGTTTTCGATGACATGCTGGACGTAGCCGCGAGTTTCGGTGAAGGGAATGTGCTCGATCCAGTCCACCCAGTTGTCGCTCTGGCGCGGGTCGCCGATATCGCGCAGCCATTTGTTCACATTGCCGGGGCCCGAATTATACGCGGCGATGGCCAGCGGATAGCAGCCGTTATAAATCGTCATCAGATGCGAAAACACCGCGTCACCCAGTTCGATATTGTAGCTCGGATTGGTGGTCAGCCCGGCATAATTATAGGGGATGCCGAGCTTGGCCGACTGGTCCGAGGCGGTGCCTGGCATCAATTGCATCAAGCCGCGCGCATTAGTGCGGCTGACCGCATTCTGCGAAAACTGGCTTTCCTGGCGAGTGATGGCGTGGACCATCGTCCAGTCGCTGCCAGGTGGCACCGGCATAAGCGGAAACGAAACGTCGCGAAAGCTGGAGGTGCCATCATTGCCGGCCGATTGCCCCAGCACCACGCCAAGATCGCGGCGACCGAGCGAGCGGGCGAGTTCCGCCACCAGCGCCGGGCCCGTCTCGGTCGTTGCCTGAGCGCTGATCTCGCGGAAGAAGCGGATCGTCGTCTGCCAATCGCCTTCACGCGCGACTTCGCGCACCGCCTGGGTGATCGGGCGATTATAGAAGTTTGTGCGCTCGGCGGGTGTGGGGCTGGGGTGCGGCGGATCGAGCAGGCTCGGCAGCGGCTGGCCCAGCCGTTCGAGCGCCAGCATGCCGTAGAACTGGTCCGGAAAAGCCGCTGCGGCGGTGAAGTAGCGCCGCGCCTTCTCGCTTTGCCCGACGCGCGCCAGCGCCCGCCCGGCCCAGTAAAAGCCCTTGGCGCGGGTTTGCGGGGTGCGACCCGCCGAGCCGTAGCGATAGAACAGCGCCGCGGCGCGTTCGGGATTATGCAGCACCCACAGCGCCTGCGTTCCGCCCAGCCAGGTCAGCGAGGTATAATCGTCGCGAACCGGGAAGCTGAGTTGCGAGACGTCGGTGCCGGGCGCGAAGCTGTCATCGACGCGTTCGGCGACGCGAACGGCGCTATCGGGACTAGCGCCGCGCGCCACCGCGAGCAGCAGCGCGATCCATTTGCGCTGGTCGAGCGGGCGCGCGGTGAAGGAGGGGTGCGTGCCGAGCAGGCTTGCGGCGCTTTCGGTCTGCCGGGATTGCCACAACTGGCGGGCGCGGGTGAAGACGTAGCCGGGATCGTCGAGTTGGCCGCTGCTGCTGAAGCTGCTTGGGGCATAGCCGCCAGGGCCGTAACCACCGGAGCCATAACCGCCGGGACCATAGCCACCGGGGGCCATGCCGCCCGAGTTCATTCCACCCGAGCCCCAGCCACTGGAGCCCCCGCCACTGGAGCTCACGCCGCCTCTGACGATACTGCCGTCTTCACCGGGGACCGTGCCGCCCCGGACGATGCTGCCATCGGCACCGGCAACCTCGCCGTAGGCATCCCCCGTCGAGCCACTGCTTCCCAATATCGCCAGCCGCGCCTGGGCGTTGAGACGCACCTGCGAGGAGGTGCGACCGAGGGCACGGCTGGCCTGGATGACATTGCCGTCCCACAGCAGCGCGTCGATGCGGGCGTCGTAATCGGCGGTGGTGAAGCGCGCGCCGTAATTCTGCAGGATCGACGCTTCGGCGCTGTCGGACATGCTGCCACCGCGCCACGCCGCATGCGCGATGCCAGCCGCTTCCGGCCGTCCCAGCGTTGCCAGCGCCAGCGCATATTGGGCTCGGCCAGGATTCGTGAGAGGGGGGAAACGATCGAAGAAGGCAATGATTCGCGCCGGATCGGCGCCGCCGTTTGCCAGCGCCTTTTCTGCGGCAGTCCGCAATTTAGGCTCATCCGGAAAGCCGGGATAGGCGAGCAGAAAGCCGGCGTAAGTCGAAAAATCGTAGGAATCCGATGCCGAGAGCATCTGCCAGCGACTGATCGCCTGGGCCATGCCGGTCGGCTGGCTGGCCACCAGTTGCGCGCGGGCGCGATCCCACTCGCTGCCATCCTGACACTGCGCCGGGACCGACAGACAGACCATCGTCAAGAGGAGCAGTGCTGCCGATCTGCGATGGATGCTGGACATCACGGGCAATGGCTCCTTATCAGGCGGTAACGCAGCTATGCTTCAGGTCGCGGGTTGTCCGGGCCGAATCCAGCATGACGCCCATGGGGCAGATAAGAGGATAAAGTCCATGTTTTCCGGTTCCATCCCGGCCTTGGTGACCCCTTTCCGCGACGGAGCGTTCGATGAACGCGCCTTTCGCCGGTTAGTCGACTGGCAAATCGATAATGGCTCCTCGGCGCTGGTGCCCTGCGGCACGACCGGTGAGAATTCGACGCTGTCGAACGCCGAACATCACCGGGTGATCGAGGTCTGTATCGAACAGGCGGCGGGTCGCGTGCCGGTGATCTCCGGCTGCGGTAGCAACGATACGATGAATTCGCTGCTGCATATGCGTTTTTCCAAGAAGTGCGGGGCGCAGGCCGCGCTGGTGGTGGCGCCCTATTACAACCGGCCGAGCCAGGAGGGGCTGCTGGCGCATTTCTCCTATCTCGCCGAGCACGGCGATTTGCCGATCGTGCTGTACAATGTGCCCGCGCGCACCGTCACCGATCTCCAGCCCGAGACCGTCTGCGAATTGGCGCGGCGCTTTCCCCAGGTTTTCGTGGGAATCAAGGATGCCAGCGGCGATCTCAGCCGGGTCACCGATCACCGCATGGGCATTTCCAGCCCCTTCGCCCAACTCTCCGGCGATGACGAATTGGCGCTGCCGTTCAATGCCGCAGGCGGGGTCGGCTGCATCTCGGTGACCGCCAATGTCGCCCCTCGGCTCTGCGCGGATTTCCAGGCGGCCTGCGCTTCGGGCGATTTGCGGCTGGCTCGCGAATTGAACGACCGGCTCTATCCGCTCCATTATGCGATGTTCGAGGATGCCTCGCCGGGCCCGCTCAAATATGCGCTGGCGCGCACGCAGGACTGGTTCGTGGAAGAACTGCGTCTGCCGCTCGTGTCTTGCAACCAGGCGGCGCGCGATGCCGTGGATGCGGCGCTGGTGCATGCGGGTTTGCTGTCGGCAGGTTTACGGCAGGCGGGATGACCGCGGTGCGATGCGTGCTGCCATCGCACCGGGGAAATGTTAACGGATCGAGCGCTCCCGAACTGTATTGACTTAACTTAAGTTAGGTAAGTTGATTTCATCAAACTCCGATATAAGTTTTTGTTGTCGCGTCGCTTAATGCCAAGAACGGTCCCGCATTTCTTGGTGCGATGCGAGAGTATTTCCAACAAAGTGTTGCAAAATAAACTGAGCGCTCGACGCATTGAAAAAGAATGGTAATATTTTGACTGAAGGGTCGTAGCTTCAGTATTCATATTGGGTTTTGTCCCTGCGCGGCCTGCTATCGCCAGGATGAATATGACTGAACCTGATGGAAACCTGCCAAAACGCCGTAATCGGAATTATGATGATACGCATCGGGTTTTGATCGGAAAGGCCGTGGAGCTTATTTCCGAATCCGGCGCCGATGCGGTATCGGTTTCGGCGCTGGCCCGGGCGACCCGGATCAACCGTTCGACTGTCTATTACCATTTCGACAGTCGGGAAGCGCTGATCGCGGCGGTGCGGCAATGGTCGTCCGCAGAACTCGCCAAGGGCGTCAGTCTCGGCATGGCCAGCGCCGCGCGGATCGACCACATCACCAGCTTTGTCCTGCGCAATCCGGAAATCATCAAGCTGTGGATCGACGATTTCATTGCCACTGGCGACATCCGCGAGCGCTTTCCGCAATGGGATACCTTGGTGGCGCGGCTGGGAGAGGCCTTTGCCAAGGCGCCTGCGGATGCCGCAGCCAACAGCGCCCCTGACGGCACTTTGAACGCGGCGGGTGATGGGGAATGCGATGTCGAAGTCTATTGCCTGCTGCTGCTGACCGGGGCCTTCATCGCCCCGCGCGTGTTCAAGAATTCGGTGAAGCCCGGCGAAAGTCTGGAGCGGATCATCCAGCGCTTCACCAGGGAGCAGCAGCGCATCTTGCGCCGCGATGGGGTTCTGCCGATCTGGAATGCGATAAATTGAGGGTTTGCTTCGGAATTAGCTGCGCTGGCCTGCGGCTCCGGTTCCCGGAATTCGGAGCGCGGTGCCGGCCCTCTCCCCCGGCCCCGCCACCCAGTTAAGGTACCCTGTGGGTGGTTGGGCCGGGGGAGAGGGCCGGCGCCGCGCTTAAATTCGCCTCTTGGCGAATTTCAAATCAAGCTATTTTCCCCATAGTTGTGATCTTTCGTGCAATGCGCTTATATTGCCCGCTAGGCGATATTGGGTGGATCGGGGGACATGGCGATAGCGGCGCGCAGGATTGGCACGGAAAGTTCGGCGACGCGCGCATTGATCATCGAGGCGGCTGAGGCGATCTTCATCGAAGAAGGCTATGGCGCCGCCAGCACCCGGCGCGTGGCGGCGCGGGCCGGATTGAAACCCAGCCTGGTGCATTATTACTTTCCGACCACCGAAGATCTGCTGCTGGCGATGTCGCGCAAAGGGCAGGGCGAACACGACGAATGGCTCGACCGCGCGCTCACCTCGGCCGAGCCGCTGCAGGCGCTGTGGCAGTTGACCACCAATTTCGATCGCAACGCCCTGGCGCTGGAAACCATGGCGCTCGCCAATCACCGCGAGTCGATCCGGGTAGAGATCAAACGTCATTCGGACGAGATGCGCGAGCGCCAGGTTGCAGCGATCGAGCAGGCGCTGAGCGCAAAGCTGGCGCGCGATCCGACGCTGTCTGCTGCCGGACTGTCAGTGATTCTGGCCGGAATTGGCCGGCTGCTGGTGACCGAAGGGGCGCTGGGCATCACCGCCGGCCACGCCGATGCACGGCGCTGGGTGGAAAGCTGGCTGGAGCAGCTGGTGGACGATCGGGAGCAGCCTCCTGCTACCGCCCAGGACTGAACTTTCCGGGCGCATTTACTGGCCACGGTCTGCGCGAATGGGCGACCAGTCCGCAGTTCAGCTATAGCCACGAATGGTCGGTGGGCGATCTGGTGATCTGGGACAATACCGGCACCATGCACGCGCCGGAGCCTTCGATCCCTCCTGTGGGCGGATGATGCATCGCACCAAGCTGCAGGGTGAAGAGCCGTTTGAGTAAGAGTTAGGTCGGATCACTTGACCCGCGTCCGGCTGAGGCTGTACAAGTGTACAGTAAGCCGCTGGCGCGGCCCAACTATGAGAGTCGCTTGCGCGACATGTGGGAGATAAGGCAATGGCCACCACCGCAACCCGTTTTGAAGTCACCGAACTTGCGCCCCGCATCGGTTGCGCGATCCGCACCGACAAGGCCACGCTGCTCTCCGGCGAGCGCGCGGGCGAAATCCGCGAATTGATGGAGAAGCGCGGGGTCGTTGCCTTCCCGCAGATCAATTTGACCGACGAAGAGCAGATCGCCTTCACGCATACGCTCGGCACTTTCGCGCATGAGGAGGGTGAGGGCGGCAAGGACGGCAAGGACACCGTCTATCCGATCACCATGGACGAAAAGATCAATCCGATCGCCAGCTATCTCAAGGGCGCGTTCTTCTGGCATATCGACGGCACCATGTCGCAAATGCCGATCCTGGCCTCGATCATGTCGAGCCAGGCGCTGGCGGCTCCCGGCACCGGACAGACCGAATTCTGCAATACCTATGCCGCCTGGGATGAACTCCCCGAGGCTGAAAAGGCCGAAGTCGAGCATCTGAAAGTGGCGCATGCGATGTGGCGCAGCCAGCTCTATCACGAACCCGAGCCCAGCTATGCCCGCCTCCAGCAATGGATGGCGCGCGGCCAGAATACTCTGCCGCTGGTGTGGAAGCACCGCTCGGGGCGCAAGAGCCTGGTGCTGGGCGCCACCGCGATGCAAGTCGAGGGCCTGAGCTTTCCCGAAAGCGAAGCGCTGCTGATCCGGCTGCGCGATTGGGCGACGCAGCCGCAATTCGTCTATCGCCACGAATGGCAACTCGGCGACATGGTGATCTGGGACAATACCGGCACCATGCACCGGGCGCTGCCTTACGATCACCAGAGCGGCCGGCTGATGCACCGCACCAAGCTGGAAGGCGAAGAAGCTTTCGCTTAAGGGTGAAGATAGCATTCAAAAGATAGGGAAAGTTCTGGGGCCAAGGGCCCCAGACCCCGGTCCTGTCGTCGTTGTGTGACAGTTCGGCGTGGCGCGAGGAGGCTGCGTCGCAGGCTTCGAAGCGATTTTGTCGATTGTTAAGCGCGCCATAAGGATGACTGAAAAGTCGTGGGGAGCGGACATTCATTCCAGACGTCGTCCCGGACTTGATCCGGGACCGAGCTTCTTTTGTTGTGCCGAAACCTTGGTCGAGAAGTTGAAAGCTTGGCCCCGGGTCAAGCCCGGGGAGACGGTATAGATTGTACGTCCTCTATAGGGGCGATTACTGACCGGTGGTGGATTCCGAAACGGCAGTTATCGGGGGCGGGCTATTACTCGAAACGTAGGCTGCGCATAAGAAATGATATCTAAACAAGCGCCAGTCGTGAAAAATCTATAATGACCGAGAAACGGAGCGAATTCCTTCCACGCCGGTGACTGCATTCGAAAAAATGCTGCATCATAAACGCGGTATGCGAAATTTTCAGGGATAAGTCCGCTGTTTGGCCCGTCGTCCTCCTCGGTACTTATAGCAAATTCACCAAGAAGGCGGACTATGCTTTGATTAGGAAATTCGATGCGCAGTAATTTTTTACTGTCTGTCGGAATGACAAAGTCTGCTGTCATTTGATTATTTGACCAGAGAAAACCAGCAAGGCCACTCAGGCTCGCTCGGATCGGAAAGCCCACATCGATAGGTTCATATCTTGGCATATCGCCAACTTAAGTGACCGCTTCCGGGAAAGCGATCTCCAATCTGAACGGCAGAAACAGGGCCGCTGCTGACTCCCAGCGTCTTGCGAGTGCACGCAACATATTCCCCCTCAAAACCACCTCACAGGTGACGCTACCTGGCGATGGCCCACCACGAGACAATGATGGGGAGCGCGAGGGCGTTGCCCTCGCACCTTCTCTATCGCTTCCCCTAACCCCTTAACGCCTTTCACTTGGCGTTCACCTGCAGGCTGGTTATAGGCCACCCATGCGCCAGACCATGCCCTCGATTTCGCCGCTCAGGATTGCCCTGTTTGCCACCGCCGCCGTTGGCATCGCCATCACTGCCGGTTGCGCCGGCAAGGGCGATAAGCCGAAGGATACGGCTTACGTCGCGCATGACGTCGATTCGCTCTATATCGCCGCCAAGACGAAGCTGGATCAGGGCGATTCCCGCGCTGCTGCCGAGTTGTTCGACGAGGTCGAGCGCCAGCATCCCTATTCGCCCTGGGCCCGCCGTGCCGAGTTGATGAGCGCTTTTTCCTATTACAGCGCGCGCGAGTATACGAAATCGATCCAGTCGGCACAGCGTTTCCTGTCGATCCATCCGGGTAACCGGGATGCCGGTTATGCCTATTATCTGATCGCGCTGAGCTATTACGACCAGATCAGCGACGTTACGCGCGATCAAAAGGATACCCAGCAGGCGTTGTCCGCACTCAACGATGTCGTGCGGCGCTATCCGGGCACGCGATTTGCGACCGATGCCAAGCTCAAGATCGATCTGGTGAGTGATCACCTGGCCGGCAAGGAAATGGACATCGGCCGCTTTTACGAAAAATCGGGTAAATGGTTGGCTGCGGAGATTCGCTTTCGCAACGTGATCACCAATTACCAGAGCACGGGAGACGCCGAGGAGGCGTTGTTCCGTCTGGTCGAAACCAATCTGGCGCTGGGCATTCCCGAAGAAGCGGAAAAGAACGCCGCCGTGCTGGGCGCCAATTATCCGCACAGCCCGTGGTACAAGAAGGCCTATCGGCTGATGGAGAAGCACGCGCCCGACGCGAAAGCCGAGTAGGGGTTGATCGGAATACGCCGTGGTCGAATTGAAGCGCGGGCCGGCACCGCGCCGGAAATTAGCGCAGCTAATTTCGAACTAGGCCACCAAGCCACTGAATTATCTTCTACTCTGCCAATTGACTTTGCGAGCCGCGGCGAGCGATAAGTGCCCAGCTCATCCTTGAGCATCTCTCGCGCCTGGGGCCGCCGTGCTTTCGCAAAAAACCCGTTACACTATCCGCGCATTTCAACATCTGGCCGACCGTTGGCGGCAGGGCCCCGTGCGCCTCGATGCCATCGCCGAGGCGCAGAATATTCCACGCAAGTTTCTGACCGTGATCTTGTCGGAGATGGTGCGTGAAGGCCTGATCATCTCGCATCGTGGCCGCGAGGGTGGGTACGAACTGGCGCTGCCGCCGGTCGATATCCACTACGGCGATATCATCCGGCTGACGCGGGGGAGTCTGGCGCTCACGCCTTGCGCCAGCCGCAATGCTCACGAGCATTGCACCAATTGCCTGCCCGAGGCCGATTGCCGCTTGCGCGGGCTGATGCTGAAGCTGCGCGATGACATGGCCGAAATGCTGGACCGTATTTCCTTGGCCGATGCGATCACGATCGAGGCGCCTTTCTAGTTTTTCGCTTGCCACGGAAAAAGCGATTCCCACTTTTTTGTGCGATGCACTAGAACGGGTCGCGAACATGCTGACCCGTCTCGCCATCCGTAATATTGTGCTGATCGAAGCGCTCGACCTGGAGTTCGGCGGCGGATTGGGCGTGTTGACCGGAGAGACCGGCGCCGGCAAATCGATCCTGCTCGATGCGCTGGGATTGGTGCTGGGCGCGCGGGCCGATAGTGGCTTGCTGCGGGCCGGGGCCGATCGGGCGAGCGTGACCGCGAGTTTCGAGTTCGCCGCGCTGCCGACCGCGCTTCACGCCGTGCTCGACGACGCCGGCGTGGTGATCGAGCCGGGTGAGCCGGTCATCCTGAAACGGCAATTGCGCGCCGATGGTGCGAGCAAGGCTTTCGTCAATGACCAGCCGGTGGGCGCAGCGCTATTGCGCGAACTGGCGCCGACACTGGTGGAATTGCACGGCCAGCATGACGATCGCGGCCTCGTCAACCCGCGCGGCCATCGCGCGCTGCTCGATCGTTACGCGCGGGGCGATGCCGCGGGGGTCGAAGCGGCATGGCGGGTGTGGAGCACGGCGGAACAAGCACTGGCCGCCGCGCGCGCGCAAGTGAGTCGCATTGCCGAGGACCGCGACCTCCTGCTGGCTCATATCGAGGAATTGACCCAATTGGCCCCCGAGCCGGGCGAGGAAGCGGAACTCGCCGGCGCGCGTGCGGCGATGCAGAAGGGCGAGCGTCTTTCGGGCGATCTCGCGGAATTGCGGCATTTGTGGGCCGGATCGGACTCGGCGCTGGCGTTGATGCGGGTGGCGGCAAGGCGGCTCGATCGCATCGCGGCTGAGCATGATTTGTTGGCGGAAGCCCTGGCGGCGCTGGACCGGGCGGTGATCGAGGCGAGCGAAGCCGAAGAGAAGCTGGAGCGCGCTGCTGAAGCTTTGAGCCATGATCCCTCGGCGCTCGATCGCATCGAGACGCGGCTGTTCGAGCTTAGGGCGGCGGCGCGCAAGCATGGCTGCACGGTCGATGAGCTGGCGCAGCGGGCGGAGGCGATGCGCGCTGATCTTGAGGCGATCGAAGGCGGCGAGGCCGAGCTGATTGCGCTGGACGCGACGGCGCGCTCGGCCGGGCTGGATTACCGGGCGCGCGCCGAGAGCCTGTCGGTCATGCGGGTCGAGGCGGCGGTACGGCTCGACAAGGCGGTCGCGGCGGAGCTGGCGCCGTTGAAGCTCGATGCCGCGCGCTTTCGCACTCAGATCATGCGCTTGCCCGAGGAGCGCTGGGGGGCGGCTGGGATCGATGCCGTCGAATTCCTGATCGCCACGAACCCCGGCGCCGATTTTGCGCCGCTGGGCAAGATCGCCTCGGGCGGCGAACTGTCGCGCTTTATCCTGGCCTTGAAAGTGGCGCTGGCGGAGGAAGGCGGCGCGGCGACGGTAATTTTCGACGAGATCGATCGCGGCGTCGGCGGCGCGGTGGCGAGCGCGATCGGGGAGCGGCTGGCTCGCCTGGCCAGTGGGGGGCAATTGCTGGCAGTGACGCATAGTCCGCAAGTCGCGGCGCGCGGAACCGCCCATTACGTTATCGCCAAATCCTCCGAGGGCACGGTAACGCGCACCGGCGTCGCGCGGCTCGATGGCGGCGGGCGACGCCAGGAAATCGCGCGGATGCTGTCGGGCGCGGAGATTACCGATGAAGCGCGGGCGCAGGCCGACCGCTTGCTGGAGGGGGTGTGAGCGTGGATGGCTTGTTTGCAGAAGCAGAAGGCCACCACCCCCCACCCCCCTCCTCTGAAGAGGAGGGGGCTTTGGCGGCATCCGCTTCGGAAATTCCGTGCATCACTCCCCCTCTTCTTCAGAGGAGGGGGTTGGGGGGTGGTGCCTCGCCCCAGGCGTCCACCCGCGAGGTTATGCTATCCCGCGCCGCCGCAATGCGCCGGGCACCCACCGAGCCGGAACACCAGCTGTGGCTCGCCTTGCGCCACAGCCGACTGGGCGGGCACAAGTTTCGTCGGCAAGCGACAATCGGCGGTCGTATCGCCGATTTCTTCTGCCCAGCCAAAGGTGTGATCATAGAGATCGATGGGGAAACCCATGACCGGGAGCGGGATTTGCAGCGCGATACCGCCATGCGCAAGCGGACGGGATTTGTTACGCTGCGCTTCACCAATGGCCAGGTGATGGGCCAGCGCGAGGAGGTGTTGCAAGCGATTCTGCTGACGCTGGAGGGGCGCGGGGATCGGTGGGTAACGGGTCGTTCGACAGAAGGAAAAGAAGGCCACCACCCCCCAACCCCCTCCTCTGAAGAGGAGGGGGAGTGATGCCAGACATTTCCGAAGCGGAAGCCGCCAACGAACTGATGCGGCTGGCCAAGACGATCGCGCGCGCCAATCGGCTCTATCATGCCGAAGATGCGCCCGAACTGACCGACCCCGAATATGATGCGCTGGTCCGGCGCAATGCCGAGCTGGAAGCGGCGTTTCCCCATTTGGTGCGAGCCGACAGCCCATCGCGCGCGGTGGGGCATGAAGTGGCCGCTTCGCCGCTGGCCAAAGTCACGCATGATGTGCGGATGATGAGCCTCGACAATGCCTTTGCCGACGAGGAAGTCGCCGAATTCCTGGCCAAGCTGCGGCGCTATCTGGCGCTGCCCGAAGATGCGCCGGTGGTGATGACGGCTGAGGACAAGATCGACGGCCTGTCGTGCAGTCTGCGCTACGAGCATGGGCAATTGGTACGTGCGGCGACGCGCGGCGATGGTTCGGTGGGCGAGGATGTGACGCCCAATGTGGCGCATATCGCCGATATTCCGCAAAGCCTGGTGCGCGACGGCAATGCCGCGCCGATCCCGGAATTGTTCGAGATTCGCGGTGAAGTGTTCATGAGTAAAGCGGATTTTCTGGCGCTCAATGCCGCGCAAGCCGAGCGTGAAGACAAGATTTTCGCCAATCCGCGCAATGCAGCAGCCGGCTCGCTGCGGCAGAAGGATGCCAGGGTCACCGCCAGTCGGCCTTTGCGGTTCTGGGCGCATGGTTGGGGCGCGGCAAGCGATGTGCCGGCCACCAGCCAGTTCGAGATGATGCAGTTGATCGCCAGTTGGGGCGTGCCGGTGTCGCCGCAATTGGTGCGATGTCATTCGCTGGAGGAGATTCTGGCGCATTATCGCGCGATCCAGGCGCAGCGCGCCGATCTGCCTTATGACATCGACGGCGTGGTCTATAAGGTCGACAGCCTCGACTGGCAGCGCCGGCTGGGCTTCGTGGCCAAGGCGCCGCGTTGGGCGCTGGCGCATAAATTCCCGGCCGAACGCGCCGAAACCACGCTGGAGGCGATCGCCATCCAGGTCGGGCGCACCGGCAAGCTGACTCCGGTCGGGCGGCTGCAACCGGTGCTGGTCGGCGGCGTCACCGTGACCAATGTCACGCTGCATAACCGCGACGAGATCGCACGGCTCGGGCTCAGAGTCGGCGATCGGCTGGTGTTGCAGCGTGCCGGTGACGTGATTCCGCAAGTGGTCGAGAACGTCACCCGAGAGGAGCCGCGGACGGATTTTGTCTTCCCCGATCATTGCCCGGAATGTGGCAGCGAAGCGGTCGCCGAGGAAGGCGAGGTCGATGTCCGTTGCACCGGTGGGCTGATCTGTCCGGCGCAGCGCACCGAGCGCTTGCGGCATTTCGTCAGCCGGGGCGCGCTCGATATCGAGGGGCTGGGCGAAAAGACCATCGGCGAATTTTTCGGGCTCGGCTGGCTGGAAAGTCCCGCCGATATCTTCCGGCTCAAGGCGCGGCGCGACGATATCGTCGGGCGTGAGGGCTGGAAGGATAAGTCTGTGGACAATCTGTTGACAGCGATCGAGGCGCGGCGCGCTCCCGATGCCGCGCGGCTGCTGTTCGGCCTGGGTATTCGCCATGTCGGCGCGGTGACGGCGCGCGATCTGATGAAGCGCTTTGCCACGCTGCCAGCGCTGCGCGAGGTGTCGCAGCGGGTGCGGGGTGCGGATGCGGAAGTACAGGCCGAGGCGCTGGCCGAACTGACCTCGGTCGAGGGCGTCGGCCCGGCGGTGGTCGAGGCGTTGGGGGATTTCTTCCATGAGCCGCATAATTGCGCGGTGTGGGATGATCTGCTGAGCGAGGTTCAGCCTCCGGCCTATGTCGTCGAAACCCTGGCAAGCCCGGTGGCCGGCCAGACTGTGGTGTTCACCGGCAAGCTCGAAACGATGAGCCGCGACGAGGCCAAGGCCCAGGCCGAGCGGCTCGGGGCGCGGGCGGCGGGCTCGGTCTCGGCCAAGACCGATCTGGTGGTGGCCGGGCCGGGGGCGGGGAGCAAGCTCAAGCAGGCTGAGAAATTCGGCGTCCGGGTGATCGATGAAGCGGGTTGGGCGGAGATCGTGAAGGCGGCGAGCTAAAATCCTCCCCGGAACGGGGAGGTGGCAGTGCATAGCACTGACGGAGGGGGCGCACCTCGCCTCAACGCATAGCGCTCGGGGAAGGGTGGGACCCCTCCGTCCGCTTCGCGGCCACCTCCCCGTTCCGGGGAGGATTTATGAGCTAAGTCCTATACGACCGCCGCTTCCTCAACCACAGGATCGACCAGTCACCCCGCACCGCGCGCGCGGCGAGGCGCAGTCCGGCTTGGCGACACGCGCGCCGCACCGCGACCTCCTGGGTTTCGAGCAGGCCTGCGAGCAGCAATTGCCCACCGGGAACCAGCGCGTCGGCGAAATGCGGGGCGAGTTCGATCAGCGGCCCGGCCAGGATATTGGCGATCAGCAGATCATAGGGCGCGCGCGCCTGGAGCAGCGGGTGGTTCATGCCGGCGGCGTGCAGAATGGTCAATTGGCCTGAGCCACCGCCGATCATCACGCCGTTTTCAGCAGAATTACGCAGCACCACGTCGATACAGCCGGCATCGATATCGCTGGCCGTGGCCAGCGCGCGCGGCCACAGCGCCAGCGCGGCAAAGGCGAGCAGCCCGGTGCCGGTGCCGATGTCGGCGATGTTGCGCGCGATGATGCCCTGCGCCTTCATCAGGCTCAGCATTTCGAGGCAGCCGGCGGTGGTAGCATGCTGGCCGGTGCCGAAGGCCTGGCTCGCGGCGATGCGGAAATCGGTGACGCCGGGTTCGCTCAGCGGCGGGTGGTCGGGAGTATGGACATAGAACCGCCCAGCCCGAATCGGTTCGAGCCCTTGCTGGCTCAATGTCACCCAATCGCTGTCGGGCAGTTTCTCCGCCTGCATCACCGGCGGCTCGCCGACGAACAGCGCGGCGATGGCCTTGCGGTCCGCCGCGCACGGCTTGCGACCGAAATAGGCTTCCAGGCGCCAGTCATCGGGCCGGTCATCCGCCAGTTCGCTGCCTGAGAGCACCACTTCGGGGTCCCAGTCCCATGCATCTTCATGGGCGATCAACGCGGCCTGGATCTGGGGGCGGGGCCCCAGGATGGTAATTTTCCAGCTTTGGCTGGCGGTGTCGGTCATGCCTGCCCCATAAGCGCTGCCAGTGGGGACGCCAAGCGGGGCTTGCTGACCTCATCGAGTTTACTCGATCTAATTTATCGAAAAAGCGCTCGGTACTCGCACAGGGCGATTGCACAGGGCGATGATTTGGCTAAGGGGTAGGCGGGGACTGCGAAGTCCTGTCTGGAACAGAGGGAACCCAGTCTATGGCCCAAGCCAGCCCTTCCGCCAAAGCTCGCCCACTATCGCCACATCTGGAGATATGGCGCTGGGGTCCAGCCATGCTGACCTCGATCATGCACCGCGTTTCGGGCAACGGCCTGGCCGTTGCGGGGCTGGCGACGTTGCTATGCTGGCTGGGAACGCTGGCGGCGGGGCCGGAGGCTTACGCGGCGTTCACCCATCAGGCGGGTAGCTGGTATGGCCTTGTCGTGCTGGCTGGGATCAGCTGGTGCTTCTTCAACCATTTCGCTTCGGGCATCCGCCATTTCGTGATGGATATCGGCGCCGGCTATGAGTTGGTGACTAACGCTCGTTGGTCGGTGCTGACCCCGATCATCGGACTTGTTTTGACCGCGGCCTTCTGGGCCGCGATCCTGCTGCGCTGAGGAACAGACCATGGGGGACGGAACTTCGATCGGGCGCGTTCGCGGGCTAGGTTCGGCCAAACATGGCCCGCACCATTGGCTGCTGCAGCGCTTCACCGCCATCGGCAATGTCGTGCTGACCACCTGGCTGGTGATCTCGCTGCTGCTGATGCCCAATTTTCACTACGCCACCGTCCATGAGTGGGCGGCGCGGCCGCTGTCGGCTGCCGCTCTTGGCCTGCTGATCGTCTGCACCTTCTGGCATGCCCGGCTGGGCATGCAGGTGGTGATCGAGGATTACGTCCACGAGCATGGCAGCAAATTCGCCTGCATCGCCGCGCTGAACCTGGTGGCCTTCGCCAGCGTTGCTTTCGGCCTGATCGCGGTTATCCGCATTGCGCTTGGGGGCGCCTGACATGCCAGAGACTTCGCACAGCGCTTCGGGCACCGCTGCCTACAAGATCATCGATCACACCTATGACACCGTCGTGGTCGGTGCCGGCGGATCGGGGCTGCGCGCCACCATGGGCAGCGCCGAGGCGGGCCTGCGCACCGCTTGCATCACCAAGGTGTTTCCCACCCGCAGCCATACCGTCGCGGCGCAGGGCGGCATTGCCGCATCGCTCGGCAACAATTCGCCCGATCACTGGACCTGGCACATGTACGACACCGTCAAGGGGTCGGATTGGCTGGGCGACCAAGACGCCATCGAATATATGGTGCGTGAGGCGCCGCAGGCGGTCTACGAGCTGGAACATGCCGGCGTGCCGTTCAGCCGCAACGACAATGGCACGATCGATCAGCGCCCGTTCGGTGGCCACATGCAGAACATGGGCGAAGGCCCGCCGGTGCAGCGCACTTGCGCCGCCGCTGACCGCACCGGCCATGCCATGCTCCACGCGCTGTATCAGCAGAGCCTGAAATACGCAGCGGACTTCTTTATCGAATATTTCGCCATCGATCTGATCATGGAAAATGGCAAATGCCGGGGCGTGATCGCGCTGTGCATGGATGATGGCACGATCCATCGCTTCCGCGCCAAGGCGGTAGTGCTGGCGACTGGCGGCTATGGCCGCAGCTATTTCACTGCGACCTCGGCGCATACCTGCACCGGCGATGGCGGCGGCATGGTGCTGCGTGCGGGCCTGCCACTGCAGGACATGGAATTCGTGCAGTTCCACCCCACCGGGATTTACGGCGCCGGCGTGCTGATCACCGAAGGCGCGCGCGGCGAGGGTGGCTATCTCACCAATTCCGAGGGCGAGCGCTTCATGGAGCGCTATGCACCCAGCGCCAAGGATCTCGCCAGCCGCGACGTCGTCTCGCGCTCGATGGCGCTGGAAATCCGCGAAGGGCGCGGTGTCGGTCCGAACAAGGATCACATCTACCTGCATCTCGATCACATCGATCCCAAGGTGCTGGCGGAGCGGCTGCCCGGCATTACCGAGAGCGGCAAGATCTTCGCCGGCGTTGACCTCACTCGCCAGCCGCTGCCGGTCGTGCCGACCGTCCATTACAATATGGGCGGCATCCCCACCAATTATCACGGCGAAGTGATGACGATCGGTGCGGACGGCAACCCCGAAACGATCGTGCCCGGCTTGTTCGCGGTGGGTGAGGCGGCCTGCGTGTCGGTGCATGGCGCCAATCGCCTCGGCTCGAACTCGTTGATCGATCTCGTGGTGTTCGGCCGCGCCACCGGCCATCGCCTCAAGGCGCTGATCGAGCCCGACACCAGCCACGAAGAATTGCCTAAGGATGCCGCCGATCTGGCGCTGACCCGCCTCGATCACTTCCGCAACGCCAAGGGTAGCTCGCCCACGGCGCAGATCCGCATCGACATGCAGCGCACCATGTCCACCCATGCTGCGGTGTTCCGCACCGCCGAGGTGATGGCGGAGGGCAAGGAAAAGCTGGCGCAGACCTATGCCAGGATGCAGGATATCGGGGTGTCGGACCGTTCGCTGATCTGGAATTCCGACCTCGTCGAAACCTTGGAACTGGATAATCTCATCAGCCAGGCGACGGTCACGCTGCATGGCGCGCACGCTCGCCACGAAAGCCGCGGTGCCCATGCGCATGAGGATTTCCCCAACCGCGACGACGTCAACTGGATGAAGCACACCGTTGGCTGGTTCGACGGCTGGGGCGGCCAGGGTGGGGCGGTGAAGCTCGATTCGCGCCCGGTGCACGAATATACGCTGACCGACGACGCCACTTATATCAAGCCGAAGAAGCGAGTTTACTGAGGTTTGGTCTTAACAAGCCAGCTTTGCATAAGCGTAACGCTGGTAATTACGTCGCCCCGGACTTGATCGCATATGCGTTAAGATAGCAAATTTCGTCGCCCCGGGCTTGACCCGGGGCCAGGCTCCTGTGGCAGAGAAGGTGGGTAATTCAGGAGCGAAGAAGGCCAGGATTGCTCGCTTTTTCTCCAAGGTGCCCGCACAAGAAAGCC
>JAMFSI010000175.1 GCA_026225215.1 Sphingomonas palustris | reverse complement strand
CCCCCCCCGGGCTCGCTTGGCCCCCCCCCCCCGTCCGGGGTCTTTTTTGCCCCGCGCACCCCAAAAACCCCCCCCGCCACGGGGAGGGGGACCGTCCACAGGACGGTGGAGGGGGCCCACCTCTCCGGTAAAGCGGAGCCCCGCCCATGAAACTTGGCCGCCTCAACCACGTCGGTGTCGCCGTGCCCGATCTCGATGCTGCCATCGCGCACTACCGCGACATTTTGGGCGCGACAGAAATCACCGAGCCCTTCGTGCTCGACAGTCAGCAAGTGCGCGTCTGCTTCGTCAATACGCCGGGCGAGAACGGTACGGCGGGGACACAAATCGAGCTGCTCCAGCCGACCGCGCCTGACTCTGCCGTGGGCAAATGGCTGGAAAAGAACCCGCTCGGTGGCCAGCACCATATTTGCTACGAAGTGCCCGATATCCACGCGGCCAAGGCGTGGTTCGAAAGCCTGGGCAAACGGGTGCTGGGCGAGCCGCGCATCGGCGCGCATGGCACGCTGATCATCTTCGTGCATCCCAAGGACATGGGCGGGCAACTGACCGAGATCATGGAAACGCCTAAAGCCGGGCATCGCTGAGATGGCTTACGAAAACATCCTGTTCGACGTCACCGATGGCGTCGCCACGATCACCATGAACCGTAACGACACGCGCAATGCGCTGTCCTGGGCGATGGCCGACGATATTTCGGATGCGCTCGACCGGCTGGGCGACGCGCGGGTGCTGGTGATCACCGGCGCGGGCAAAGGCTTCTGCTCGGGTGGCGATCTTGGAACCAAGGTGCCCGAGGGGCTGACCCGCGGACAAGTGCTGCAGAACGGGCTCATGCAATCGGTCAATCCGATGCTGCTCAAGATCGACGCGCTGAATATTCCGGTGATCGCTGCGGTCAACGGCGCGGCGGCGGGCGCGGGCGCGCCGCTGGCGCTGGCCGCCGATCTGGTGATCGCGGCGGATAGCGCGTTTTTCCTGATGGCCTTCGCCAATGTCGGGCTGGTGCCCGACGCTGGCGGCAGCTGGGTGCTGTCGCGGCTGATCGGCAAAGCGCGGGCGATGCAGATGATCCTGCTGGCCGAACGGATCAGCGCTGCGCAAGCGGTGGATTGGGGCATGATCTACAAGGCAGTGCCCGACGATCAACTCGCCGCCGAAACCGCCACGCTCGCGCGCAAGCTGGCCGATGGGCCGACTTTGGCTTATGGCTTGATGCGCAAGGCTTTGCTGGCCGGGCTGGAAAGCGATCTCGATAGCGCCTTGACCACTGAGGCCGTCGGGCAGGGCATTGCCGGCGCCAGCAAGGATTGCGACGAGGCGATCGCGGCCTTCATGGCCAAGCGGGCGCCGGTGTTTCGCGGGGAATAAGTATTTCGCGGGAAATAAGTGTTTCGCGGGGAATAATTGCCGGAAACGGCACATGCAGGGTTGGTACGATGAGCGATAAACCGACAATCGAGCAATGGCAGGCAGCAGCGGCGAAGGAGGTGAAGGGCAAGGGCCTCACCTGGCACACTCCCGAAGGTATCGCGGTCAAGCCATTGTATACCGCCGAGGATGTGACCGTGGAGCCGGGCCTGCCCGGTTTCGCGCCCTTCACGCGCGGCGTGCGCGCCAGCATGTATGCCGGGCGCCCGTGGACGATCCGGCAGTATGCGGGTTTCTCGACCGCCGAAGAATCGAACGCCTTTTACCGTCGTAATCTCGCTGCCGGGCAAAAAGGCCTGTCGGTCGCCTTCGATCTCGCCACCCATCGCGGCTATGATTCGGACCATCCGCGCGTCGTCGGCGATGTCGGCAAGGCGGGCGTGGCCATCGATTCGGTCGAGGACATGAAGATCCTGTTCGACGGGATTCCGCTCGACCAGATGTCGGTGTCGATGACGATGAACGGCGCGGTGATCCCGATCCTGGCGTTCTTCATCGTCGCGGGCGAGGAACAGGGCGTACCGCGCAAAGCACTCGACGGGACCATCCAGAACGACATCCTCAAGGAGTTCATGGTCCGCAACACCTACATCTATCCGCCCGAGCCATCGATGCGGATCATCTCGGATATTTTCGCCTATACGTCCAAGTACATGCCGAAGTTCAACTCGATCTCGATTTCCGGCTATCACCTTCAGGAGGCCGGGGCGACGGCGGATCTGGAACTCGCCTACACCCTGGCCGACGGCGTCGAATATGCCCGCGCCGGGCTCGCCACCGGGCTGACGATCGACCAGTTCGCGCCGCGCCTGTCGTTCTTCTGGGCGATCGGCATGAATTTCTTCATGGAAATCGCCAAGATGCGGGCCGGCCGCATGCTGTGGGCGAAGCTGATCAAGGAAGAGTTCAATCCGAAGAGCGAGAAATCGCTGTCGCTGCGGACGCACTCGCAGACATCCGGCTGGAGCCTGACCGCGCAGGACGTTTTCAACAATGTTCCGCGGACCTGCATCGAAGCCATGGCGTCGACCCAGGGCCACACCCAGTCACTGCACACCAACGCGTTCGACGAAGCGCTTGCCCTGCCGACCGACTTCTCCGCGCGCATCGCCCGCAACACGCAGCTGTTTCTGCAGCAGGAAAGCGGCACCACCCGGGTGATCGACCCGTGGGCCGGCAGCTATTATGTCGAGCGCCTGACCCGCGATCTGGCGACCCGTGCCTGGGAACATATCCAGGAAGTTGAGAGCATCGGCGGCATGGCCAAAGCCATCGAGACCGGCATGCCGAAGATGCGCGTCGAGGAAGCCGCCGCCCGTACCCAGGCGCGCATCGATTCCGGTCGCCAGACTGT
>JAMFSI010000174.1 GCA_026225215.1 Sphingomonas palustris | reverse complement strand
GACGCCAGCGTGCAGGAGCGCTACTACGATCTCATCAGGCCGCACGGGCATCCCCGGAGTGATGCGGTTCACAACGCCGATCTTGATTATTGTTATAGTCAAACGGGCGCAATCAGGGCATTTGCCGATACCCCGGCATTCAAGGAATGTATGCTGAGCCGTGGCTATCGATGGCAGTCGACGCGCGTTTTGGGCTCTCCACCTGACGTCCCGGTGCCGGGACCGTTCGACTCGGGCTGCCCCGCCTTTTGCCCGCAGTAGCGGTGGGAGGCCGGCAGGGGACGATTTTTTCTACCCGCCCTGTCGATCCACGCTCGGCTCGTTCGTCGTTCCCAATAGCGAGATAGTTCCGCGTGCCCGGGGGCCGCGGCTCGCCTCAATCAGGGAGTTTTTCGATGCGCTTCATGTATATCGTTACCGCGCCGCGGCCCAACCAATATCCGACGCCGGAACTGATGGAGGCCATGCACAAGCTGGCCGACCGGGAGATCAAGGCCGGCCGGATGCTGGACAGTGGCGGGTTGATGCCGGTCTCCATGGGGGCGCAGGTCCGGATCACGGACGGCAAACTCAGCGTCGTCGACGGCCCGTTCGTGGAAACCAAGGAACTGATCGGCGGCTACGCGATCTTCGAACTGCGCGACAAGGAAGAGGCGGTGGCGTCGGCGGTCGAATTCATGCAGCTCCACAAGCAGCACATGCCGGAATGGGAAGGCACCTGCGAGGTTCGCTCGTTCGCCGAGCCCGGTGCGGAAATGGCGTGCCATGTGGACGAGAAGGTCGCCTCTTGAGGCGGGAACCTCGCGGTCTCCGTCGGCGGCGATGATGGCCGCCGACATCCATCGCACCATCCATCGCACCATTCTTGGCGTCTGGCGCAACGAACAGCCGCGGCTGATCACCAGCCTGTCGCGGATGCTGCGCGATGTCCCGCTGGCGGAAGACCTGACCCAGGAAGCGCTGGTGGCGGCGCTCGAACATTGGCCCGCGACCGGCGTTCCCGACAAGCCCGGCGCGTGGCTGATGGCGACCGCCAAGCGCCGGGCGCTCGATCATTTGCGCCGCGGCAAGATGCTGGCGCACAAGCACGACATGGTCGCCCGCGATCTGGAGCAGGAGCAGCAGGCGATGCCCGATCTCGATGCCGCGCTCGACGACGACATCGGCGATGAACTGCTGCGGCTGATCTTCACGGCCTGTCATCCGCTGCTGTCGCCGGAGGCCCGCGCGGCGCTGGCGCTTCGGATGATCTGCGGCCTCACCACCGAGGAGATCGCGCGCGCTTTCCTGGTGCCGGAGGCGACGGTTGCTCAGCGTATCGTGCGCGCCAAGCGCACGCTGTCGGAATCCGGCCTGGCCTACGAGACGCCGCGCGGCGAAGAGCTGTCGCAGCGATTGGGCTCGGTGCTGGAGGTGGTCTATCTGATTTTCAACGAAGGCTATACGGCGGCGCGCGGCGAGCACTGGCTGCGCCCGCAGCTCTGCCACGAGGCGCTGCGCATGGGCCGCGTGCTGACCTCGATCGCGCCGCACGAGCCCGAAACCCATGGGCTGCTCGCGTTGATGGAGCTGAACGCCTCGCGCACCGCCGCGCGCGTCGATAGCGCGGGCGAGCCGATCCTGCTGATGGAGCAGAATCGCGCGCGCTGGGATCAGTTGCAGATCCGGCGCGGCATGCTGGCGCTGGCCCAGGCCGGCCAGCTTGGCGGCGCCGGCGGCTTCTACGCGCTACAGGCGGCGATCGTCGCCTGCCACGCGAGCGCATCGGCCGCCACCGACACCGACTGGCCGCGCATATCAGCGCTTTATGCCCAACTCGCCAAGCTGGTGAACTCGCCGATCATCGAACTCAATCGCGCGGTGGCGGTCGGCATGGCCGAGGGCCCGGCCGCGGGACTGGCGATCGTGGAGCGTCTGGCGGGCGAGCCCGCGCTGAGGGCGTATCACCTGTTGGGAAGCGTGCGCGGCGACCTGCTGCACAAGCTTGGCCGCTACGCCGAGGCAAGCGCTGCCTTCGAAGCCGCCGCGCAACTGGCGGGAAATGACCGCGAACGCGCGCTGTTGCAGCGGCGCGCCGCGCAGGCGGCCGATTCGGCGATGCCGTGATCCGAAGGCAAGCCTTGCCGCCGAAGCCGCCAAATACTTCTACAGCCAGCATTTTTCGACGCGTTTCTTTCATGTCGAATTTACTAAAGGCGTGTATTCCAGGCGAATCGATTGTCGGCAACGTGGTAATTAAATGCGGCAGGACCAGAACAACACGATGCCGTCGCCATCGCGGCGAGCATGAAGAGACTATCACGGCGCCAGCTGCTTGATGGCAGCATCGGGATCGGCGCGTTTTTCCTGACCG
>JAMFSI010000173.1 GCA_026225215.1 Sphingomonas palustris | reverse complement strand
CTTGGGCTTTCATCCCCGCTCTGCACTATCCGATTACTCAGATCGCACAGGGGAAGTGGCGATAGAACTGGACACTGTTCTAAGTCATTGAGACTACTCCTTTCATGCGACTTGCACGTCGCACCGCTTGTCGGAAAGTCAGCCAGCTTTGCGAGGGGTAGCCATGTTCGATGACCGCGCCCCACAGGATCAGCACATTGACGCCAGAATAGTTTCGAGCGGTCAGGGCATTGCGCGGCAGGCCGGGGCCAACTCCACCGGCGGAGCTCAATCCGCTGCCCCAAGGTTGAACCCATGGGATGCGGCCCGCCTCCAGTTCGGCAATAATCTTGGCGGTGACTTCATCATAAAGATGGGCGCGGGGTTCGCCGCACCGGGCGGCCCTACCCTTTCCCCGCGCGGAACCTTGGTTAGCTGGGCGCATCGCTTCCTCCAAACCTGCCCCAAAACCCCA
Source organism: Sphingomonas palustris (assembly GCA_026225215.1). Taxonomy (GTDB): domain Bacteria; phylum Pseudomonadota; class Alphaproteobacteria; order Sphingomonadales; family Sphingomonadaceae; genus Novosphingobium; species Novosphingobium palustris. The sequence goes on along the minus strand of JAMFSI010000173.1, from coordinate 3,600 downwards.
TTGGCTTCCCCCGGAGCGGGGGTGGGCGGCAGATGCGACCTGCCGGGCGTGCCCAGTAGGCGGGCGGCACCCGCCGCCGGGGTCCCCATCGCGCAGCGATAGGGTGGCAAGGGCCGAAACAGAGTGGAGGAGCGGGACGTGAGGCCCGCTTGCGGCACGCCGGGGCACGCCCAGAAGGGAGCGCCGCCCATCCGCGCGACGAGGGGAAGGCTCAAATAATGCCGCCGCGCGCAAGCGCGGCGTCCATTGAGCCGGTGCGTCAGCACCGGCATGGCCCAGTGATCGTTACCGAATGGGCGGGACGCGCAAAGCGCGGCCCGACTGCGCGGTCGCCTGGGGGCGTTCAGCGCAGTAGAGCGCGATCGCGCCAAAGGGCGCGAGGGCTTCGATAGGGCCAGCACTCGCCTCGAGCGCGCCGGCCATCTCTGGCGTGTGCGTTATTTATGGCATATATAGGACTTGTGCCTTAATATCATTTTATGGCGTAATATTTGTGTAGGCCAGTGACGGAGAACGATATGACAGCTTCGCGCAAACATATAGAGATCGGCGCGGCGTCCCCGGGACCTAGCCTGCGAGGCCATGTCAGCGAAGCGGGCCGGTTGAGCCTGCCCGCCGAACTGCGGCGGGCGGTCGGCCTTGAGCGTGGCGGTCCCGTTCGCATCGAGCTTATCGACGGCATGATCAGGATCCGAACGATGCAGGATGTTAAAGATCGTATCCGCGCATTGGCCCGTGACAGCGGGCTTGCGGACAAGGCAAGCGTGGCCGATTTTCTCGACTATCGTGCCGCTGAACGCGCGGATGAAGTGGAAAAGGCCGGCAAACATTGAGCGGCATTGTTATCGATGCATCGGCCATTCTTGCTGCCATTCTGGGCGAGGCCGGGGGCGATGCTGTATTCGATCTGCTCGACGAAGCGATGGTATGCAGCGTGAATATCGCGGAGGTTTACACCTATGCCGCGATCAACGCCTTACCGACCGACGCGATTGACGCTTTTTTTGCCGACACCGGCATTGAGATCGTAGCGTTCGATCGGGACCACGCGGTCGTCGCGGGCGGGCTTGCCAGCATCACGCGAAAACACGGACTGTCACTTGGCGACCGATCCTGCCTTGCACTAGCAAAGCTGCGTCAGGCCGAAGTTCTGACCGCTGACCGCCCCTGGCAACAGGTCGCCGATGCGGCTGGGCTGACCATAACGCTGCTACGCTGATCGATTTCTGCCGCCAAAGGCAATGCCGCGCGATCAGAAAACGGCGACAGCCGCCCCTGCGGCTGGCTGAAGTCGATTTTCCATCACGATTGCCCTTCGCTCAGGAATATGTCAGAATATTCCAATTGGAGTAGGCAGACATGTCCGAAGTCATCGTCGGTAAATGGGGCAAGAATCTTGCGATCCGCGTGCCGATCGAGATTGCGCGCGGGCTGGGGCTCAGCGACGGCGAGGCCGTCGAGATCGCGGCGGTGGATGGCGACATCCATATACGCCGGCACGGCGCGAAGGCCGAGGCGCGGCGGAAAGCCGAGATCGCCGCCGAAGAGATCATGGCGAATGCGCAGCATCGCACGCTCGGCGGGCTGAGTATCCGTGAGCTGCGCGAGGAAGGCCGGCGCTGGTGAGTGTCGTTCTCGATGCGTCAATGACTATCGCCTGGTTATTCGAAGACGAACAGACCCCGGTGGCGCTTGATGTGCTGCGCCGTGTCGTAACGGAAGGCGCGATCGTCCCGTCGCTATGGCGTCTCGAAATCGCCAATGTGCTGAGGAATGCGGTGCGGCGGCAACGCTGCGACGAGGCCTATGTCGATCAGTCGATTAAGCGGCTTACTCACCTCTCCATCACCATCGATAGTGAAACCGATCACCACGCATGGGGTGCGACTCAGGCCCTGTCACGCGAAGAAGGGCTGACGCCTTACGATGCCGCCTATCTTGAATTGGCGCTGCGCCGACAGCTGCCGCTGGCGTCAGGTGATGGCGAATTGGTAGCCGCCGCCCGGCGCCGCGATGTTCCGGTTATCGCCCTTAGAGCCTGAGGCGGAATAACCGCTACAAATCTGGCGCGGCATCCCGCTTATTGGTTGAATCTATCGGTAGAGGCGTGATTCGTTTGTTCCGCCTCAGGCCCTTATTTCGTCCTGGCGCGCAACCAAACGCGCTATTCGCCACCTACCCCCGAAGGCGAACCACTGAGCGCAACGAAGATCGGGGATAGGAGCCTTGCCGTCGGGTGCGCAGCGACGAAGAAGATCGCGTTTCTCGACGGCAGTTTAACCCCAATCCGCACCTTGCCCCCGATCGGATCCGACAAACCTCCCGTCGTCGCGCCTAAATAGGCGACGGTTTCGCGGGGAAGTCGCCGCGCACCGGCCAGCCAGGCCCCGTACGCTCCCGGCCCGGCGTTGTAAGCACCGAACAAGCCGGGATAGCCGAAACGGTCGTACATCAGTCGCAAATAGAGCGTTCCTGCAAGGATGTTGTCCTGCGGATCGTAGGGATCGGTACCAAGACCGAGTCGGGCTCGCATGTCCGCCCAAGTCCGTGGCATGAGTTGCATGAGCCCCATGGCGCCGACCGGGCTGGTGATCGACCGGCCCCGAAGCATGGTTCGACCGCCGCTTTCGACCGACATCACCCGTTCGATCCAGGAGGCCGGCACGCCGGTCCGAGCCGAGGCTTCGGCGATCAACGGCTGCCAACGCTCTACCTCATCGGCCGATGCGGGCGTACCGACAGCCAGGGCGGTGCCCCAAAGGGCTAATCTCAACGCGCCCACAGCAGCCTCGCCCGGCCGATAATGTCGTCACGATCCGTCGGCCCGAAATAGCGGCCATCGAAGGAGGCGGGACTATCCATCAACAGAAACACCTCGCCACCGCGAAGCCGGGTGCAGCCATCCCACCACGGCATTGCGCGCCTACGGGCATCGACCAAGCTGCGAGAGGCAGCCCACCGGCCATCGATGAAGATGGCCGCACCCACCCCGCAAATGGTATCGCCCGGCCCGGCTGCCACGCGCTTCACCAAGGGCACATTGGCTGGAATATAGCGGCGCGCATCCGCCAAAGCCCGAAGACGAGCGGGGACGCGGGCAATCACCATATCTCCAGCGCCTATCTCATGTGGCGCGCTGACGAGGTAAAGGCCTATGGGCGCGCTCGCCGAAGCATTCCACACCAGCCACGGGCGCAAAGGTAGAATAGTGGTCAGACTCAGACCAACGACCAACGCACCGATAGGGAACACCCGCCGCCGCAGATGTGATTGGTAGGATCTGACGGAGCGCAGGCTCTCGCCAAACCCACGGATCGAGCGCGCCATGGCCTCACGCATCGACATTTTTCACGCTGCTGGTCGCTAGCGACCAGGCATTGAGATCGTCGATGTGATAGACGACGTAGCGAGTATGTCGGCGAAACGCAGGCCCTCCGCCATGAGACCGCAATTTTTCCAGATGCCGCGCCGAGAGGCCTAAGGCCCGTGGACATTTAGCGGCATGCGATGATTGTTGCGGCGAGGTTGAGATTGGCGCGGAAGCTCTGGTCAGTTTTGTCGTAACGGGTTGCGATTCCCCGGAATTCCTTGATTTTGGCG
>JAMFSI010000172.1 GCA_026225215.1 Sphingomonas palustris | reverse complement strand
AGAACTGGCATTACCCGCCGCAGAATCATTATGTCGCACGGTCGGAAGTGCCCACCCCCAGCCCCTCTCGCAAGCGGGAGGGGAGTTAACCCGCATCTTAACGCTTAAGTAACCGGCCGGCGCTTATAATGCCGTGATGATCCGCGCGCATTTCCTGTCGGCCGATTTGAGCCGCATCTCGCCCGCCGACTGGCTGCGGGCGGCGATAGTCTATAGCTGCGCGATGGCGTTGATCGTCGCCGGACCGTTCCTGCCCAACATCGCCTCGTAAAGCGCTTTATCGCAGGTCGGGCGGAGTCGCCTCCGCCTTCAGCATGGCGATCGCCTCGGCCAGCGGCATCACCCGCTGCTGCGCTTCACCCAGCGTGCGGATGGCGACGGTGCCCTCCTCGGCCTCGCGTTTGCCCACCACCAGCAGATGCGGCACTTTCTGCAGCGAGTGCTCGCGCACTTTGTAATTGATCTTTTCGTTGCGCAGATCGGTTTCGCCGCGAATCCCCGCCACCTTGAGCTGCGCCGCGACATCCAGCGCATAATCGTCGGCATCCGAAACGATCGTGGCGACCACCGCCTGCACCGGCGCCAGCCACACCGGCAGCTTGCCGGCGAAATGCTCGATCAAAATGCCGATGAAGCGCTCATAAGACCCGAAGATCGCGCGGTGCAGCATCACCGGGCGTTTCTTCTCGCCGTCCTCGCCGATATAGCTCGCCTCGAGCCGCTCGGGCATCAACCGGTCGGACTGGATCGTGCCGACCTGCCAGGTGCGACCGATGGCGTCGGTCAAATGCCATTCGAGCTTGGGCGCGTAGAATGCGCCTTCACCCGGCAGTTCTTCCCAGCCGTATTCGGGCGTGGCAAGGCCGGCAGCGGCCACCGCATTGCGCAATTCGTCCTCGGCCAGATCCCACAATTCGTCGCTGCCGATGCGTTTCTCGGGCCGCAACGCCAGCTTGATCGCATAAGTGAAGCCAAAATCGCCATAAATCCGATCCGCCAGCGCGCAGAACGCGCGGACTTCCTCGACGATCTGATCCTCGCGGCAGAAGATATGCGCATCGTCCTGCGTGAACTGACGCACCCGCATCAGCCCATGCAGCGCACCATGCGGTTCGTTGCGGTGGCAGCAGCCGTTCTCATACAGGCGCAGCGGCAAGTCGCGGTACGACTTGATGCCCTGGCGAAAGATCAGGACATGCGCCGGGCAATTCATCGGCTTCAAGGCCATCCACTCGGCCTCGCCCGAGATCACCGGGCCCTCGTCGTCGACATTGGGCACCTCGTCGGGAATGACGAACATGTTCTCGCGATATTTGCCCCAATGGCCGGACTGCTCCCACTGCCGCGCATCCATGATCTGCGGCGTCTTGACCTCGCGATAGCCGCCGGCATCGATCGCGCGGCGCATATAGGCTTCCAGCTCGCGCCAGATGCGATAGCCCTTGGGGTGCCAGAACACGCTACCATGCGCTTCGGCCTGGAGATGGAACAGATCCATCTCCTGCCCGAGCTTGCGATGGTCGCGCTTCGCCGCTTCCTCCAGCCGCAGCAGATGTGCATCAAGCTGCTTCTTGTTGAGCCAACCCGTACCATAGACGCGGCTCAGCATCGCGTTGGCCTGATCGCCGCGCCAATAAGCGCCCGACACCCGCGTCAGTTTGAACGCGGCGGGATCGAGCTTGCCGGTCGAGGGCAGATGCGGCCCCCGGCACATATCCGCCCAATCGCTGCCCGACCAATAGACGCTGAGTTCCTCGCCCTCGGGAAGCTCGGCGGCCCACTCGGCCTTGAAGCTCTCACCCTGCTCGCGCCAGCGCGCGATCAACGCCTCGCGGCTGACCACCTCGCGCCGCAGCGGCTTATCGGCGGCGATGATTTCGCGCATCTTTGCCTCGATCGCCGGCAGATCCTCATCGGTAAACGGCCGGTCGCGCGGAGCGAAGTCATAATAGAAACCATCGTCGGTCGACGGCCCAAAGGTGATCTGCGTCCCCGGAAACAGCGCCTGCACCGCCTCGGCCAGGACATGCGCGTAATCGTGCCGCGCCAGATCGAGCGCATCGGCCTCGTCGCGCGCCGTCACCAGCGCGAGCTGGCTATCCTGGGTAAACGGCGCCGCCAGATCGACCAACTCGCCATCGACCCGCGCCGCCAGCGCGGCCTTGGCCAACCCCGGCCCGATCGCGGCGGCGACATCGGCGGGAGTCGATCCCACCGGCATTGCGCGTGAGGAACCATCGGGCAGGCTGATCGTGAACATCTCGGACATGGTTGCGCCCATAGAACATCGCGGGACGAAGTGGGAACGGGTTTTTTGTCATGTACAGAGTCTGACCCGAAATTAGCTAAAGGGCGAATTTCGAAGTCGGTACCGGCCCGCATCTTGTGCTCTGCACAATTTCTCCTCTACAGCCAGCCCCGAGGAATACTCGACCCGTGGGTCGAGACAGAGGAGGGGATTACCCATATGCGTGAGCGCCTTATGCGGCGACTGGCGGCGTGCGCCGTTTGTGCTTTTGTAGCGCCCAATGCCGCACTCGCACAGAATAGCACTCATCCCGTCGCCAACGGTGCCGATACGGTCTGGGTCATGGTCTCCGCCGCGCTGGTGCTGATGATGTGCATGCCAGGGCTGGGCTTGTTTTATGGCGGGCTGGTCAGGACCAAGAACTTCCTGGCGGTGCTGGTGCAGGTGGCCGGGATTGCCGCGGCCGCCTCGCTGCTCTGGATATTGTGCGGTTACACGCTGGCGTTTGGCAGCGTGACCAGCGGCTGGCTGGGCGCGGGCAATGCATTGATGCTGCATGGGCTGGGCGGCGTCCGCACCGGGCTGACCATTCCCGAAAACGCCTTCGCGCTGTTCCAGATGTGTTTTGCCGCGATCACCCCTGCCTTGATGGCCGGGGCCTGGGTGGACCGCGCACGATTTTCGTGGGTCATCGGCTTTTGCGCTTTGTGGGGACTGGTGGTCTATGCGCCGGTGGTCCACTGGATCTGGGGTGGCGGCTGGCTGGCCAGCCGGTTCGGCACGCAAGATTTTGCCGGCGGAATCGTCGTCCATACTACCGCTGCGGTTTCGGCACTGGTGGCCGCGAAACTGCTGGGGCCGCGCCAGGGCTTCCCGAAAACATTGATGCTGCCGCATAGCCCGGCCCTGACCATGGCCGGCGCGGCGATGCTGTGGGTCGGCTGGTTCGGCTTCAACGGCGGCTCGGCCCTGGCGGGCAACAGCAGCGCGGCAAGCGCGATCATCAATACCCATACCGCCGCTTGCGCCGCCGCCATGCTGTGGCTGGCGATCGAGCGCTATTCGGTCGGCAAGCCGACCAGCGTCGGCTTTGCCACCGGCGCCGTGGCCGGGCTGGCCACCGTGACCCCGGCGGCAGGCTTCATTTCACCCGGCGGCGCAGTGCTGTTCGGCCTGGCCGCCGCCGCGATCTGCTATCCGATGATCCAGTTCGTGAAGAAGACGATGAAGATCGACGATTCGCTCGATGTCTTCGCCGTCCACGGCATGGGCGGCATGACCGGGTCGCTGTTGCTGGCCTTCTTCATGTCACCGGCACTGGGCGGCAGCGGTTATGCCGCAGGCATGACGATGGGCAGGCAGTTGCTGGCGCAACTCGTCGGCGTGGGGGTGGTGGCGATCTGGTCGGCGCTGGCCAGCGTGGTGCTGGCGCTGGGCGTGTCGTATTTCTTGCCGATGCGGGTGAGCGAGGATGAGGAACGCGAAGGTCTCGATATCACCAGCCATGGCGAACGGGCGTGGGAGTTCGATTGAGATCGCAGTCCATCGCGGGTTCAATGCTGTTTTCAGCCCGGCACTCTTGGGGCAATAGTCGGGGATGAATCTCCACCACGATCTGCCCGATGGCCGCCGTATCGCCTGTCGCTTCAACCCGGGTGCGGAGCCCACGCTGGTGTTCCTGCCGGGTTATATGTCCGACATGGCCGGGAGCAAGGCGGAGGCGGTCTGGCAATGGGCGCAGGTCCAAACCCGCGCTTGCTTGTTGCTCGATTATTCGGGCTGCGGCGCCAGCGCTGGGGACTTTGCCGAGGGCACGCTCAGCCGATGGCGCGAGGAAGTGCTGGCAGTGATCGCGGCCTACGTTGCGGGCCCGGTGGTGCTGGTCGGGAGTTCGATGGGCGGCTGGCTGATGTTGCTGGTCGCGCTGGCTTTGCCGGCGGAGCAGGTGGCGGGGTTGGTCGGCATTGCCGCCGCGCCCGATTTCACCGACTGGGGCGTCGATGCCGAGGAAAAAACCGCGCTGGGTGCCGGGCGGACGATTTTTCGGCCTAACGCTTACGGCCCCGAGCCCACCCCGACCCATGCCCGCTTCTGGGCAGATGGCCAAAGCCACTGCTTGCTCGACGCCGGGATCGCGCTCGATTGCCCGGTGCGGCTGCTCCATGGTCAAGCCGATCCCGATGTGCCTTGGCCAGTCTCGCTCAGGCTGGCGGCGGCGCTGCGTTCGGCGCAGGTTCAGGTGACGCTGGTCAAGGACGGGGATCACCGACTCAGCCGGGCTGCGGATCTGGCGCTGCTCATCACCGCCATCGCGGGGCTGGATCAGGTCTGATCTTGTGGAGTTAACCCATGCCCCTGCCCCTGTCCGCCGCGTTGCTGCTGCCCCTGCTGCTGGCGCAAGGCGCGATGGATAACGCACAAAGCGTCGCGGCCATGCGGAACGGCGCGGCACCGCGCACCGGGGTACCGGGGCCGCAGACCATCGCGCCGGCGCCCAGCCGCCTGCATGCCTGTCTGAGCGCGGCGGTCGAGGACGCCGACGCCGCCGAAGACACCGCCCAGGCGTGGCTGAAAGAGGAAAAGGGCAGTCATCAGGCCCAGCCGCTGATGTGCCTGGGCGCGGTCTACAGCGCGCAGCAACGCTGGGACGAGGCGCAGCAGAATTTCCTGGCCGGGCGCGAGGCCGCCGCGACGTCGGATTATCTGCTGCGCGCGCGGCTGGGAGCGATGGCGGGCAATTCCGCGCTGGCCGCGAATACACCCGATCAGGCGCTGCCGATACTCGATACCGCTCACACCGATGCCCTGGCGGCGGGCGATACAAGGCTCGGCGGCGATATCGCCATCGACCGCGCCCGCGCACTGGTGGCGCTGAAGCGCGATGGCGAGGCGGCAGCGGCGCTCGCCGAAGCGCGCTCGGCCAGCCCGGAAAACGCTTATGGCTGGCTGCTTTCGGCGACGCTGTCGCGGCGTATGGCCCAATTGGCGCAAGCGCAGACCGAGATTGAAACCGCAGCGCAATTAGCGCCGGTGGACCCGGAAATCGGGCTGGAAGCCGGCGTGATCGCGGTGTTGTCGGGCCGTCCGACGGCAGCGACCAAAAGCTGGCAATCGGTGATCGCCGCTGCTCCGAACAGCCCCTCCGCCGATACCGCGCGTGGCTATCTGGCGCAGTTGAACAGCGCGCCGGGCGCTGCCAAAGTGGGCAAGTAGCCACCCGGCTACGCGATATGCCATAACTCACTGGGTACAACCCAGTCGAAGGGGCCTGACATGAGCGATGAGCAGCTACTGCACGACCGCAAACCAGCGGGTGCCGACGCGCTGACCGCGCAATTGACCCAGCGGATCAGCGCCTCGCTATTGCCAGCGGATACGCCGTTGTCGCCTGCAGAGTTGATCGCCGCCGCCGGCTTCCTCTTCGACAGCGCACAGGAGCGCCGGGCGGCGGAGACCGCGCTGGCCATCGGCACGGTCTCGGGCGTGGCGGGATCGCGCTTTATGCGTATCGCCGTGATCAACGAGGACATGCCGTTCCTGGTCGATTCGATCGCAGCGACGATCGCCGCGCATGATCTGGAAATCCAGCGCCTGATCCATCCGGTGATCGCCGTAATCCGCGATGCGACGGGGCGGATCGTCGATTTTCCTGCAGGTGCCGCGCCCGGTGCGACGGCGGAATCCTTCGTCTATATCGAAACGCGCCGCGCCAATGCCCGCCAACGGACCGCGCTGGCCGCCGCACTGAACCTGACGCTCGCCGATGTCCGCGCCGCGGTACACGACTGGCCGGCGATGCGGGCGGCGTTCAGCGCAGACGCCGCCCGCCTGGCGGCAAGCGCCCAGCCCGAGGGCGCGGCGCTCCTCCGCTGGTTCGAAGCGGGCATGCTGACGCAATTGGGCACGGTGCAGCGCCGCCGCGACGGCAGCCAGCACGGCCTGCTCGGCATCTGCCGCAGCAGCGCCGGCGAACTGCTTTCGCCCGATCTCTATGCCCGCGCCTTCGCCTGGTTCGATGCCGCCGCGACCGGCCATCGCTGGCCGCTGATCGTCAAATCGCGGACGAGTTCGCGGGTCCACCGCCGGGTGCCGCTCGATCTGTTCGTGGTGCCGGTGATGACCGACGGGGCATTATCGGCACTGTCCGTGCACGCCGGGGTGTGGACCAGCGCCGCGCTGGCCACCGCGCCCGATCATGTCCCCCAGCTTCGCGCGCAACTGGCCGCGCTGATGCAGAAATATGGCCTGCGCCCCGCTGGCCATGCCGGCAAGGCGCTGATCCATGCACTGACAAAATTGCCGCATGATCTGATGATCGGGCTGAGCGACGCCGATCTCGAACGCGTGGCGATGGCGACGATGAGCCTGATCGACCGCCCGCGTCCGGCGCTGGCGCTGGTGAAGGGCGAACTCGGACGGCAGCTGTTTGCCTTCGTCTGGTTGCCGCGCGATGCGCTGACGACGCGGGTGCGGATGGAAGTGGCGAGCATGCTGACCGAGGCCAGCGGCGCCAAGGTGCTCGACTGGAGCATGGCGGTCGAGGGCAGCAATCTCGCGCAATTGCTGTGGGTGCTGGATGTGCCGGCGGATGCGCCGCTGCCCGATGAGACGGCACTGGACGGGCGGCTGCAGTTGATGCTGCGCGGCTGGTCCGATGTCGTCGAAACCGAGATCGCGCGAAGCGGCGAAAAGTCGCGCGCTACCGCGATTGCCGAACGCTATGCCGATGCCTTTCCGCTCTCCTATCGCAACAGCTATGGCCCGGCGGAAGCCGCCGCCGATATCGCCCGACTGCGCTATCTCGACTCTCGCGAAGGCCAGGCGGCGGGCCGTCGCGCAGTGCGGCTCTATCGCTTCGCCGGCGACAAGGAGCGCCAGCTGCGGCTGAAAATATATCAGCGCAGCGGCTTGCTCACGCTCTCGGGCGCGGTGCCTGGGCTGGAGAACTTCGGCTTTCGCGTAGTCGATAATTTTCCCTTCACGCTCGAACGCGGCGGCGTGGCGATCGGCTCAATTCACGATTTCCTGCTCGATGTCCCGCTCGGCACCGATCCGGCGACGATATTGGCACAGCGAACAACGATCGAGGACGCCATGGCCGGCGTGGCGAACGCCCATGGCGAAAACGATCCCTTCAACCGCCTGATCGCCGGCGTCGGCCTGGCCGCTGGGGAAGCCAATTGGCTGCGCGCTTGGTATCGCTATCTGCGGCAAGCGGGGATGAGCTACGATGTCGGCACCGTCGTCGATGCGCTGATCGCCGCGCCGCAAGTGACGCGGGGCCTGATCGCGCTGTTTCGCGCCCGCCACCAAGGCCCGGAGAGCGGTGCAGCCGAGGCGCAGGCGGAAGACGCGATCCGCAGCGGCCTGGCGCAGGTCGAAAAGATCAACGACGATCGCCTGCTCCGCGCGTTTCGCGCGCTGATCGAGGCGATCCTGCGTACCAATGCCTTCACCCCCGACGCCGGCAAGGCATTAGCCTTCAAATTCGATTCAGCGCTGGTGCCCGGCCTGCCCCGGCCGGTGCCTTGGCGCGAGATCTTCGTTTATTCGGACCGGGTCGAGGGCGTCCATCTGCGCGCCGGGCCGGTGGCGCGCGGCGGCATCCGCTGGTCGGACCGCCGCGACGATTTCCGCACCGAAGTGCTCGGGCTGATGAAAGCTCAGCGCGTGAAGAACGCGGTGATCGTGCCGACCGGCGCCAAGGGTGGCTTTTATCCCAAGCAATTGCCCAACCCCAACAAGCCCAAGACGGGCGGACGCGAGGCCTGGGCCGCCGAAGGGCGCGCCAGCTATCAGATCTTCATCCGCGCCTTGCTGTCGGTCACCGATAATATCGTCGGCGGTGCCGTCGTTCACCCTGCCGGCATGCGCGTCTACGATGGCGACGACCCCTATTTCGTCGTCGCCGCCGACAAGGGCACCGCCAGCTATTCCGACACCGCCAATGCCATCGCTCAGGAGCAGGACTTCTGGCTCGACGATGCTTTCGCCAGCGGCGGCTCGAAAGGCTACGACCACAAGGTGATGGGCATCACTGCGCGCGGCGCGTGGCTGTCGGTGCAGCGGCATTTCCTCGAAATGGGCGTGGATATCCAGTGTAGCCCGGTGCGCGTGGTCGGCGTCGGCGATATGTCGGGCGATGTCTTCGGCAATGGCATGCTGCTGTCACAGCAGCTCAAGCTGGTCGCCGCCTTCGATCACCGCCATATCTTTCTCGACCCAGACCCCGATCCGACCGTGGCCTGGGCCGAGCGTGATCGGCTGTTCAAGCTGCCGCGTTCGAGCTGGGCCGATTACGACACCAGGCTGATTTCGGCAGGCGGCGGGGTATTTCCGCGCAGCTTGAAGGAGATCGCGCTTAGCCCCGAAGTGCGCGCGGCGCTGGGCATCGTCGAAGAGGCGATCGACCCCGAACGGCTGATCAGTGCGATCCTGAGCGCACCGGTCGATCTCCTGTGGTTCGGCGGCATCGGCACTTACGTGAAGGCCGAGACCGAAAGCCACGGGGAAGTGGGAGATCACGCCAACGACGCGGTGCGGGTGAACGGCAGCGCGGTGCGAGCGCGAGTGATCGGCGAAGGCGGCAATCTCGGCTGCACCCAGGCGGGCCGCATCGAATATGCGCTGCATGGCAATCTCGGTGTGGGCGGGCGCAACAATACCGATTTCATCGACAACTCCGCAGGCGTCGATTGCTCCGACAAGGAGGTCAACATCAAGATCGCGCTGGCCGCCGCGCAGCGCGCCGAGCAGTTGACCGAAGATGCCCGCGTCGAACTGCTCCAGGCGATGACCGACGATGTTGCCGCGCTGGTGCTGGAGGACAACCGATTGCAGGCACTGGCGCTGTCGATTGCCGAGGTGGGCAGCGTCGACGCCAACGCCAGCCACATCCGACTGATCGAAGAGTTGGAAGCCGACGGCCAACTCGACCGCAAGACTGAAGGGCTGGCCAATGACGAGACGCTGGCCCGGCGCGCTGCCGAAGGCCGAGGCCTCGCCCGACCCGAACTGGCGGTGCTGCTCTCGACGGCCAAGCTGGTGCTGCAGGCCGAGCTGGAGCAATCGTCCGTGCCCGACGACCCCGGCCTTGCCGATGAGCTGATGGCGGCCTTTCCCCTGGCCATGCGCGAGCGCTTCGCCGACGAGATTACCACGCACCGGTTGCGCCGCGAAATCATCGCTACCAGGCTATGCAATCGGCTGATCAACCGCATCGGCTTCATCCATCCCTTCGAACTGGCCGGCGAGGAAGGGGCATCACTGGCCGAAGTGACCGGCGCCTTCATCACCGCCGAGCAATTGTTCGGCCTGGCCGCGATCTGGCATGCCATCGAAGCCGCCGAGATGCCCGAAGCGGCGCGCATCCAACTGTTCGCCACGACCGCGCAAGCGCTGCGCACCCATATGGCCGATCTGCTGCGCGCCGGCGTCGGGCGCACCGCACCCACCCGCCTCGCCGCCGAACTGCAAGGGGGAATCAGCGCTTTGGCGAGCGTTACCGAATCGCTGCTCGCCGGCGACTCGCGCGTTTATTCGACGCAGATGCAACGGGGCTTTATCGCTGTGGGCGCGCCCGCCGAGGTAGCCGAAGGGGTGACCCGGCTGGTCGATCTCGACGGCGCCGTAGGCCTCGCGCGACTGGCGCGGGATTCAGGGCTGGACGCGGTGGCGCTGACTCAGGGTTTTACCGAGGTCGGCACTCGGCTCGGGCTTGATTGGGCGCAATTGAGCGCGGCGCGCATGACCCCCGCCGATCCGTGGGAGCGTTTGCTGGTGGCGGGCCTGGCGCGCGATTTCCAGCAGATGCGGCTCGATTTCCTGCGCCACCTCACGCAACAGAACCCTGTCGCCGAAGTCCAGCGCTGGCTGGCAACTCACGATGCCGGCGTGCGCCAGTTCCGCGCCATGGTCAGCCGCGCGCAACTGGTGCCCGTCACCACCGCCGCCATGCTCGCCCAGATCGCCAGCCAGGCGCGCAACCTGTTGGCGCGGTAAATTGGACGACGTCGTCACTTGCAAACGTGCAGGCCGGCGAATGTCAGTACAAAAGGCCCGAAGCGCCGGTATCGAGTAGGTCGGTCTGCGGATAGGAGATCGGGATGTACTGCAGCGCCGCCACGAAGGGCAGCGCCGGCTGAGACCCATGATCAGCCCGGCGCTGGATAGATCAGTGCCCTTTATGCCACACGGAAATTATTTCGCAGTTGCGAAATCCCGGAAAGCGTGTGGTACCGAAACCGTCAATTTCGCTCCCTATCGCCCTGCTGGACGCCCGCAGGGCATCCGATCCAGGGGGTAACATCGTGACCATTGCCAAGCTTTTCGCGTGCGCGTCCGTATCGTTCATCACGCTCGCGGCAACAATGCCGGCCTTAGCCCAGTCCACTGGCACGCAGACCTTCGAGCATCAGGAAATCGTCGTCACCGCGAACAAAGCGAAGGCCGACCAGGCGGTCGGCGGCATGACCGTGCCCGAGACGCCGAAAGCACGCCAGAGCCTCACGCAGGAGTTCATCGAGCATCAGGTGCCCGGCCAGTCGATCGACGACATCATCAACTACATCCCCGGCGTCAGCTTTCAAAACAACGATCCCTACGGCATCGACGGCGGCACGCTTTCGATCCATGGTTTCGCCGGGCAGTTCGTCTCGCAGACCTTCGACGGCATCCCGCAGAACGATTCGGGCAACTATGCCCTCTATCCGCAGGACCAGGTCGATCCGGAGTTGATCGAGCGGGTTGACGTGACTCTCGGCTCGACCGACATCGACAGCCCGACCGCCTCGGCCACCGGCTCAACGGTCAATTACATTACCCGCAAACCGACCGACGATTTCCACGCCCGCGTGGAAACCTCGATGGGTCAGTGGGACTTCATGCGCATCTTCGGCGTGGTCGACACGGGCGACCTCACCACATCCGGCACGCGCATGTGGCTCGCGGGCAGCTTCAAGGGCAGTTCCGATCCCTATAATTCCCTGGCCAAGCAGACAAAGGATCAGTTCAACGCCAAGATCTATCAGCCGCTCGGCAACAATGGCGACTTCATCTCGCTCGCCGGCTGGTTCGACCGGGATCGCGGCAACCGCTTCAACGATGCCTTCCTGCAAACCACATCGGGCGGCCTGCCGGCCAGCAGCAGTCTCGTCCCCAGCGAGGTTCCGCCCTGCACGATCAACCCCGCCAACCCCAGCACGACCAAAGCCATAGCGAAGAATAGCTGCGGCAGCACTTACGGCCTGGGCTACCGGCCCAGCGATAACGCCAACATCCGCGAGAATGCCCGCGTCACGCTGGCCCAGGGTCTGATCCTGACGGTCGATGCCAGCTACAATTACACCAAGGCAAACAGCAATGGCGGCGTGGCCGGCCAAGAGGGTTTCTACAAGCTCGGCAGCGGCGCCACGGCCCAATCGATCTACGGCTATATCGGTGGCACCCCCTATCTGGGCGGCATCCCGGTCTATGGCGATGCCGCCGCGATCAATCCGGTCGAGCTTGGCGAGTCATCGACCACGGTTACCAACCGCTACGTCGTGATCACCAATCTCATCTACAAGATCACACCGACCCAGACGGTGCGATTGAACTATACCCTGGATCACGCCAAACTGCGCCAGACCGGCGAGGTCGGTCTGCTGCAGGAAAACGGCATGCCTGCCGAGGTTTACCCCAGCGACAATCCGTTGCTCGACGCCTCGGGCATGCCGATTGAGGGCCGCAATCGCACCTCCTTCTCGATTCTCAATCAGGTTGCCGGCGAATATCGCGGCCAATTTCTCGACAATAAACTGGTCGTAACGGGCGGCGTGCGTGCGCCCTTCTTCAAGCGCGACCTGACCAATTATTGCGTCTCGGAATCGGGTGGCAACGGCTATGTCGACTGCTTCAACAATCCGGCCTTTCAAGCCGCGTTTCTGGCCGCCAATCCCACTTATCAATCGCCGCAGTCGCGCAACTACAATTACAACGCGGTACTGCCGAGCGCCGGCTTCACCTACAATGTGACGCGCGCGGGAAGCGTCTTCTTCGATTATTCTCAGGGCATTTCGGTGCCCAGCACCGACGATCTATATGACACCTTCGCCTATTCCACCTCGTCGCCGCTGGCCAATGTCCAGCCACAACGGACCTACAATTTCGAAGGCGGGTTGCGGTACAAGACGCGCAAGATTCAGGCGCAGATTTCGGGCTGGTATACGGTACTGCATAACGCCATCGCCGACTCCTACGCTTCCAACCCGGAAGCACCGACTCAGTTCATCACCCTGTTCTCGGACATCGGCACGGTCCACCGCTATGGGCTGGACGCCAGCGTCGCTTATCAGCCGATCCCTCAGCTCACCCTTTATGCCTTCGGCTCTTATCTGCACTCGCGGATATTGGATAACACCCAGACCAGTACCTGCAACGCCAACAACGTGAAGTTCAAGGATCCGAGCGGTCTGGGTCCCTGCGCCACGGTCGGTCAACCGGTCTACGCGCTGACGGGCGGCGCGCAGGAGGCTGGTATCCCGAGGTTCATGGTCGGTGGCCGCGCGCAAGGCAATTTCGGACCGGTCTCGATTGGCATCCAGGCGAAATATACCGGCTCGCGCTTCGCCAACGATCAGGATCTGCCCTTCGTCTCGCGCTCGTCCTCGGGTGACGGGTTGTCCACCGATCCGCTGCTTTTCCCAGCCAAAGTGCCGAGTTACACGTTGGTCGATCTGGACGCGCGGGTTAAACTCGGCTTCCTGGGCCTCAACGACAAAACCTACCTCCAGCTCAACGTCCACAATCTGTTCGACAAATTCTATGTTGGCGGGTTCAGCGGCAGCACGCTTTCGAACACCTTCACGCCGTTCGTTTATATCGGCACGCCGCGCACCATCTCAGGCACGGTCAACGTCGCTTTCTGATCCATTTCGGCGGGCGGCTGCGGGCGGTCGCCCGCCAATAGGTATTCATGACGATCAGTGAGCGTCGAGGAGCGGTCAATGCATAAGGGAATATTCGCAGCGATCGTTGTTTCAACATCGCTATTTCTTGCTCGCCCTGCCTTCGCATGGGGTGACGAAGGACATGAGCTTATCGCGGATATTGCTTATGGCATGCTCACGCCTCACGCCAAAGCCACCGCCAATGCCAATGCCATGTTGGCGGAGGACAAAGATCCTTTGACGCCTACCGATTTTGCGTCGCGGGCAACATGGGCGGATAAATATCGCGATGCCGACGATCGGAATCTTCACTATCAGGCAACGAAGCAATGGCACTTCGTCGATATCGAAATATCGGCACCAGACATAAACAAAGCTTGCTTTAACTTCCCCGCGCTCGCGCCAGGGCAGTTGGCGAGTGCAGGCCCCGAGAATGATTGCATCGCCAATAAGATTACCGAATTTGAATCAGAGCTTGCCGATCCGAAGGTTGCTGCGCGGGAACGGCTGATGGCCCTTAAGTTTCTGATGCATTTTGTCGGGGACATTCATCAACCCTTGCATTCATCGGATGATCATGACCTCGGCGGCAATTGTGAACAAGTCCGCCTCAGCGCCGCCGGACTACCGATGTCCCTGCATTATTTTTGGGATACGGGGGTCGTGGAAGCCCTGTTTAGAAACGACCAGGCTATAAACCCCAGCGATACGTTTTCCAATTTTGCCGACCGTATCAGGCAAAGCCTTACCCCGGCAGAGATCACGGCTTGGCAAGCGGACACCGACCCCAAAGCGTGGGCGCAGCAATCGTTCACGATAGCGCATACGGTAGCATATAATCTTCCACCGCACGCGGCTTGCACATTGGGTGAGAAGCCTGTGGAATACCCTGTATTCGTGCTTCCCGCAGATTATCAAACTGCCGCGGCCAGCGCCGCGCTTCCACAGATCGAAGCGGCTGGGGTTCGCTTGGCGATGATAATCAATCGATCATTTCCATAGGGAAGCAGTGCTGATGATGGGCAGTTGCTGATCTGCCCTGTGGGCATAAGCGCTGAGTCTCGGTGCTTATTTGCAAGCGATGCAATCGTTTGAATCACCGCTTTTTGGTGTGACGCTGCGGTGCTTTCATAAAGCTCCAGCCGTCGGGCAGCGGCCTCGCAACGAGGCCACCGATCGAGGCGGGTTGGCGGGCGACCAAGCTCTCGAACAGCCGCGCCAATGCCTGGCCGCGCGCGTCTTCGCCATCGAGTTGCCGCACGATCCGCGCCAGCACCCGCAGCACAATCGCGCGCGGCGCCCGAGGGCGATAGATCAGGCCAAGCCCTTCGGGGTTGACCGCTTCGCTCCATTCGCGCGCTGCCGCCCAGTCGAGCGCGGCGTCGGCGTCGGCGAGATGCCCGGCGCTGGCGGCAATCGCGGGAATATCCAGCCAATCCGGCGAAGTTCCAGCCAGCGCCTGACGCATCCGCACCCGCTCGAAGCGGTCATTGGCGTTGCTCGGGTCATCGACAGCGATCAGCCCTGCCGCCGCGACTACAGCGGCCAGATCGGCCCGCCGCCAGCCGAGCAGCGGGCGCAGCAGCGGCCAATCGGCACTCGGCACTCGCCCGCGCTCGCGTACCCCGGCAAGGCCGGCCACGCCGCCCGCGCGGTTGAGGCGCATCAGCAAGGTTTCAGCCTGATCGTCGGCATGGTGCGCGGTGGCCAGCGCGGCAAGGCTCCGGCTCGTCATCCACTCGGCAAGCGCGGCATAGCGCGCGTGGCGTGCCTCGGCCTGGAGGTTGCCTTCGGCCAACGTGACCCGCAGCGTGACGTGCGGCACACCCAACCGGCCACAGACCTCAGCGACCCCTTCGGCTTCGTCGGCGCTTTCCGCACGCAAGCCATGATCGACCGTCGCCGCCTCGATACCACGGGGGCGCACCGCATGCGCCAGCAGCAACAATCCCAGACTATCCGCACCGCCGGAGACAGCTACGGCTAACTTTGGCGCAGGCTCGCGCGTCCCCTCGGGCCAGATCCGCGCGAGATCGCCAGCTAGCCGCGCGGTCAGTGCCGCATCCGGACCGGGGATTTCAGCGCTCAACGGCAACGCCTTTAACTACAAGTAAGACCGCCGCGCGTCTTCTTGTAATCCGCCTGCAACCGGGCCTTGGCTTCGGCGGCATAATTACTGGCAAATTCGTTAAGCGCGATGCAAGCGCGATTGGTATCGCCAAGCTGACGCATCGCTTCCGCCAGGTTCAGCAGGCTGTCGGCAGCACGAGCACCATGCGGATCGGCCTTGTAATTCGACAGGAACCACGGCGCGGCATCACGCGGCTTGCCCTCGTCGAGATAGGCCCGGCCGAGCAGATTGCGGGCATGGCTGATGCGGGAATCGCCGGGGTATTTGTCGATATAGAGCTTGAGCTGCTGCTCGGCCTCGGGATAGAATTTCGCGGTGTAAAGCCGAAAGCCATAGGAATATTCATCGCCGCCGGCGTCGCCGGTCTGCGGTTTGATCACCGCTTTGACCGCAGCGAGACGCTGCGCCGACGGTCGCGCCGGACCGGTTTTGCGTTCTTCGGCCCGTTCTTCCGCAGCCCGATTGGAAGCCCCGCCGGTCATGGCCGCAAGATTGTCCGCTGTCGCCGATTTGACGATCGGGGCCGGTGCTGGCGTCGCGGTCGGCGCGGGCACCAAGGGGGTGGGTGTGGCACCACTGGCGCTGCTCACCCCCAGCCGGGTTTCGATCTGGTGCTGACGGTTTTGCAGTTCCTCGTTTTGGGCGGTCAGCCGGGCAACTTGCGTTTCCAGGGCATCCATCCGAGTCAGCAGATCGGTGACCGGCGTCGCCGCCGGCACGCCCGCAGCCCCTGCTCCGTTCGGAAGCTGACCCGATTGCTGGCGCTGCAGATCGCGCACGTCCGCCTCAAGCTTACGCAGGCGGATTTCATCCACGCTCGCTTCCTGAGCATGCACGGCAACGGGCGTAGCTACACTCATCGTCAGGCCCAGACTCATCGCCCATGGCGCCGCGATCGCCCACGCGCCGATTCTGCGTTTCCCCACCTTCATCGTTTCAACCTCGTCATCCGTCCGACCTGCCTGCCGCGTGGCACAACCCCCCGGCTGTCGTCCCGCTGTGCCCTAGACCGCATATTGTGTCGAGCAAGCTTATTGCGGCACTGTGGAAACCGCTGTCGCAGCCGGCGCATTTGCTGGCGCGGCAGGCGCTGAAGCAGCAGGCGCCGAAACAAAAGACTGGGGACGCGCCAGCAACGCGGTCGCCGTAATCGGCACCGCCTTCACGATTTCCTGCTTTTCCGCCAGCCGGGCGACCGGCTTGCCGCCGACGGTGATCGCCAAGACGTCGGGCCGACCGGTCCAGATCAGCGGCGCCGATGCGTCCGCCGGCACGGTGAAGCTCTGGCCCTGCGCCATCTGCCCCTCGAACAAGGTCTTACCCGCAGCCTCGTAGACCTTGACCCAGATCCCTGGCGCCAAAGCGCTGATCGTCACCGGCCCACCCGAAACGGGCGCAACAGCCGGTGCCGTGGCGAGTTTGCCTGGCCCCACCAATCTCGTTCCAGCCACGGGTTTACTCGTTGGTGGCGCATCGGCGGGCAGGATCGAGGGCAATGGCCCCTCGGGATCATAGGCGTTGTGCCAATAGACCAGGGCGCCGACGATCACCGCTGCCGCGCCCAGCCCGGCGATCACCGTCAGCCGGCGGCCCGGCACGCGGGCCGGATCGCCGGGAATGAAGGCCGGCGTGGAGGGAGATTCGTCCCCCGTCGGACCATCCAATTCCGCACGCACCTCATCGGCGATTGCGACTTCATCGAGCCCGACGACGCGGGCATAGCTGCGGGAAAAACCGATGGCATAGATCCGCGACGGCAAGACCGAGAACTGGCTGGCCTCGATCGCGGCGAGCAGCCGTTCGGGAATCTTGGTAGCAGCGGCGATATCGGTCAGCGATTTTCCCGAGGCTTCGCGAGCATGCCGCAGGCGCATACCGGCACTATCGAGGGGAAGCTCGGCAAGCGGTGGCTCGTTCGGGGAGCCGGCGAGCGGCGGCTCGGCCAGCGGAGGCCCAGCATATTCGACGTCAGCAACCATAGCGATCCCGTTGTTTTTCGTAGATCCGGAGCCCCCTCCGATAATCAACTACGTAGTAAGCAAAAAGTCAACGATTTTATGGCTTTTCCAAATAAAGATAATGCTCTTTCAAAGTCATGCAGCGCTCAGTCGAACGTAATATTTCGCTCCTGCGCCCAACTTATCAGAGCGCCGCGCAAATCGACCGGCGGTGCGGCCAGCCAGCCGGCCATGGCCGCTTCGAT
The DNA here is from genome assembly GCA_026225215.1 of Sphingomonas palustris. Lineage (GTDB taxonomy): Bacteria > Pseudomonadota > Alphaproteobacteria > Sphingomonadales > Sphingomonadaceae > Novosphingobium > Novosphingobium palustris. The sequence continues at coordinate 4,085 of JAMFSI010000172.1, read as the reverse complement.
CTCCTTGAGATCGATCTTGCTGATCAGTTCCTTGATCGGCCCGACCGAGGCCGGCGTAATCGACAAGCGGCGAATGCCCAGCCCGAGCAAGGCCAGCGCCTCGACCTGCCGGCCACCCATCTCGCCGCAGACCGCCAGATCCACCTTATGCCCATTTTCGCCGGAGGCAGCCACCTGGCCCGAGACGCGCCCCAGGAACCGCAGGATCGCCGGGCTCAGCCAGTCATAACGCTCCGCCAGCTTGGGATTGGAGCGATCGGCGGCGAACAGGAACTGGGTGAGGTCGTTAGTGCCGATCGACAGGAATTCGAGTTTCGGCAACATCACGTCGAGCATTTCGGCCAGCGCGGGCACTTCCAGCATCGCGCCATAGCGGATCGCCTCGGGCAATTTTTTCTTGCGCGTTTTCAGAAAGGCCAGTTGGCCCTCGAACACGGCTTTGGCGGCATCGAACTCCCAGGGTTCGGCAACCATTGGAAACATCACATTCAGGGTGCGCCCGGCACACGCTTCGAGCAAAGCGCGCGCCTGGACTTTCAGCAGCCCGTCCCGCTCCAGCGCCACGCGCAAGGCGCGCCAGCCCATCGCCGGGTTCTCCTCGCCGGGGCCGTCATCATGGCGCAGATAGGGCAGCACCTTGTCGCCACCGATATCGACCGTGCGAAACACCACCGGGCGACCGGCGGCGGCATCCATGACCTCTTTGTACAACCGCGTCTGGCGCTCGCGCGACGGCAGCGTGGCGGCGACGAGAAACTGAAATTCGGTGCGAAACAGCCCCACCCCATCGGCGCCGGTCAGGCTGAGGTTAGTCATATCCTCGCGCAGCCCGGCGTTCATCATCACGGTGATGCGGGTGCCATCCCTGGTGCGCGGCTCGACATCGCGCAGCGCGGCATAAGCGGCCTGACGTTCGCGGTTTTTGGCAAAGCGTGCCTCGAAGGCCTCGATCGTGCCTGCAGCCGGGCGCACGATCGCGGTGCCCTGATCGCCATCGAGCAGCAGATGATCGCCTTCGCGCACCAGCGTGCGGAAACTGCGCATCCGCCCCAGCACCGGAATGCCGATGGCGCGGGCGACGATCACGACATGCGCGGTCAGCGAGCCTTCTTCCAGGATCACCCCTTTGAGGCGGCGCTTGTCATATTCGAGCAGTTCGGCGGGCCCGAGGTTACGCGCGATCAAAATGGCATCGCTGCGCAGCCCCTTGGCGGCGGCGGTGCCCAATTGACCCGACACCGTGCGCAGCAGGCGGTTGGAGAGATCCTCGAGATCGTGCATCCGATCGGCGAGCAGCGGATCGTCGATCTGGCGCATGCGCATCCTTGTGCGCTGCTGGACGCGTTCGATCGCGGCCTCGGCGGTCAGCCCGGAATCGATCGATTCATTGATCCGCCGGGCCCAGCCTTCGTCGTAAGCGAACATCTTGTAGGTCTGGAGCACTTCCTCATGTTCGCCGCCGATGCCGAATTCCGCCTGGCTGGCCATGCGATCGATCTGTTCGCGCATCCGGTCGAAGGCGAGATAGACGCGCTGGCGCTCGGCCTCGACATCCTCGGCCATGGTGTGTTCGATAGTGATCCGCGGCTGGTGATAGACCGCGTAGCCGCTGGCCAGGCCCTTCACCAGCGTCAGCCCCTTCACTTGCACCGGCCCGGTCTGCGCCGCGGTGAGGCCCAATGCGCCGTCGTCATCGACCAAACCCGCGTTCGTGATCATCTCGGCGAGCACCATGGCGACGGTCTGGAGCGCCTCGATCTCGACCTCTTCGTAGCGGCGCGGCTCGACATGCTGGACGCAGAGCACGCCCACCGCACGTTCGCGGCGCACGATCGGCACCCCGGCAAAGGAGTGAAATTTGTCTTCACCGGTTTCGGGCCGATAGGAAAAATCGGGATGAGTCGCCGCCTCGGCCAGATTGAGCGTTTCCACCTGGCCGCCGATCGTACCGACCAGCCCTTCGCCCAGCGCCATGCGGGTGACATGCACCGCCTCCTGCGCCAACCCGCGCGTGGCATACAACTCCAGCGCGCCTTCGCGCAGCAGATAGATCGAACAGACTTCGCTGTTCAGACATTCGGCAATGACCTCTACCACGGTGTTCAATTTAGCCTGCGCGGTGGAGCGCGAGGCCATCACTTCGTGCAAGCGCGTCAGGATCGTGCGCGCTGCCGCAACGCCCCCGCTCATGAAGTCGTGCCCGGCCGCGACCGACAAGCGTCAGCCCCGCACGGCACCGCCCGGCGACCCGCGCCAGAAAGGCTGGGCACAAGCGCTAGGGTCATGGCAAAGCTCGGCGAAACGCTGGTCATGGCAACGACCTAGCCTAAACCGCTTCGCTTGGGAACTTGCCCTTTGCGCCTATTCGCCGCGCCAAACCATCGTCCCGGCGCCGCGACCGGCACGGCGCCGCTATCCATCGAGCCGTACCGGGCGCGGGTCAGTCAGCCACGCCGCCCGACTTAGCCGGAGCGGCGTGGCCGACTTGGCGGTTAGCCGAGTTTCTGGAAAATCAGTGGTGGAAGATTTCGTCCTTTATCCGCAATTTGCGGCGTTTGAGCGTTTTCACAGTGGACAGGTCGGGGGCTGGTCGGGCCAATTCATCATGGATCTGCCTTTCAAGACCGGCATGCTTGATTTGCAAAGCGCTGATGTATGATGCTTCCATAGGTGTCGCTCCTGTGACAGACGACCCCGGCCCAGCCTTGGCGGTATGTCGTGCCCCATTCCGGGCAACACGGCGCATCGGCAAGCTGGACGCGGGGCCCATTCTAGACCCCTGCCTTCATGGACGCGCGCAAACGCGCCCCGCCATTTGGCTCTTCAGCAACTTGCCTCGACACTTGCGAAGCGACTCACTGTCGAGCCATCCAGCGCGATTGTCATCAAACCACAATAAGCCTAACCTTGTAAGCGCAAGTTGCAGCAAATCCGATCAGCGTTCCGCCGTTTACGACGAAGCGATCAGGCGCTAGATCGAAGCGACCGGGCACCTGGGTAATGGCGCAGCGGATCGGTGAAATGCAGGGAATGACGGCGTGAGCGAAGAGGAAATGCGCAAGCGCCTGGAGATCCTCCGCATCGAGCATCGCGATCTCGACGCGGCCATCGACGCATTGAGCTCGGCAAATGTGATCGACCAGTTGCAGATCGCCCGTCTCAAAAAGCGCAAGCTCAAGCTCAAGGACCAGATCGCGCTGATCGAGGATTATCTTATCCCCGACATCATCGCTTAGACGCAAACTGACCGTCCAACCGTCCCGAGAACAGCCGAAATCCGCTGCGGAAAAAGCCAAGAACCGTCTCGGAAAAAGCCAAGAACCGTCCCGGAAAAAGACTGTCCCGAAACGGGAGGGGACAGCCGCCGTAGTGGCGTTGCCGCGTCCCACGGATTTGCGTAGCGAAGCGGAATCGCAAAGGTTCACACATGCCGCAGACCGCCACCATCAATCCCCGGATCATCGAGGGCCTCTATTGCGAGGCGCTGGTCCTGTCCGATGAGGTGCGCGCGGCATTCGATTTGTCGCGGCGCCTCGATGACCACAGCGAAACTGTCGGCGGCGACGAGAATATCGCCCGGGTCGCCTTGTCTTGCGAAGCGCTGCGCACCACCACCCGCATGATGCACGCCATCGCCTGGCTCCTCAATCACCGCGCCTATCTCGCCGGCGAAATCTCCGAATTCCAGTTGCGCCGCCATGGCCGCCTCGCCCCCGATTACCCCACCGCCGAGCCCGACCGCATGGCGCTGCTCGCCCCCGACATCCGCAAGCTCATCACCACCACCGAAAAATTCTACGCCCGCCTGCTGCGCGTCGATCACGGCTGGCGCACGCAGAATTCGACCATGCCGAGCGCGATCGAGCGCCTGCGTCATCGACTGAGCGAGCAGGTGAACAGGGTGATCGGGGTTTAGGTCAGGGTGATTTTGGGGTAGACTTGGGGCCAGCGGCCCCAAACCCCACTTGGACAGCGTTGGCGGAACGCATCGCGAACGTCGTTCACTAAGCTATTGAAATACCGCCTGTGGGATTTGGCGCTTAAAAAGTGTGGTGCTAAATAAATCGTCTATAGTGCCGATATTT
>JAMFSI010000171.1 GCA_026225215.1 Sphingomonas palustris | reverse complement strand
ATACGGCGCTCGATCAGGCGGTGCGCGGTCACGATGGCTGGTTCAGCCATACCGGCACCATCGCCGGCTGGGGCGATGCGGATGCGGCGCTCGCCGAACACACGACGATGAGCCAGCGCTACGATGTCGGCCCGGCGCTGCATGCTACGCTGGAAACTGCGAGCGCCACTGCGCGACTGCGCAGCGATGGTTTGATCGGCTCGCACCTGGAATTATGGATCGCCACGCAAGCGCCCGAGGCGGCCCGGCGCGCGGCGGCCCGAGCCGCCGGTGTGTCGGCGCGCGATGTCGTGCTTTATCCGGTAGAGGCCGGGGGCAGCTTCGATGCCCGGCTGGAAGTGACGCATGCCGCCGAGGTCGCCCGGATTGCCCGCGAAGTCGGACGCCCGGTGCAATTGACCTGGTCGCGCTGGCAGGAGCACATTGCCGGCAAGCCCAGGCCGCCGGTCGCGGCCGTGGTCAGCGCGCGGACCGATAGCGCGGGGCAATTGCTGGCCTGGAAGCTACGCGCGGCCTTGCCCGCCGCTGCGCAGGAATTCGGCGCCCGGCTTTTCGGCGAAGAGGATGCGGTCCAGGCGGCAGCGGGCGCGGGCCGGCATATCGATCCGCTGGTGCTGGAAGGGTCGGTGCCGCCCTATGGAATAGGCGCCCTGACCGTGGAGCATGTGCCGGTGGCGACCGGTCTGCCCAGCGGCCGATTGCGCGGCAATGCCCATGGTTACACCGCGTTTTTCACCGAGAGCTTCATCGACGAATTGGCCACTTATCTTCACCGCGAGCCGCTCGCGTTTCGCATGGCGATGCTGGGCGGTGATCCGCGTCTGGCGGCATGCCTGCAGCGGGTTTCGGCCTTGTCGGGCTGGAATGGCGGCAATGACAGCAGCGGGCAGGGTATCGCCTGCCACCGCATCGGCACGGTCGAATCGGGCGGCTGCATCGCCGCAGTGGCCATCGCCCGGCGCAGCGAAAGCGGGGTGCGCGTCGACAAGATTTCGGCGGTCGTCGACATCGGCCGCATCGTCAATGTCGATATCGCCCGGCAGCAGATCGAGGGCGGCCTGATCTTCGGCATCGGCCTCGCGCTGGGTTCGAGCACCGGCTATGTCCGGGGCTTGCCGACGATCGGTCGGATCGGCGGGCTGAGCCTGCCACTGCTCGGCGATTGCCCCGATATCCAGGTGGAACTGGTCGACAGCGCAGCTTCGCCCTTCGACCCCGGCGAACTCGGCGTGGCGGTGGCGGCCCCGGCGATTGCGAATGCGCTGGCGGGCGCCACGGGCGTGCGCTTCCGCAAACTGCCGCTGGGCTCGGACGAATGAACCGAGACCAGGCTCCTGCCGATCATCCCGAGGTCCAAAGCGGGCGCATTGGCGTGCTGTTGGTCAATCTCGGCACTCCGGATGCGCCGACACCGGCTGCGGTGCGCCGCTATCTTGCCGAATTTCTGTCGGACCCCCGCGTCGTGGAGATTCCACGGGCGGTGTGGTGGCCGATCCTCCACGGCATCATCCTGCGCACCCGGCCGCGCAAATCCGCGCATGCCTATGCCCAGGTGTGGGCGCCGCAAGGCTCCCCGCTGGCCGTCATCACGGCTGCCCAGGCAGCGGATTTGCAAGTCCGGCTCGGGCGCGGCGTGCAAGTGGGGTGGGCGATGCGCTATGGCCAGCCTGCGTTGGCCAAGGAGTTGGCCCGGTTGAAAATCGCCGGTTGTGACCGTATCCTGCTGGCGCCGCTGTATCCGCAATACTCGGGCGCCACCACGGCCACCGTGATCGACGCGCTGGGCATTGCGCTGAAAGCCATGCGCTGGCAGCCCACCATGCGCACGCTGCCGCCCTATTACGACGATCCCGCGCATATCGCCGCGTTGCATGGCGATATCACGCGCCAACTGGCCGCGCTCGATTTTGCACCCGAAGTGCTGCTGCTCAGCTTTCACGGCATGCCCGAGCGCACATTGCATCTGGCCGATCCCTATCATTGCCAATGCCGCAAGACCGCGCGGTTACTGACCGAGGCCCTGGCTGTCAGCCATCCCGCGCTGCGCGTCGAGATCAGCTTTCAATCGCGCTTTGGCCGGGCCAAATGGCTGGAGCCGGCGACCGATGCGGTGCTGGCGACGCTCGCGGGCGAGGGCACGAAGCGGATCGCTATCGCCGCGCCCGGCTTTTCCGCGGATTGCCTTGAAACGCGCGAGGAACTGGCGATCCGGGGCCGCGCGCAATTCTTGGCGGCGGGCGGAGAGCAATTTGCCGTGCTCGATTGCCTGAACGATGGCGCGGTGGGGATGGCGATGCTGGAGACACTGGTGCGACGGGAACTGGCGGGATGGGTTGAGTAGAAATTATTCCCCTCCCGCTTGCGGGAGGGGTTAGGGGCGGGCCGGTCCTAAAGCTGCGGTTGCGTGTGAAAATGCACACCCCGGCCCCTCCCGCAGGCGGGAGGGGCCGGGGTGGGCAGTGCAGCCAGGTCAACCAACGCTCAGAAATCGACGGCGATGCCGTTCTTTTCCCAATCACCGTAGCGTGTAGGCGACAAGCCATTCGGGTCGGCTTCGGTCGCTGCCGGCGCGGGCTGTGGCGCCGGGGCATTGCTCCAATGCGCGGGTTTGACGAAAGGCGTGGGGCGCTGGGTGGCGCGGGCAGGGGGCGAAGTCATGCGCTGAAAATGGGCTCGCTGGTGCGACATTGCAATCTGGATTAGAGGGCGCGCGATGGATATTCCCGGTTTACCCGCCCGCCGCGCCGCACTGCGCCTGCTCGACGCCGTATTGAGGCGCGGCGAGACCCTCGATATCGCGCTCCATGCCGCGACCCAGGGCATGGCGAGCAGTTCAGATCGGGCGCTCGCCCGTGCATTGGCGTCCGAGGCGTTGCGCTGGCTGGTCGATCTCGATGCACTGATCGATAGCGCCACCCGGCTACCGCTGCCCGAGGATGCCAAGCCGCGCAGCGTGTTGCGGCTGATGCTGGCCGGCTGGCTGCGGCTCGACACTCCGCCGCATGCAGTGATCGCGACCGCCCTGCCGCTGTTGAGTGGCGGCCCCAGGAGGCTGGCGCATGGCGTGTTTTCGGCGCTGGTCAAACGCGAGGTGCGTTTGCCGGAAGCGCCGACTCTTCCCGATACAGTGGTGCAGCGCTGGGGTGAGCGCAGCGCGGGCATCGCTGCGGCACTGGCGGTGCCGCCACTGCTCGATCTGTCGCTGCGCGATGCCGGCGAAACCGCGCTGTGGGCCGAACGGCTCTCCGGGGTGTCGCTGATACCTGGGCATATCCGCCTGCCACGCGGCGAGGCGGTGGAGCGTCTTGCCGGCTTTGCCGAGGGGGCCTGGTGGGTGCAGGATCTGGCTGCGAGCCTGCCGGCCAGACTGCTCGGATCAGGTGGAGGCCGCCGCGCGCTCGATCTCTGTGCCGCACCGGGCGGCAAGACTTTGCAACTGGCGGCTGCCGGCTGGCAAGTCACTGCGCTCGATTCGAGCCCGCGCCGGCTCGACCAATTACGCGCCAATCTCCAGCGCACCGGGCTGACCGCCGAAGTGGTGACGGGCGATGCACTGGAATGGACGCCCTCGGCGCCATACGATGCGATCCTGCTCGACGCGCCTTGCACTGCGACCGGCACTTGCCGCCGCCATCCCGATGTCCTGCACCGTATCGGCCCGCGTCAGATCGCCGAGATGGCCGAATTGCAAGCGCGGCTGCTGGTACGGGCGGCTGAGTGGCTGGCACCGGGCGGGCGGCTGATTTACGCGGTCTGTTCGCTCGAATCCGTCGAGGGCGAGGGTCAGGCAGTGAAGGTTGCGCTGCCCATCGAGCCGATCCGCGTTGGCGAACTTCCGCAGGGGGTGGAGCCGACGAGCCAAGGCTGGCTCCACACCGATCCTAGATTGCTGGCATCGGTGGGCGGGTTGGACGGCTTCTTTATCGCCCGTTGGCGACAGGCGTAAACGCCCGCCTCGGCAAGCCCAACCCCGCTCATGCTGAGCTTGTCGAAGCACTGCCTTCTTGTTCTGCCGGCAAGTCGAAGAAGAAAGACAGTCCTTCGACAAGCTCAGGACGGCGGGTTAAGGGCGTTTGCGGCGCGATTGACACCATGTGGTGTTACACCTTCACCTTCGCCGCGAAATTCTTGCGCAGTTTAGTCAGCTTCGGCGGGATCACCGCCAGGCAATAAGGATTGCGCTGGCCTTCGCCTTCCCAATATTCCTGATGATAATTCTCAGCCGGATACCAGATCGCCGGACCTTCGATGGTGGTGACGATCGGGGCGCTGCGTTCGCTTTGCGCGCGGCTGATAGCGGCATCAGCTTCAGCACGCTGGGCCTCGTCGAGCGGAAAGATTGCCGAGCGATATTGCGTGCCGACATCATTGCCCTGACGGTTCAGCTGCGTCGGATCGTGGGTGGCCATGAAGATATCGAGCAGGTCGCCATAGTTGAGCTGGGCCGGATCGTAAGTGACCCGGATCGCTTCGGCATGGCCGGTGCTGCCGGAACAGACCGCCTTATACGTCGGATTGGTCACCGATCCGCCGATATAGCCACTTTCGACCTCCGAGACGCCGATCACGTCGCGGAACACCGCTTCGGTGCACCAGAAGCATCCGCCTGCTACAATCGCCTCTGCCATTTCAGCTCCTTTTGGATTGATTGAAGCCGGGCCGGTACCGACTATCCGAAACGAAGTTTCGGATCAGCTGCCAAGATAAGCGCACCGGTACGAACGGCAATGGTGGACTTGCCGCCCGGCTGGCCATAAATGGGCGCCATGTCAGAGCCCGCCACCCGCAGCCTTGTCGTCGCCGCGCTGCAATTGCCGCTCGGTTCCCCCGATGAGGCGGAGAATATCGCTGCCGTTGCCACGCTGGTCGAACAGGCGGCGGCGCAAGGCGCGCAAGTGATCCTGCCGCCCGAACTGTTTTCCGGCCCCTATTTCTGCACCGTGGAAGAGGAAGCCCTGTTCGCGCTGGCCCGGCCCATGGCAGAGCATCCGGCGGTGGTGGCGATGCAGGCGCTGGCGGGGAAACTCAAGGTGGCGATCCCCACCAGCTTCTTCGAGCGCGATGGCCACCATTACTACAATACGCTGGCGATGATCGGGCCCGATGGCGCGATTGTGGGCATTTATCGCAAGAGCCACATTCCCGATGGTCCGGGCTATGAGGAAAAATATTATTTTCGGCCGGGCAACAGCGGCTTCAAGGTCTGGGATGTGTTCGGCGCGCGGATCGGTGTCGGCGTCTGCTGGGATCAATGGTATCCCGAATGCGCGCGGGCGATGGCGCTGATGGGCGCCGAGGTGCTGTTCTATCCCACCGCGATCGGCTCGGAGCCCTATGACGCGGGCCTCGACACCAGCCGCATGTGGCGCCGGGCGATGCAGGGGCATGCGGTGTCGAACTGCATGCCGGTGATCGCCGCCAACCGCATCGGTGCCGAGACGATGCCGGGCGGCGTGGCGCAAAGCTTTTATGGCCATAGCTTCATCACCGACGAATGGGGCGATCTGGTGGCGGAATATGGCGCGAGCGAATCCGGCGTGCTGACAGCGACGCTCGATCTCAGCCGCGCCGCCACGCATCGTGCGGGCATGGGTTTCTTCCGCGATCGCCGACCGCAGCTCTATGGCCGCTTGTGCGAGGATGGCTGAGAGGCTGTTTGGAAATTCGGTGCCGGCCCGCTCCCGCGTCTCTTTCCTTGGCCAAACCACCCATGGCATAGTACCCAATCGGGTGGTTGGGCGAGTGGTTGGGCCGGGGGAGCGGGCCGGCACCGCACTAAAATTCGTTCTTCGAGCGAATTTTCAAACAGACTCTGAGCAGCCGCGGCTGTGGTGCTATCTGATCGCGCTCGGCTCGAATATCCGCCACCATCGACACGGCGACCCACGCGCGGTTTTGCGCGCGGCGTTGACAGCGCTGGATGGACGGGATGTGAGGCTGGAAGCCGCGTCGCCCATCATCGATAGCGCGCCGCTCGGTCCGTCGCGGCGCCGCTTCGCCAATGGCGCCGCGCTGATCAGCACTCGACTGACCCCGCCGGACCTGTTGGCGCAATTGCAAACCATCGAGCGACAGTTCGGTCGGCGCCGCGGCCAGCGTTGGGGTGCTCGGGTTCTCGATCTGGATATCGTCCTCTGGGATGGCGGTCGCTGGCGCTCAAGCAAATTGACGTTGCCGCACCCGGCCTTCCGCCAACGCAACTTCGTATTGGCCCCGGCGCTGGATGTCGCGCCCGATTGGCGCGATCCGATCACCGGCTTAAGCCTGCGTCAGCTACACACCCGCTTGACCCGCCGCCCGCCGCTCCCTAGGGCACGCCTGCGGTGAGGGCCCATAGCTCAGTCGGTAGAGCAACTGACTTTTAATCAGTAGGTCGCTGGTTCGAACCCAGCTGGGCTCACCACCATTATGATGTAAAAACAGTATGTTGGTAAAGGTCGGCGCGATAGTGTTTGAGCGCTGAATTTCACCCGAAAGCAGACCATAAGCGGTGCGGGCATAGCGTGGTCACCAAACCACCTTTTGCACGATGCTTTAGAACGGGCTGCGTGATATCTGAATCACTCAGCCCGTTCTAAGTTTTTGTTGTCGCATCGTTTAATGCGAAAAACCGGTACCCACTTTTTCGCACGATGCTTTAAGCGGTCATCATTTTCCGTCCGTCGACCCAGCGTTTGCGAACCGGATCCGCGCTAAATCGATCCATATTCTCGATTTTCCATCGGCACCGGTGGCAAATAGCTTCTCTTCACATAGAGCCTGGTCATGCCCATCCAATATCCCGCTTCGACCACTCTTGCGCCTGCCATGAGACTCCGCGAATTCATTTTGCTGTGCGCAGCGCTGATGGCGATGAATTCGCTCTCGATCGATCCCATGCTGCCTGCGCTCCCGGCCATGGCCCATGATCTTCGGATGCCGCATGCCAATGACAGGCAATTGATAATCAGTGTCTATTTCCTGGGCACAGGCATCGGCGCCCTGTTCTTCGGGGCGCTTTCGGACCGGTATGGGCGCAAACCGGTGTTGGGAAGCGCCACTGTCCTCTTCATCGCAGCTTCGGTCGCTTGTGCCACTGCCCCCAGCTTTCCGATGCTGCTGATCGGTCGGGGCCTGGCAGGCTTCTTTGCCGGAGCAAGTCGAGTCATTACCGTCAGCCTTATTCGCGACCGTTTTCATGGCGATGAGATGGCGCGCGTCATGTCATTGATCTTCTCCATATTCATCGTCATCCCGGTTCTAGCGCCGAGCTTCGGCCAGGCGATCCTGTGGGTGGCGCCCTGGCGATGGATTTTCTGGGCGCTTTCCATCCTCTCGCTGGCGGTTCTGGTATGGATGCTGGTCCGGCTGCCCGAAACCCTCTTGCCTGAAAACCGGATACCTATCAGCGCGCGAGCGATCGGCGCTTCTGCCCTTACCATCCTGACGACCCGCCAGGCGATTGGCTATATGTTGGCGAGCGGTGTGGTGATGAGCGGCATGATAGGTTTCGTCGTGTCGATTCAGCAAATCCTGTTCGATGTCTTTGATGCAGCACGAATTTTCCCGATTGCCTTTGCGGCCATGGCCGGCGCGATGGGGATCGGCGGCCTTGCGAACAGCCGCCTGGTATCCATCGTCGGCGCGCGCCGATTGAGTCAGGGTGCAGTGATACTGCTGATCATCATTTCGCTGATCCATCTGGCCATTATCTTCTCCCATCACGAGAGCCTGGCGAGTTTCATGATTATGCAGGCATCGACCATGCTCTGTGTCGCCTTCACCTCGTCCAATTTCAGTTCGATCTCGATGGAGCCCTTCTCCAAGGGCGCGGGCGTGGCGTCATCCTTTCAGGCTTGTTTGACTACGGCGATATCCAGCGTGCTAGGCGGCATTGTCGGCCGGGCTTTCAACGGCACCGTCATACCGTTCACGCTTGGGTTGCTGGGGTTTGGTACAGTCGCCCTGGTCATCATCTTGTGGGCCGAGCAGGGTCGCCTTTTCACTCGCCCTCATCACGAGGATTTGAGGGAAATCGAGTTTTAGAGCGGGCACATGATTCGCATATTACGCTGACCGCTCCAGGTGGTTTTTTGACGACGCATTCGTCGATTATCTGCTTTCAAGTCGCGGTGAGCCGCGCCTTCACTCGTTTCAACAGTTATCGTGCTGCGCATCCGAATCCGGAATCGCCGACCGTGCGGACAATGCAATGTAAACAAAGGTAAATATAAGCATATATGCATTATCTTATTACGGGCTGTTAACCCTATTTGTTTATCCCTGGTCTAGACATTCATAACCGGGGTGGGATAATGTTTGCAGCAAAAGGCGCCCGTGGAGGTTCGTCCTTCAAACAGTTTCTGGGTTATAGCCGCGAGGGCGGTGATCTGGGATGGACCCAGCGGCGGCGAATCATGGCGATGCTGCGCCGGGCGACTGCCTGCCTCGGCATCGGCCAGAAAGCCCGTATCGGGCGGATTGGCGGGGGCGCCAGCATCGGTGCGATCCTTGCGATATTTGCGGCATCGCCGAGCTATGCCGGACCCTTTAGCGGTGGCGGGGGAAGCGCCACGGGCACAAACGCGATATCCATTGGCACCACCTCCACAGCGGCTGGCAATAACGGCGTCGCCGTCGGTGCGACTACCATGGCATCGAACACCAATTCGACCGCCATTGGCGCCGGTACGACTGCATCGGCTGCCGGTGCTAACGCCATTGGCGGCGACACCACAGCGAGTGCGAAAGCGACGGCGACTGACGCCATCGCCATCGGCGGCCAATCCGTCGCGAATAACACCTTTGCGGTGGCGATCGGCGATCAGGCACAAGCGATTGCCAATCAGGCCCAGGCCTATGGTGTCAATGCGATCGCCAGTGGCGATTCCTCCGTGGCGCTCGGCACTTTTGCTCAAGCTGTGGGCGCCTCCTCGCTGGCGATCGGGCCCTCTTCGCTGGCGAACGCTGGCGGGGCCATAGCGATTGGTATCGCGGCCTATGCGGAGGGCGTAAATTCGCTGGCGATCGCCGGCACAGCTTATAATTGCACTCGGCAACAACGCTGTCGCTGGTGTTTCCGGTAGTACAACCGTCGTAAATGATACTGCCGTGGGTACCGCGGCTCAGGCGACGGGCGGCAGTTCGAGCGCGTTTGGTACGAATAGCAGGGCGACGGGCGCCGGCGCGACCGCCATCGGTCAGAGCGCCTTGGCGAATGGCGCCAGTTCGTTCGCCTTGGGGGTCAACGCTGTCGCCACTAACGCCAACGATCTCTATCTCGGCGCATCCGCCGGGACCGGCGCGACGGCGAGCAGCAGCAATTCCGGCAATGTCGGCGTCGGTACCAACACTGGGTAGACGGTCAACGGCAGCAATAATGCTGCATTCGGTACTAGCGCCGGACAGAGTGTGACCGGGCTAGGCAATCTGGCCAGCGGTTTGAGTGCCGGCAATGTCGTTGCCGGCAATTACAATGTCGCCACCGGTGCTGCTGCTGGCGGCAGTGTGACCGGCAACTTCAATGTCGCCAATGGCGCTTATGCGGGGCAGAATGTCGCCACCAATTACAACGTCGCCAGTGGCTGGCTTGCTGGCAGCAATGTCACGGGCGGGGATTCCAACACCGCGCTCGGCAATAATAGCGGCAGCACCGTCGCCGGATCGAGCAATGTCGGCGTCGGCGTCGCGGCGGGTCAGAATGTTACCGGCAATAACAATATCGCGACGGGCTTCGACACCGGGGAATATGTCTCCGGCAGCAACAATATCGCGATGGGCCGCAAGGCGGGCAGCGGCACCTCGATGACGGCTCTGGCGGTGAGCAATACCGTGGCGATCGGCAATGGCGCGCAGGCGACGGCCAGCACCGCCGTCGCGCTCGGCATGGCCACGACGGCAGCCGGCGGCGCAGCGGTCGCGGTCGGCGCCGGCAACACCGCTTACGGCAATGGCGCAGTCTCGCCCCACTTGGACAGCGTTGGCGGAACGCATCGCGAACGTCGTTCACTAAGCTATTGAAATACCGCCTGTGGGATTTGGCGCTTAAAAAGTGTGGTGCTAAATAAATCGTCTATAGTGCCGATATTT
>JAMFSI010000170.1 GCA_026225215.1 Sphingomonas palustris | reverse complement strand
CCGCGGAAACCATCTTGGCCAGCGCCCATGTGCGGACGCACCCAAAGGCCGGACATATGGACGCAAGCGATTAGATCAAATCACTGTGAACGCCTTGCAGGGAGGGGGCCGTCCACATATGGTATTAAGTAACGCGCTCCCGTAACAGAACCATATTAGCTGCCGCCTCAAAAAGAACCCCGCGTTGAAGCTGCCGAGCCACGGCTTCGCTATCACGCCCCCAGAGTTCGGCCTGCCAATCCTCCTCCAGATTGGCCGCCGCCCATAGGCGAGGAATATCGGCCTCGATCTCCAGCGCGGCGAGGCCTAGCACCAGCGATCCCGCCAAGCTGGTCAGCGTCTGCAGCGCGGCGAGGGCAAAATCATCCTGTGCGGCTACGGCCATCGCCAGCCGCGTCAGCGTCGCGGCTGGTTGCGGGCGGTGGATGATGCCGCTGATCCGCTCGAAATGAATATCCCAGCGGCGTTCAGCAGTGGTGAGCAAGGGCTCCCAATGCTGTTGCTGGTGCTCCCACAGCGCCTCATCGGGCTCGGCGCGGTAGCATAGGGTGTCGGTTTCGGCGAAGGCGACGATGGCGCGTTCCACCTCGCTCCGCCGCGCCGCCACGACATCGATCGCGTAGTCGACCATGTCGCGCAGCACGAAGCCGGTGGCATCGATCACCTCGCCTTGTTGCGCCCATTCCGCCGCCAATGCATCGGCGAGCGCCTTGCTGGGGACGATCAGGGCCCGGCCGCCTGCTGTCTTGATCGGGCGCTCATCGAGCGTCACCCGCCACGCCGAGCCATGGGCTTCAGTCGCAACTTCCCGGTAAAAGCGCTTCATCAGTCGCGGCTTTTCCATTTGCGCGCCAGTAGCGCCGGGAGCAGCAGCGATTCGACCACGCCGAATATCGCCAGCCCGCCGCCGATCACAGTCGGCAGATGGATCTTGCCCGCCAGGATCGCCGCGCCGAATAGCGCAAAGGCGACCCCGCTCAGTCGCATGAATTGCAGGATCATGAATCCCAGCTTCGCCGGATCGTCGTTTACATCAGCCATTTTGCCAGATCTTCCGGAGTTTGCGCGACCACCTCGGCCCCGGCTTCGATCAACTCGTCAGCCTGGTGATAGCCCCAGGCCACGCCGATCGCGCGGACCCCGGCGGCGCGTGCCATATGGATGTCGTAGATGGTGTCGCCGATCATCACGGTGTCTTCGGGCTGGGCCATAACCTCGGCCAGCGCGGCTTCGAGCATCGCCGGGTGCGGCTTGCTGGGATGGCGATCGGCGGTCTGCAGCGTGCTGAAATAGCTGCTGAGGCCATGCATCGCCAGGCAGTGCTCCAGCCCGCGATCGCTTTTGCCGGTGGCCACGCCCAGCTTCCAGCCGGCGCCGCGCAAGCGATCGAGCAGCGGGGCGATGCCGTCGAACAGTGGCTCGCTGAGTTCGCCCGCTTCGCGCGCGGCCCGGAAGGCAGACTTATAGGCTTCGGTGGCGGCAGCGTGCAGCGCCGCGTCGCGGTCGGGTAGCAATTGGCGGATCGCTTGCGGCAGGTTCAGCCCGACGATACGCCGGACCTGGCCGCGATCGGGACGCGGCAGGTCAAGGCTGGCAAAGGCGCGCTCCATGGCGGTGCAGATACTCGCCTGGCCATCGACCAAAGTGCCGTCGCAGTCGAAAACCGCCAGTTTCAGTGTCACTTTCCGCCTCGATCAGCGCTTGCGACTGCCGGGCCCGGCGGGCCCTTTGCCTGTCGGCCGGCCAGGGGCTTTGGGCGCGGGCTTGGCTGCGGGCCGACTGGCCGCCTTGCCTGCCGGGCGCACAGCGGTCGTTCGCGGCGATTTAACGACACCGGATTTGTCCGCACCGCGACCGTCCGTATCGCCGCCGCTGCCGCGCCCGCGACGTTCGCCGCGCCGCTCCTTGCGATATTGCTTGGCATGGGCCTTGGCGGCGACCTTCTTCTCCGCCTTGCCGGGTGGTGGCGGCGCTTCGGGCAGGGCGAAGCCCAGCGCCGGATCGAAACCCAGCTGTGCCATGCTGGCCGCGAAGTGATCGGGCAGCTCGGCGGTCACGTCCAGTTCCTTGCCATCCGGCAGACCGATGATCAGGCGCCGGGCGTGGAGGTGCATCTTGCGGCTGATGCTGCCGGTGAGAAACGCATCCTGCCCGCCGTATTTGCCATCGCCGACGATGGGATGGCCGATCGCCGCCATATGCACGCGCAACTGATGAGTCCGCCCGGTCAGCGGCTGCAATTCCACCCAGGCGGCGTGATTGCCGGCGAATTCCAGCACGCGGTAACGGGTGCGCGCCGCCTGGCCATGCTCGCTCTCGTCCACCATCATCTTTTCGCCGCCGCTGCCCGGCTGCTTGCCGAGCGGCAGGTCGATGAAGCCCTCTTCGATGCTGGGCACGCCGACGATCAGCGCCCAATAGATCTTGCGAGCGGCGCGAGTGGCGAAGCGCTTGGAAAAATAGGCGGCGCTGCCCGGCGTGCGGGCGATCAGCAGCACGCCGCTGGTGTCCTTGTCGAGGCGGTGGACCAGGCGCGGGCGCGGTTCGGCCCCTTGCGCATAGGCATCGAGCAGCCCGTCGACATGCTCATATGTGCCGCTGCCGCCCTGGGTGGCCAGCCCCGGCGGCTTGTTGATCACCAACGCGGCGGCGGTCTTGTGGATCAGCATCGCGTCGGCTTTGGCGAGTTGGTCGGCGCTGAGTTCGGGGCGCGGGCGCACGGCTCGTGACGATCCGCCGCCGGGCTTTTCGAGGCCGCCGGGCGGTACGCGCAGCACCTGGCCGGGGGTCAGCCGATCGGCGGGGTCGGCGCGCTTGCCATCGACACGGATCTGCCCGGTCCGCGCCCAGCGCGAGATCGTGGCAAAGCCGATCTGCGGCAGATGGCGCTTGAACCAGCGATCGAGCCGGACGCCGTCGTCGTCGGCGCCCACGGTAAATTGGCGGACATTGTTGTCGGCGGCTGCTGGGGCAGCGCCGCCTGCTCCTAATGTTGCAGTGGTCATGCCAGCGCCCGTATCAGGAACAATCCGGCAAACAGAGCCGTAAATCCGGCGGCTAGGGAGACGCCGACATACAGCGCCGCCATGCCGAGGTCGCCGCGCTCGACGAACAGGGCAAATTCCATCGCGAAGGAGGAAAAGGTGGTGTAGCCGCCCAGCACACCCACGCCGAGCAGCAGTCGCCAGGCCTCGCCACCGTTGCCATGACGGGCGAGCCAGCCGACCAGCAAGCCCATGCAGAAGCTGCCGAGGACATTGGCGGTGAGCGTCGCCCACGGAAAGGCACTGGCTGCGATGGGGCCGATCGCGGCCGTCCACAACCGCCCGGTCATCAGTCGCAACCAGGCGCCGAAGCCGCCGCCGCCCATCACCAGCAGCGAGGCGTTCGTAAAATTGGGGGGTGTGTTCATGCGCTCGCCTTAGCGCATGTTGCGACGCATTCAAATTTTAGAGCAACCCTCGGCAGGTTCGAGCTGTCGCGCTCCCTCCCCGGAGCGCGACAGTCGCGGGATTCAGAACTTCGCGCCGAACTCAACTCCATAAGTGACCGGCTTGTTCCAGTTCGCGCCGATGCCGAAGTTGGAGGCTTGAACCTCGGTCATGTAGCGCTTGTTCGTCAGGTTAACGCCATACACCGCGACAGTGTAACGATTGGTCGGATCGGTCCACTGCGCGCGGGCGTCCACCGTGGCATAGCCGCTCTGTGGGAACTGATTTCCCGCGTAACCGAAATACACCTTGCTGGTGTAATTGAGCCCGCTGGACAGAGCTAGTTTCCCGTTGGCCAACTCATGCGTATAGCGAAGCATGACGTCTCCTGAGAATTCAGGAGTACGCTCCATCGTCGAATTTGCCAGCGTGTTGCCAGGAACGAGGAAGCTGATTCCACCCGCACCGCATGCCGCTGCGCCGATTAGGGATGGGCATGACACATAATCCGGGGCGTTGTTAAACCGAACAAAACGCGCATGCGTCCATGCGCCCGCCGCATCTAGTTCCAGATTATTCGTTAGCTTACCAGTGAACTGGCCGTCGAGACCATAGATGTGGGAGGTAGCGGCGTTGAGAATATAGGCTGTGCTATTGAGATAGACTGAGACCTGCAAGTCGCGATAATTGTAATAGAATGCCGAGAGATCGAAAGAAAAACGCCGATTGTCGAACTTATAGCCGACTTCATAGGAGTCGATCTTTTCTGGTTTGATCGGGTTGCATGTGAACGGTGGATTGCCAAAGTTGCTCGACGAGTCCTGGCAGGAGCCGCCAACGTCAATTATCGACGCTTTGTAACCCTCGGTAAACGAGGCGTAGAGGCTGGATCGATCATCGGGCTTGAAGCGAATTACCGCGCGAGGCGTTACGTGATTGCTGCGAATGCTCGGGACCGGGAAGCCAATCGAAGGATCATGCGTAACATTCGCCGGGAAGGTGGCCGAATTGAAATAGGCGTCGATAACCTCGTCGTGCGAGTAACGCGCGCCGGCAGTCAGGAACAGGCGCGGCGTCAACTCGTAGGTGGCGTCGACAAAGGCGGCAAAGCTCTGGGTATTGGTACTTGAGCCGCCGATGCGTGCCGGCGGCGAAATCGGGACGCCGCCGGAAACATCGGCAAAAGTGAGGTAGGTATCGACATTGCCAAAGCCGAACAGGCCGGCCGTCCACTGAAGCTTAGACCCCTTCTTGGATGTCAGCAGGAATTCTTGACTCCATGTCGAGTTATGGTTCGGCAAACCTAGATCGAATGTCGCGGTACCGGCATAATCAAGCGAGATGTTCTGATTGACGGTTTCCTTGCGATATTGGGAGTAGGAGGTCAGGTCGGCAAACCCCAAATCGGCCTTGATTGTACCCTGGTATACATCAGACTTCATCGTAATGAACAGATCGTCGCCAGGCGTTGACCCCAAGGCCACTTGGTTGGGGCTATAAGTATATTGACCGGGCGCCGCAAAAAATGGCTGGCCACCTCCAAAAGACGGGTTGAAGTAGCTTGCGGTCAATGCCGGATTCGGGTCGTTTATAGAACTATGCTGGTAACGCAGGAGCACCGAAACATTACTGCCCAGCCAGAATTTCAGTCCGGTACGTACCGACCAGTCATGCCAATCACCGACCCGCCGGCCGTCGCTGATGTTGGTCAGGTAGCCATCACCTGAACTGTGGCTGCCTTCGATATCGAAAGCGACATTCTGGGCGAGGCCAAAGCTGGCATAGGCCTGCTGCCTTATCTCATTGAAGCGACCGTAGGAGATTTTCCCCTCTAGGTCGGTGGTCGTACTGGGATCGGTAGTGGTCACCTGGATCGCACCGCCTGTCGTGTTGTGCCCGAACAGGGTACCTTGCGGACCCTTCAACACGTCCACGCTCTGCACCTTCGCCAACTGGAAGTCGGCGGCGAGTGGATTGGGCGAATAGAAACCATCAATATAGATGCCAACATTGCTGCCGCCGCCGGACGTGGTAACCGGCGTGCCGACGCCGCGTATCGTCGGCTGGAAAAAGCCGCTCGCATTGTCGAAGCGAAGCGACGGCGTCAGCTTGCTAATGTCAGCCAGTTGCTGGACGCCGGCATCGGTGAGCTTCTGGTTGCTCAGTGCAGTGATCGTGATCGGCACGTCGACCTGCTTTTCCGCACGGCGCTGAGCGGTCACTACGATTTCGCCATTTGGAGCGTTGTCCGGCGATGGATTCGCAGTTGTGGTCTGCGGCGCAGCGTTTTGGGCGAAAACAGGTGCTGGCGCCAAGCCAGCAAGGCCGATCAGGCCGAAAATCGAGACATAGGTTCCCAAATGAATGGAACGCATTTAATCCTCCCCAGGATTGTTATTGTTGAATAATAATTTTCAATCTGCTTGGTTTCTTAAAGCAATGCCTTAACTGGAAGGCTGATGCAAGCTCACAATTGTCATTGCTAACCGCGCGGCTAGGGCCCTCTCTGCCGGCCATGCCGCGGTTGTCCGGGCGGCGGTCTTTCCCGATCAATGATTCCGATCTGGGCCTCCGGCGCTTGCCTTTGCCACGGGCCTCTGGTAGCGGCGCGCAGCTTTAGCCCGTTTCCGATGGATTCGGCGCTGTTTTCGTGTTTCCTTTAAAAGGGTATTCCCCCGCGCGGCTGCGGGGTTCTGGCCTTTGCGTTGTGAGGTGTGTCGGTTTATGCAAATTCTCGTCCGCGACAATAATGTCGATCAGGCTCTGCGCGCGCTTAAGAAGAAGCTGCAGCGCGAGGGCGTGTACCGCGAGATGAAGCTGCGCCGTCACTACGAAAAGCCCTCGGAAAAGCGCGCCCGCGAAAAGGCTGCTGCCGTCCGTCGCGCCCGCAAGCTCGAGCGCAAGCGCCTGGAGCGTGACGGCGGGAAGTAGGACTGAACCCGCGCGTTGCTTTTGGTGACGCCGGGCTTGCTCCCTAACGCAGCTTGAGCCATGAGGGCGCGGCATTCATTTCCGCGCCCTTTTGCTGCGCGCGCCGTTTGCTGATGAAGCAAGCCCGCTCGCAAAACGCCGCCATATCGAGGACGATTCGATGACCGAGATCACCCGCGTACCGCTCCAGCCCCTCGCCAAGGGTTCGCTGATCAAGCTTTGGATCGGCGTGGTCGTCGCGCTGCTGGTCGGGCTCGGCGTCGCCCATGCCACCCGCACCGTCCAATTCAGCGAAGTGAAGGTGATCACGATCAAGGAGGGCTCGGGCCCTTCGCCGACCCCGCAGGACGTGGCGCTGATTAACTACGTCGGCAAGCTGACCAATGGCAAAGTGTTCGACAAGGGCGATCGCACGCCGATGCCGGTCGAAGGCGTGATCCCCGGCTTTGCTCAGGGCCTGCAGAAGATGAAGCCCGGCGGCACCTATCGGCTCGAAATTCCGGCAGCGCTGGCTTATGGCGCTACCGCCAAGCAGGATGCCAGCGGCCAGGAAGTGATCCCGGCGAACAGCGATCTGATCTTTGAAGTGACATTGCTCGGCGCGATGCCGGCAGAGCAATTCCAGAAGCTGATGATGGCCGAGCGGGTGCGCCAGATGCAATCGGGCCATGGCGGCATGCCCGGTGCTCCCGCACCCGATGCCGGCGCTGCTCCCGGTGCGGATGGCATGCCGGGGCAATAATCCGATCCGGTCTTTCGTATTCAATCCTATTGCAGAACAGGTAGTGTGAAATGTCGGTCGATACCGCCACCGTGGCCCGGATCGCGGCGCTGGCTCGCATCAAATTGAGCGAGGGCGAAGTCGCGGCGATGGTGCCCGAATTGAACGGCATCCTCGCCTGGGTCGAACAATTGGCCGAGGTCGATGTTACCGGGGTCGAGCCGATGACGGCGGTGATCCCCAATACGCTGCGGCTCCGCGCTGATGTCGTCAATGCCGACCCGCTGACCGGCGGCGATCGCCGCGACGCGGTGCTGGCCAATGCCCCGGCGCCCCAGCATGGCTTCTTTGGCGTGCCCAAGGTGATCGAATAATGGCGCAGCTTACCGATCTATCGGTCGCGGCGATCCGCGATGGCGTGGCTTCGGGCGAATTCACCGCCGTAGCCGTGGCCGAGGCATTCAACGCCCAGGTCGCCGAGGCGCAGGCGGCGCTCAACGCCTTTATCGTCACCACGCCCGAACATGCCTTGGCGGCGGCGGCGGCCGTCGATGCCGAGCGCGCTGCCGGCAAGGTGCTGGGCAAGCTCGCCGGCGTGCCGATCGGGATGAAGGACCTGTTCGCCACCAAGGGCGTGCAGACCACGGCGGCGAGCCATATTCTCGAAGGCTTTATCCCGCCTTATGAAAGCACCGTCTCGCAGAAGCTGTGGGACGCGGGCGCGGGGATGCTCGGCAAGCTGAATCTCGACCAATTCGCGATGGGCTCGTCGAACGAGACCAGCTATTTCGGCAATGTCATCTCGCCGTGGCGCCGGATTGGCAAAGATGGGGGCGGTAGCGATACGGCACCGCTGGCGCCCGGCGGCTCCTCCGGCGGCAGCGCGGCGGCGGTAGCGGCGCATTTGTGCCCGGCGGCGACTGGCACCGATACCGGCGGCTCGATCCGCCAGCCCGCCGCCTTCACCGGCATTTCCGGGATCAAGCCGACTTATGGTCGCTGCTCGCGCTGGGGCATAGTCGCCTTTGCCTCGTCGCTCGACCAGGCCGGGCCGATGGCGCATGACGTGCGCGATTGCGCGATAATGCTTGAGGCGATGGCGGGTTTCGATCCCAAGGATTCGACCAGCCTCGATCTGCCGGTGCCGAACTGGAAAGCGACGCTGAGCGGCGATCTCAAGGGCAAGAAAATTGGCATCCCGCGCGAATACCGCATGGACGGCATGGATGCCGATGTCGCCCATAGCTGGGACCAGGGCATTGCCTGGCTGAAGGATGCCGGCGCCGAGGTGATCGACATCAGCCTGCCGCATACGAAATACGCTCTGCCCGCCTATTACATCATCGCCCCTGCCGAAGCCTCATCGAACCTCGCGCGCTATGACGGGGTGCGTTACGGTCTGCGCGCATTGCCCGAGGGCGCGGGTTTGCAGGATATGTATGCTGCCACCCGCGCGGCGGGATTCGGCGCCGAGGTCAAGCGCCGTATCCTGATCGGCACTTATGTGTTGTCGGCGGGTTATTACGATGCCTATTACACCCAGGCACAGAAGGTCCGCACCTTGATCGCGCGTGATTTCGAGGCTGCATTCGAGCTGTGCGATGTGATCCTCGCGCCGACAGCGCCGAGCGCGGCCTTTGCCTTGGGCGAAAAGAGTGACGATCCGCTGGCGATGTATTTGAACGACGTGTTCTCAGTGCCCGCCAGTCTGGCTGGATTGCCGGCGATGTCGGTGCCTGCCGGGCTTGACCGGCAGGGCTTGCCGCTGGGGCTGCAGGTGATCGGACGCCCGTTCGACGAGCAGGGCGTGCTGAACGCCGGGCTGGCGATCGAGGCACGCGCTGGATTTACGGCTAGGCCGGAGCGCTGGTGGTGATTATGATTCAAGCCCCCTCTCCTTTAGGGGAGGGGGTTGGGGGAGGGGCCTTGCCGCAAGCGCTGCGCCACGCCGCCAGACCCCACCCCTTAATCCCCTCCCCTAAAGGAGAGGGGAAGTTTACGGTTTTTCGCGCTTCCCCTTGGCGAAGTGCGGTATTGGACTTATCGGCAGGCGTATGAGCAATTATCGCATCCAGGGCGCCACCGGTGAGTGGGAAGTGATCATCGGGCTGGAGGTTCATGCCCAGATCACCACCGCCGCCAAGCTGTTCTCAGGCGCCGCCACCGCATTCGGCGCCGAGCCCAATGCGCAGGTCAGCCTGATCGACGCCGCCATGCCCGGCATGCTGCCCGTGCCCAATCAGGAATGCATCCGCCAGGCGGTGCGCACTGGCCTCGCCATCGACGCGCAGATCAACAGCTATTCGCGCTTCGACCGCAAGAATTACTTCTACGCCGATCTGCCGCAGGGCTATCAGATCAGCCAGCTGTATCATCCGATCGTCGGCGAAGGCCATGTCGACATCAGCCTCGACGACAAGAATCCGGACGCGGAAGTCAAGCGCATCGGCGTCGAGCGCATCCATGTCGAACAGGACGCGGGCAAGCTGATGCATGATCAGCATCCGACCATGTCCTACGTCGATCTCAACCGCTCGGGCGTGGCGCTGATGGAAATCGTCAGCCGCCCCGACATGCGCTCGCCCGCCGAGGCGGGTGCTTATCTGCGCAAGCTGCGCAGCATCCTGCGCTATGTCGGCAGCTGCGACGGCAATATGGAAGAAGGCTCGATGCGCGCCGACGTCAATGTCAGCGTGCGCAAGGTGGGCGATGAGTTGGGCACCCGCACCGAGACCAAGAACGTCAATTCGGTGCGCTTCGTCATGGCCACGGTCGAGCATGAAGCCAACCGTCAGGTGGATGTGTTGGAAAGCGGCGGCAAGATCGTCCAGGAAACGCGGCTGTTCGATCCCGACACCGGCACTACCCGCTCGATGCGCTCGAAGGAAGACGCGCATGATTACCGCTACTTCCCCGATCCCGACCTGCTGCCGCTGGTGCTCGAACCCGGCTTCATCGAGGATTGCCGCGCCAGCCTGCCCGAACTGCCCGACGCCAAGCGCCATCGCTATGAGACCGTGCTCGGCCTGACGCCTTACGCCGCCGGAGTGTTGACCGCCGAAGTCGAAACCGCGCTGTGGTTCGAGGCTTTGGCGGACGCTACCGCTGCCGCGCAGGCTAAGACCAAGGCGGAGGTTGCCAAGCAGGCGTCGAACTGGTTGCTGTCGGAATTCTTCGGTGCGCTGAACAAGATCGGGCGCACCTTGGAGAATTCGCCGGTCGGGCCCGAAGCGGCGGCTGAATTGTTGGCGCTGGTCGGTAACAGCACGATCTCCGGCACCATTGCCAAGCAAGTGCTGGAAAAGATGCTGGAAACCGGAGATGGGGCCGGCGTGATCGTGGAACGCGAAGGCCTCAAGCAGACCAGTGATACCGGTGCGATCGATGCCGCCATTGCGGGCATCCTCGCTGCTAACGCCGACAAGGTGGCGCAGTACAAGGGTGGCAAGGAGGCGCTGTTCGGCTTCTTCGTCGGTCAGACGATGAAGGTGATGCAGGGCAAGGCGAACCCGCAGGTGGTCAATGAACTGCTGAAGAAGGCTTTGGGTTGAACGCACTACGGATTGAGCGCGGGGGATGTTCTCTTCCCCGTCCGTCCTGGGCTTGTCGAAGGATTGCTTTTCTTTTCAGATGCTTGCTAGAAAGAAGGACAGTGCTTCGACAAGCTCAGCATGAACGGGTAGGATTTCTTCCGACTGAGTGTGCCGGATCAGCCTCTCAGGCGGTGCAACGGGCGCTGACGCTGCCGTAGTAGAATGAACCGTCCGCCGATTGTTTGATCTGATTGTTGACGATCACAAAGCCACTGGCCGCGCATCTTTCGCTGATGATTTGCGTAGCATCTTTCAATGCATTGTCCGGGCTCGGACCGTTTGCGCTAATTCTGAATATAGCGTTCGGCGCGCGCTCGGCCGCCGTGGCGACTGCCACAGGCGCAGAAACCGCGAACGCGGATATAGCCAGGACGACTGTACGAACCTTCATACAACGCTCCGAACAATTGAGACCCGTAAAAATACCTATATGATTGTCGGTATGTTTGGGGAATGCGCTTCAATTAACCATCGTGAAGCAATGTATACGGCGCGCATCTCAACGTTCGGTGGAAAATAGCAGTAAATATTTCGATAATAAGAAGGTGCTGAATTTCTTGTACCCCACTTGGACAGCGTTGGCGGAACGCATCGCGAACGTCGTTCACTAAGCTATTGAAATACCGCCTGTGGGATTTGGCGCTTAAAAAGTGTGGTGCTAAATAAATCGTCTATAGTGCCGATATTT
>JAMFSI010000169.1 GCA_026225215.1 Sphingomonas palustris | reverse complement strand
TTGTCATCGTCGAACAGGAACCCGGCCAGCGCCTTGGTCAGCTCGGTCTTGCCGACACCTGTCGGACCAAGAAACAGAAAACTGCCCAGTGGCCGGTTGGGGTCTTGCAGCCCGGCCCGCGCGCGGCGGACCGCGCGCGACACCGCCGCCACCGCGTCGCGCTGGCCGATCACCCGCTTGCCGATGGTTTCCTCCATCTTGAGCAGCTTTTCGCGTTCGCCGGTCAGCATCCGCTCGACCGGAATCCCGGTCCATTTGCTGACCACCGCGCCGATATCCTCGGCAGTGACTTCCTCGCGCAGCAGCGCATTGGCGGAAACGCCCTGCGCCTCGGTGACTTGCCGTTCCAGCTCGGGGATGCGGCTATAAGCCAGCTCGCCGGCCTTGGCGTAATCGCCGGCCCGCTGCGCCTGCTCCAACTCGATCCGCGCCGCGTCGAGCTGCTCCTTGACCTTGCCCTCGGCGGCGATCTTGTCGCGCTCGTTCTGCCAGCGCGTGGTCAGCGCGGCGCTTTGCTGCTCGAAATTGGCGAGATCGCTGCGCAGCGTCGCCAGCCGATCGCGCGAGGCCTGATCGCTCTCCTTGGCGAGCGCCATTTCCTCGATCTTGAGTTGGATGATGCGGCGGTCGAGCACCTCGATGTCCTCGGGCTTGCTCTCCACTTCCATGCGGATGCGGCTGGCGGCCTCGTCCATCAGATCGATCGCCTTGTCGGGCAGGAACCGGTCGGCGATATAGCGATTGGACAGCGTCGCCGCCGCGACGATCGCGCTATCGGTGATCCGCACGCCATGGTGCAATTCATAGCGATCCTTGAGCCCGCGCAGGATCGAAATCGTGTCCTCGACGGTCGGCTCACCCACGAACACCGGCTGAAACCGCCGCTGCAACGCCGGGTCTTTCTCGACATATTTCTGATATTCATCGAGCGTGGTCGCGCCGATGCAATGCAACTCGCCGCGCGCCAATGCCGGCTTGAGCAGATTGGAAGCGTCCATCGCCCCCTCGCCCTTGCCCGCGCCGATCAGCGTATGCATTTCATCGATGAACAGGATGATGTCGCCCTCGGCGCCCTTGACTTCGTCGAGCACCGACTTCAGCCGCTCCTCGAATTCGCCGCGATATTTGGCGCCGGCGATCAGGCTGCCCATATCGAGCGCCATCAGCCGCCGGTCGCGCAAGCTCTCGGGCACGTCGCCATTGGCGATGCGCAGGGCGAGCCCTTCGGCGATCGCGGTCTTGCCAACGCCGGGTTCGCCGATCAGCGCCGGGTTGTTCTTGGTGCGTCGGGCCAGGATCTGGATGGTGCGGCGGATTTCCTCGTCACGGCCGATCACCGGGTCGAGCTTGCCGTCGCGCGCCGCTTGGGTCAGGTCGCGGGCATATTTCTTCATCGCCTCATAAGCGTTTTCGGCGCTCGCGCTATCAGCGGTGCGACCACCGCGCAGCGCAACGATCGCCGCCTCCAGCGCTTGCGGGGTGACATTGGCCGATTTCAGCGCCTGTCCAGCCGCAGTGGTGCTGGCGAGCGCCAAAGCGACGAGAATGCGTTCGACGGTGACGAAGCTATCGCTCGACTTGGCAGCGATCTGCTCGGCGGAATCGAGCAGGCGCACGGTATCATTATCCAAGTTAGGCGGTGTCTGCGCGCCATTGCCCGATACCGAGGGGATTTTTGCCAGCGCGGCATCGACCGCCTGGTTAGCGAGCGCGGGATTGCCGCCGGCGCGCTGGATCAGCCCGCTGGCCATGCCCTCCTGGTCTTCGAGCAGTGCCTTCAAGACATGCTCGGGGGTAATCCGCTGATGGCTGAGGCGGATCGCCAGGGTCTGCGCCGCTTGCAGGAAGCCCTTGGCGCGGTCGGTAAATTTCTCGAGATTCATCTGGGCACATCTCCTGTTGCGCAGGAGATAGTGTTGCTAATCAGCAACACAAGGCGTTATGCAAAAATTCTAGACTAGGATGCCAATCGGGAGATCATACCGTGACCAAATTTACCAATGCCAATGCCCTGATCTACGGTGCTGCCAAGGGTATCGGTCGCGCGGTGGCTCAGGAATTTGCCCGGCGGGGCGCACAGGTGGCGGTGGCGGATATCGATCTGGCCGGTGCGCAGGAAACGGCTGCGACGATCTGCGCGGCAGGCGGTCAGGCGGTGGCGCTGCGCTGCGATGTCACCAGCGACACTTCGGTCCGCGAAGCTGCGGTCGGCGCCGAAATCGCGCTGGGCGATATCGATATCGTCATGAACAATGTCGGCGCAATCATGAACGGCAATCCCGAGGATGTGCCGATCGGTGAGTGGGAGCGCATTTTCAGCTTGAACCTGATGTCGGTGGTGCGCTCCAACGCGGTGTGGCTGCCGAAATTACTCGCGCGCGGGCGTGGTCATATCGTCAATACGGCGTCGTTTGCCGGGCTGTTTCCCTATGCGACGACGCGCATGCCCTATGTCGCCAGCAAAGCGGCAGTAATCGCCTTGTCGGAATCGCTGGCGCTCTATCTGCATCCGCAAGGCATCCGTGTGTCCTGTCTGTGCCCAGGCCCGGTGATGACCAATGTCGCGGACGGCATGAAGCAATGGTCGGCCAATCTCGTGATGCAGGGCCCGGGCTCCGGATTGACCGTGCTGCGCGCCGAACAGGTCGCAGTGACGCTGGCCGAAGGCATGGCAGCCGACCGCGTGATCATTCCGACCCATGACGAGGCCTGGGAAATCCTGCGCCGCCACGCCGCCGATCCCGATGCCTATATCCAGGCCAAGATCGAAGCAGTGGCGGCGGGCGACTTCGGGCACCCGAAGATGCCCGTAACGCCGTAGATCAGTCCTATGCCGGTTGGGTTTCCGGCTTCCTGGCGATCACGCTCGGTGTGCCGCGCCCCATGATGTCCGCCAGATTGCGGTGGAAATTGGTGACCTTGCGTTCCTGATGCGGGTTCGGCAGCGGCCCGCGGAAGCCGTGGCTCTTCATGCCGCGCTGCACCCAGGCCATGTTCGAGAAGTCCTGCGCCAGCACCGAGCCCCAGTTCTCGGCGGTCGGTTCGGATTCTTCCCACTCGGTCCTGGGCTCGCCGCCTTCGGGATAGCGCTCGATCGCATAGCTTTCGAAGATGCATTGGTTGGGGTCGTCACCGAACGGTCGCGAGCGATAGCACAGCGCGAAAGTCACGCCTTGCAGCACGCTCATATTCGGGAAGACATGCCAGGCGAGACCGGCTTCGGCCAGAATTTCGGGCGGAATTTCCGGCCAGATCACCCCGCGTGCGGCATCGTCGGCCTTGGCCGATTTCATCCAATGCGCGATCACATCACCCGCAGGCGTGCCCTCGGGCAGTTCTGCGACCAATCGGCTCGCGGCATTGACCAGCGTTTCGGTCGAGGCGGCGTAATTCAGCGTCTCGTAATTCTCGCGGATCAGCTGATACGTCGATAGGCGCGGGTCTTCGCCCTTGCCGGCACGAGTGACGGTCGAGGATTCGCTCATCTTGAATTGCGGATCGCGCTGATCGAAGCCACTGACCCCGTGCATCCCATAGGCCTTCGAATAGGCGTAATAATCGCCATAAGCGAGCAGCTGAGTATGGGTGCCGGCGACATGGTAAGGCTCCATGAAGGCTTCCAGCCCGGTCTTCCAATTGCACGGATAGACCGTCCATTTGCGCCATTTGTAGCGCATCTTCTCGAATTCGAAATGGCTGAGAATACGCGCGGCATCACCGAGAAAATCGAGCAGCGGCTCGGCATCCAGATCCATGTTGATGAAGATCCAGCCGCCCCAGACATCGAGCTTGACCGGGCTCAGCGAGGTGCATTCCGGATTCAGTGCGCCGCCCCAATCCTGCGGGTCGAGGATATAGGTGTTCTCCCCGAGCGCATTGAAGGTCCAGCCGTGGAAACCGCAGACGAACGACTTGCGGTTATGGCCGCGCACGCTGTGAACGCCCGGCGGCGTATCGACCAATTGGCGGCCGCGATGCGGGCAGACATTGTGGAACGCCTTGATCGCGCCGGGCGCAGTACCTTCGGCGACGCGGATGACAATGATCGAATCATCGGCAACGTTATAAGTGAACCAGTCGCCGACCGCGGGAATATCCTCGACGCGCTCGGCCATTTGCCAGACCCTGGGCCACAGCAAATGCTTCTCGGCCTCCAGATATTCGCGCGAGAGGAAAGCGTCAGTGGGATAAGTCACCGCCCCTTCCAGATCCTCGACGCGGATATTGACCTGCTTATTCATCGTCATCTCCCAACCGATGCCACGACAGTCAGATGCAGCGCACGCCGCCCTGACTAAACTCAAACGGGAAGCTCAGGGCTGGACCGATGAGTCTCAGCCTCAAGCTCAAGCGCCAAGTTTGGCGGTTTGCGCCCCACAAAGCAAACGCTCTCGCGATGGAGGGTGCAATGGAAGAGGTGTGCCCAGGCGAACAGCGCCTGGGCTTGTAACATCCTCGATGGCTAGAGCATCGTGCGAAAAAGTGGGCACCGGTTTTCGCATTAAACGATGCGACAACAAAAATTTAGAACGGCAGCGTGATTCACATTTCACGCTGCCCGCTTTAAGCGCCAGCGTTGCCCGAGCTCATCGCGCTGGACGTCGTGTTGAAGGTGGATTTCAACTGGCCGCCCAAACCGCGCATGGCGGTGATCGCAGCGACGGCGATCAGCGCTGCAATCAGTCCATATTCGATGGCCGTGGCGCCCCGTTGATCATCGGCAAGTCGACGGATCGGTGAACTGAACTTTGGTCGATACTTAGGCATGCGTGGCTCCGCGAAAACCAGTTGAGATCAGGCAAACTACGTATGAAAAGAAAATAAATTGCTAAGCAACCACAGCGCTTAATGTTTCGCCGGGCGCTGGGAGGGGGTCAAATCGCGCAGACCTGACGGTTCCCGAGCCGTGGAAGGTTCCCTTTCCCTTGGAATCCCTCTAGGCGCGCGGCCATGCTCACCATTAATGCCATCACTGTGCGCCTCGGCGGCCGCACCATTCTCGATCGCGCCGCCGCCACCGTTCCGCCGGGGGGTCGCGTTGGGCTGATCGGGCGTAACGGCGCGGGCAAGTCGACGCTGATGAAGGTGATGATCGGCCAGATCGACCCTGATGAGGGCGAAATCGAGATGCCGCGCCGTACTCGTCTAGGCTATATCGCGCAGGAAGCCCCTGCCGGCACCGCCACCCCGTTCGACACCGTGCTGGCCGCCGATATCGAGCGTGCCGAGCTGATGGAGGAGGCCGAGCATTGCGTCGATCCGCATCGACTGGGCGATCTTCACGACCGGCTGCTGGCGATCGATGCCTATAGTGCGCCCAGCCGGGCCGCGCGCATCCTGATCGGGCTGGGCTTCGACGAGGTGATGCAGGGCCAGCCGCTCGACAGTTTTTCCGGCGGCTGGAAGATGCGCGTCGCCCTGGCCGCGCTGCTGTTTTCGCAGCCCGACGTGCTGCTGCTCGACGAGCCCTCGAACCACCTCGACCTCGAAGCGACGCTATGGCTGGAGAATTTCCTCAAGAGCTATCCCGGCACGCTGATCGTGATCAGCCATGAGCGCGACCTGCTGAACAATGTCGTCGATAATATTCTCCATCTGCAAGGCGGCAAGCTGACGCTCTATCCGGGCGGCTACGACAGTTTCGAGCGCCAGCGCGCCGAACGCGCGGCGCAACTCGCCGCTGCCAAGGCCTCGCAGGATGCCCAGCGCGCGCGGCTCCAGGATTATGTCGCACGCAACAGCGCCCGCGCTTCGACCGCCAAACAAGCGCAATCGCGGGCCAAGATGCTGGCCAAGATGCAGCCGATCGCGGCGCTGGTCGATGATCCGACGCTGAGCTTCGATTTCCCCAGCCCCAGCGAATTGCGCCCGCCGCTGATCACGCTCGATCTGGCTGCCGTCGGCTATGGCGAAAAACCCGTGCTCCAGCGGCTCAATCTGCGCATCGATCCCGATGACCGCATCGCGCTGCTCGGCCGCAACGGCAACGGCAAGACTACGCTGGCGCGGCTGCTGGCAGCGCAATTGCCGGCGATGGAGGGGGAGATTCACGCGGCGGGCAAGCTCCAGATCGGTTATTTCACCCAATATCAGGTGGAAGAGTTGGCCGGGGATGCCACGCCGCTGGAGCATATGACCCGGGCGATGCCGAACAAGACGCCGGCCGCGGTGCGTGCACAGCTTGGTCGCTTCGGCTTTTCGGGCAATCGCGCCACTGCGCTGCTCGGCACGCTGTCGGGCGGCGAGCGGGCGCGACTGGCGCTGGCGCTGGTAACGCGCGATGCCCCGCATCTGCTGATCCTCGACGAGCCGACTAACCACCTTGACGTCGATGCCCGTGAAGCGCTGGTGCAGGCGCTCAATGCTTATGACGGCGCGGTGATCCTGATCAGCCACGATCGCCACATGGTCGAATTGACTGCCGATCGGCTGGTGCTGGTCGATCATGGCACCGCCGTCGAATATAGCGGTAGCATGGAGGATTACATCGACTTCGTGCTGGGTCGTAATCAGCCCAAGGGTGACGGCAAGGGTGCGAAAGGCCCGAAGCTCGACAAGAAGGCCGCTGCCGCCGCGCGCGAAGAAGCGCGCCGGTTGAAGCAAGCGGTCAGCGAGACCGAGACGGCCTTGGCGCGGTTACAAGCGCAACTGTCCGACCTCGACCGGGCGATGTTCGATCCGGCGAATGCGCGCGCCGACTACGCCAAGCTGACGATGAGCGCGCTCAGCCAGCGCCGCGCCGAAGTAGCAACTCAGGTCGGGCTAGCCGAGGCGGATTGGCTGACGGCCAGCGAAGCGCTCGAGGCGCAGGTCGAAAAGGTTTAGAGCTTCGCCTTAAACGGCGCGATAACAAAAACTTAGAGCGTGCGCGTGATTCCCAAATCACGCTGCCCGCTCTAGTGGATCGAGCGCCGTAGCCAGAAGATCAGCAATCCAAAGGCAAACAGGCCGGCCAACAGGCCGACCACTTTCACCATAAACAGCAGGAAATCCTTCAAGCTGCCCCGCTGTTCGGGTGGAACCACCTTCATTCAGGCAGGCCTGGCGTCTGGACGGAAATGATGCGGGCCATGACTGACTCCTGAAGGGTGCGACGGCACCGGCATAGCGGAAAGGCGGGCCAAGTCACCCGCCTATCCGTACTTAGAACTCCAGCCGGATGCCCATGTTGATGCCGTGCGTGTTATAACCGCTGCGGATCGTGCCCTGATAGCCGACGAACAGCGAGCCGGCATCCTCGAACACCCAGTTCACCCCGGCGTTGAGGTCGCCTTCATGCTTGGCCGCGGCAACACCGGTAACGGTGAAGGTCGTCGCGGTGTTGCCATCGAAATAGGCCGACACCAGCGAGTCGCGATTGTTGCCGCCGATCTCGTCGCGGAAGGTAGCACGCAGGTAAGGCCGGAATTTGCCTCTGGACTTGGTCAGCGCGATACCCGCGAGCAGATCGGTACGGTTGACGCTGATCGGCAGCACGGTCAACGCCGCGGCACCGTCGCCTTGTTCGGTGAAGCTGTTGATCTTGCCATTGTCGTAATCGATGCCGCCGAACGGCTCGAAGGTATAAGAGCCGGTCTTGAGCATGATCCCGGCGGTCGCGGTAGCCTTGAACAGATGCTCGGCCGCGCTGCCCGTGGCGGTGTCGGCGATCGTGCCCAGCGCCAGATTACGCGTGGTGCTCAAATGGCCGAAATTATACTGCACCTGGCCGGTCAGATGGATCAAACTGAGGTCATAGCCGGCGTAACCTGCCAAAGCGAAATCGCGATTATGGCCGGTCAGGGTGCTGCCGGCATTATGCAGCGAATCGAACATGACATTGCCAGCGAGGCCAAACACATGATGCGGCCCGCTAAGGTCATAGCCGCCGCTGAAGCCGAACAGACTCGACTTCGAGGTATCGACCGAATTCTTCGAAAGATCGAATTGCGTATTAAAACCACCCCACCAGCCGTCTTCGGCGTGATCGCTGTTCTGGTCGGTCATGCGCAGCTGGATCTGGCGCTCGAAAATATTGGCTTCATCGCGCAGCGCATTGGCATAAGCGACCAGGCCGGCTGGCGAAAGCTCGTCGAACAGCCCCTGTGCCTGTGCAACGGTCAACTGATCGATCTGGCCGATCAGCGTCGCTTCCTGGCCTGTAGGGTTAAGATTAGCCATGGCGACAAGCCCACTAGGGGTTGTGACTCCGTTAACGACTGGGGCACTGACGCCCCCCCCCAAAGCGGAGGCGACCGCGAGCTGGTTGGGCGTAGCAACCGAAGCAATATCCTTCGCATAATTGCCGATGCGCGACACGGTGAACTCATAGTACTCTTGGCCCGCGGTGGTACCAGGCACGATGGTGCCGGCGGTCCCGAAGGTGATAAATGGCAGGATCACGCCGCTTGCGTTAAGCACATTCACCTGGCTGAAACTGCCGGTGATACCCTTATCTGCCACGATCAGATCATATTTCGAGCCGACCGGGAAAAACCCCGATACGGTGTTGACGTTCAAGATGCCCCCGAGGGTGGCGGTGCCGCCGACCGCATAGATCTGGCTATAAGGCTGGGCAGAGGCGCCGGCGACGACTGTGCCGGTGGCCGCGACAGCCATGTTCAAGGTACCGGTGGAACTCTGGACGAAATTGCCGTTTACCGTCACCAATCCAGGGGCAACCGTGCTGCCGATGGTCAGCACGCCATTATTAGTGAGGCTGCTTCCCGTCGTCGCGGTGCCGAGCGCGGAACCGTTCCCCAGCAGCATGGCGTAACCGACGCTGGCAGGATTCAGCCCGGTAGCATTGTTGACCAGCGTGGTTTGATCTTCAGTATTAATCGTGCCGGTGAAATTGGCACTGGCGCCATTGGTGAAGGAAACCGTGGTGCCAGCAGAGGCAACCGTGGTCTGCACCAGCGCGCCGGTCCACTGCCCTTCATTGTCGATCTTCATATTGCCCTGACCGGTGACGTTGCCGTCAAGGCCGTAAGTGGCAGTCGAGGTCGCCGTGGTCGTGGTATTGAAGGCGTTATAGAGGGTTCCGACATTCGTGCCGATATTATAACCAAATATGATATTTCCGGTTACCGCCGCCGGCGCGGTCGCACCATTCGTGAAGGTGCCGTTGGTGCTAACGTCGGGCGCAGCCACGAACGATACCGCCGGGGTGCCCGCAGCTGCTGTCAATGTGCCGTTATTTGTAACGGTACTGTTGATGCCAACCTGGATGCCGGCTGCACCCGAGGTGCTAGCACTCGAGGTGATCGTGCCATTATTGGTGATATTCGCATAATCGCCGAATTGAACGCTGGGAACCGCGTTCGCCCCCTCGATCGTGCCTCCGCTGGCGACGGTGAGCGTGGTGGGAGCGGTCGCCGTGCCGGAACCGATCACCAACGGTGCGACGATCACCGAAGTACCGTCGGCGGTCACCTGCAGGCTGGTGCCGTTATTAGTATAGGTAGGAGAATTGCCGTCGCAGGTGATGATTTTACCGGTCGAGTCAGGCGTACATGCCGCCCAGGCAGTGCCCGGCATCAGCGCCGCACCAGGCAGAATCAGTGCCGAGGACAGCAGAAATTGACAGCCACGGCGGCGCAGACGCAAGGACTGCGCAAAGACATTCATCATGGACTAGCCATCCTCAAAAACCGGTTCGGTACCGCGCCTGCGACTGCCGCCGATGAGGTGAACGCCAGATGAACGAAGGCGTATTACGCGACCAATGCCGCCGGCTTCGCGTCCATTTACCCCATTGCGTTGCGGCCGCTGGCCAGAACGAATTCGAGCCGGATCGACCGCTGCTAAATCGCTGGATTTGCAGCGCCACGTCGCGCTATCTGGCATTATGAATGGTTTATTGCTGGCGCTGATCGCCGCTTGTCTGACCGGGATCGGCGCGCGGGATCAAATTCTGCTCGCGCATCTCTCCGCGCGCACCGGCCCAAGACCGGCGTTGCTGATCGCCGCCGTCGTCACGGGCACCCTGGCGGCGTCCATCGCGGCCTGGGTGGGGCACGACGCCGCGCCATCGCTGGAGCCCAAGCTGCGGTTGCTGCTGGCAGCGCTGGCACTGGCTATAGCCGGCGGGGAACTGCTGCTGTTCGCGCGGATGCGACCGTTGAAAGAGCCAACCAATTCGGTGGGCGCCGCAGCAATCGTGTTGCTGGCGTACCAGATCACCGATGCCAGTCGCTTGCTGATCTTCGCCATTGCCGTGTCGTGGCCGGCGGCGCAGGCGGCATTGGGCGGCGCACTGGGCGGCGGCGCGGCGCTGGCGATCGGCTGGCTCGGCAGCGAACAATATCTCGGGGCAGTTCCCTATCTGCGGCGCGCGCGGCAGGCCAGCGGCGTCGTTTTGATCCTCGCTGCTGTCGTGATCGGGTCGATGGCAATCGGTGACGTCGATCGCTTTTACCAATCGCTCAGCGCCTTTATTTCAGCCCGGCCAGTTTGAGGGTCTGATCGCTCTCGCATGATGCTATGCTGACACCATGACCACCCCCAACCTGATCGAAAACGCCACCGACAGCGCCATCGCCACCTGGCTGCGCGAGCGGTTGACCGCCGCACTGGCCCGCGCGCCCGGCCCCATCGCCGTCACCGTGCCGGGCGGCTCCACGCCTTTTCCGATTCTGGCCGAGCTGGCCAAATCCGAACTCGACTTCAGCCGGATCGCAGTATGGCCTGGCGACGATCGCATCGTCGCCGAAGATAACCCGGCCAGCAATGTCGGCCGCATCCGCAAATTGCTCGAGCCCGTCGGCGCCCGGATCGTGCCGCTGCAAGACAATGCGGTGCCGCCGCATTTTGTCCTCGCCTGGCTGGGGATGGGTGACGACGGCCACATTGCCTCGCTGTTCCCGAACACCGATCCGCGCGTCGACGATCCGCTGCTCGTGCGCCGCATCACCCCCGATCCGCTGCCGCCCGAGGCCCCGTTCGACCGGATTTCGCTGACCATCCCGGCGCTGATCGACAGCGACGAGTTGTTATTCGTCATTCGCGGCGCCGACAAGCGTGCGGTGTTCGACAGCGCCGTGCGCGGCGAGCGCGATTTGCCGGTCGCGCGGCTGCTTGCCGCCGCGCGCGGCCCGGTGACATGCTTCGCCTGAGCGACTTACTGCCGGCCCCATTACACCGCCGGCTCCTGCCCTTCGCCCATGCGCTGCGCATAGGCTGGTGGCGTATCCGTCGCCCGTCGCTGACGGCTTGCCGCGTGCTGGCGGTAAACCCGCGCGGCGAAGTGCTGCTGGTCCGTCATTCTTACGGTTCATCCGCATGGACACTGCCCGGCGGCGGCGTGGGGCGCGGCGAAACGCCCACCAAGGCGGCGATTCGCGAACTGGCCGAGGAAACCGCCTGCAAGCTGGAGCACCCTGTCGAATTGGCCATCACACGCAGCGCCTGGCACGGCGCGACCAATGTGGTCCATGTCATCGCCGGACGCACCAGCGACACCCCGCGCGCCGATGGCCGCGAGATCATCGCCGCGCAGTGTTTTCCGCCCGATGCCTTGCCGCCCGACATCAGCTCACGGCTGGCAGAGAATTTGCCGGGCTGGCTGACCCGGATAGCTTCAGAATAGCGCGAGTTGTCCGGCCGCCCCGCCCTCCCCGGCAACCGGCGTCGGCTCGTCGCCCGCCAGCGCCGATAGTGTCAGCCCCATCAGCCGGACGGGCAGCGGCAGCGGCAAGACTTCATCGAGAATGCCATGCGCCAGCGCGGTAAAGGTAGCGCGATCCGCCACCGCCTGCGCCAGCGAGCGCGCCCTGGTATGCAGCGAAAAATCCGATAGCCGCAGCTTCAAGGTGACTGTGCGGCCTTTGGCCCCGGCCTGCTCGATCCGGGTCCAGACGATCTCGATGATCGTGTCCAGCGCCTCGCGCAAACCCGGCCCGCTGGCGATATCGCGATCGAAAGTGCGCTCGCCACCCAGCGATTTTCGCAGCCGATCGGGCGATACCGGGCGCAAGTCGATCCCCCGCACCGCGCGATAGAGATAATCCGCCTGTGCCCCGAAATGCTCGCGTAGAAAACCAATGTCCTTGTCGGCCAGATCGGCGCCGGTGGCGATGCCGAGCTTGGCCATTTTCTCCGCCCCACGCGGCCCCACGCCATGAAACCGCCGCACCGGCAACGCGGCGACGAAAGCTGTGCCCTCACCGGGACGGATGATGCAGATGCCATCGGGCTTGTTCTGGTCGCTGGCGAGCTTGGCCAGGAATTTATTGTATGAAACACCCGCGCTGGCGGTAAGCCCGGTCTCGGCGCGAATGCGGGCGCGGATCAGCTTGGCAATCCGGGTCGCCGAGCCGATACCCTTCAAATCCTGCGAGACATCGAGATAGGCTTCATCCAGCGCCAGCGGCTCGACGACATCGGTATAAGCCAGAAAAATATCACGGATCTGCCGCGACACCGCGCGATAGGCCTGAAACCGCGGCGGCCGAAACACAAGATTCGGGCACAATCGCGCCGCCTGCACCGAAGGCATCGCCGACCGCACCCCGAACTTGCGCGCCTCATAGCTAGCCGCCGCTACCACCCCGCGTTCGCGCGATCCGCCCACCGCCAGCGGCAGCCCGCGCAACGCCGGATCGTCGCGCTGCTCGACGCTGGCATAGACGGCATCCATATCGATATGGATGATCTTGCGCAGCCCCATCGTGGTGTCGGGCGCCGTCATGGGAAGGTTCTAACGCCGCGACGGAGCACAAGCTAAGGATTTTGCAGGGGAGGCGGAGGATCAAGTTATGGGGTTTTGGCCCCAGATCTCCAAACCCACTCAATCTCAATTATTATCGTCGTTCTGTTTGCTATCTTTGACCTTCACCGTCGGCACGGCCACGTCTTCCTGCTTGCTACCGATCACGATCTTTTTCGACTGAATATCGACCTTGGGCATAATCCCAGGCGTGGTGTTGACCGAGATCTTCGGCAGCGCACCGGGCTGAGTCACATCCGCGCTCCAGAAGCCGGTATAGAACAGTAGCGCCACGATGATTGCGAGCAGCAGGAGCAGGCCCATCAAAAACCCACCACCACGGCGGCGGCGCACCACCACGGGCCGCACCGGCCTGCCATCCGCTGGATAGACGGGTTGACCATCCGCAGCATAGGCTGGCCTGCCGTCGGCGGGATACACGGGGGTTCCGTCTTCGCGATAGAGGGGGCCTTCTTCACGATAGGTCGTCATCACGCTTCTCCTCTCGATCGAAATTGCTGCATTTTGGCGATCGGTACATGCTGGCAGTACGTGTCGGCGGGGCAATAGTTCCAGTGAGGCGGCAGCGATCGGAGGCCCGGGCCCAGCATCTGCTTTTCTTGAGCCTGCGCCTGTTCTAACGGCTGGGGCTATGAATCTGCCCGCGCATCGTTTGAACCGTTTCGCCCGCCATATCGTGCTTCCCGAAGTCGGCGGTGCCGGGCAAGTGGCGCTGGCGGGAGCGCATATCGCCTTGATCGGCTGCGGCGGCATCGGCAGCCCGGCGTTGCAATATCTGGCGGCGGCGGGGGTTGGCGGATTGACCCTGATCGATGACGATGTTGTCGAGGAATCGAATCTGCAGCGCCAGACGATCTTCACCCCCGCGGACATCGGGCGGGGCAAAGCGGAGGCTGCGGCGCAATGGGTGGCGCGGTTCGACGGCGCCATCACCGTGCGCGCGATCGCTACCCGGATTACTCGCGACAATGCGGCCGACCTGCTGGCGGGTGCGACCTGCGTGCTCGATGGCTGCGATAATTTCGCGACGCGGCTCGCGGTGTCCGACGCTTGCGTCGCGCTGGGGCTACCGTTGACCAGCGCGGCGCTGGGGCGCTTTCAGGGCCAGGTCGCCAATTTCGCCGGCCATCTGCCGGAGGAGCCCTGCTATCGCTGCTTCGTCGGCGATGCCTTCGATGCCGAGGATTGCGATAGCTGCGCCGCCGATGGCGTGCTCGGCGCGGTGGTCGGGATGGTTGGCAGTATGGCGGCGATGCAGGCGCTGCGCATCGCGCTCGCAGGGCGTGCTACGCTGGGCGATCCGCAATGGGGCAAGCTGCAATTGCTCGACGCGCTGGCGCCGAGCCTGCGCACGCTCAGCATCGCTAAAGACCCGGCCTGCAAAGCCTGTGGATCAACGCGAAGCTAGCACTTCCTCCACCCACGCCGGCACCAGTTCGGTTGCCGGTCCAAGCCTGCTCTCGTGAAACCACGAGGCGCCCTTCCCCGCCTCAAGGTTGAGTTCCAGCGTGCGCGCGCCCAGCGCCCGGGCGCTACGCACGAAGCCGGCAGCGGGATAGACCGCGCCCGAGGTACCGATCGACACGAACAGATCGGCCTCGCGCAGCGCGCCGTTGATCGCATCCATGTGATAAGGCACTTCGCCGAACCACACCACATCGGGGCGCAGCGCGCGGGTGTCGCAGGCCGGACAAGCCGGGCGCTCGATCAAGGGCCCGGTCCAGGGCGAGCGCATATCGCAAGACGTACACCACGCCAGCAAGTGCTCGCCATGCATATGCAGCAACCGCCGCGCACCGCCGCGTTCATGCAGATCATCGACGTTCTGCGTGACGATCAGCAATTCTCCCGGCCATGCCGCGTCGAGCCGCCCCAGCGCCTCATGCGCGGCATTCGGCGCCTTGGTCTGGATCGCGGCGCGGCGCATATCGTAGAAGCGCAGCACCAGTTCGGGATCGCGCGCGAAACCCTCGGGCGTGGCGACATCCTCGACGCGGTGCTGCTCCCAGAGCCCGCCGGCACTGCGAAAGGTGTCGATGCCACTCTCGGCGCTGACGCCTGCGCCGGTGAGGATGACGATATTGCGGATTGGCCTCATGTCGCCCATGGAGCACAGACTTCAGGAGGCGGGCAATGTCTAATATTGGGGCCAAGATCGGCATCATCGGCAGCGAGGGACGCATGGGCCATGCGCTGGCAGCGGCGATCGCGGCGGCGGGCGATGTGCTGTCCGGCGGCATCGACAAAGGCGGCGATCCGCTGGCGCTCGCGCAGCTAAGCGATGTGCTCGTCGATTTCTCCAGCCCGCATGCGCTGGAGGCCAATCTCGACGCGGCGATAGCGAGTGGCACGCCGATCGTCGTCGGCACCACCGGGCTCGAAGAACGCCACCACTGGCTGGTCGATCACGCCGCCGAACAGGTCGCGGTGCTACAGACCGGCAATACCTCGCTCGGCGTCAACATGCTCGCCTATCTGGTGCGCGAGGCGGCGAGCCGGCTCGGCGAGGATTGGGACATCGAGATCGTCGAGACTCATCACCGGCGCAAGGTCGATGCGCCCTCAGGCACCGCGCTGCTACTGGGTGAGGCAGCAGCCAAGGGACGCGGGATCGAGCTTGCCGAGCACAGCGCGCGGGGCCGCGACGGCATCACCGGCGTGCGCGAAACCGGCACGATCGGCTTTGCCGCGCTGCGTGGCGGCAGCGTCGCGGGTGATCACACCGTCTATCTGCTCGCCGATGACGAGCGCATCGCCTTGTCGCACCTCGCCGAAAACCGCTCGATCTTCGCCAAGGGCGCGGTGAAGGCGGCGCATTGGCTGATCGGCAAGCCCGCCGGGCGCTATACCATGGCCGAAGTTCTCGGACTGTAATGGCGTGAAGCGTTCGGATATCTTCGAATTCTTCCGCCGCCTTGCCGAGGCCAACCCCTCGCCCGAGACCGAGCTGGAATATGGCAATCCGTACCAGATGCTGGTGGCG
The DNA here is from genome assembly GCA_026225215.1 of Sphingomonas palustris. Lineage (GTDB taxonomy): Bacteria > Pseudomonadota > Alphaproteobacteria > Sphingomonadales > Sphingomonadaceae > Novosphingobium > Novosphingobium palustris. The sequence goes on along the minus strand of JAMFSI010000169.1, from coordinate 16,384 downwards.
GTGGTGCTGTCGGCGCAGTCGACCGATGTCGGCGTCAACAAAGCCACCCGCACGCTGTTTGCCGAGGTGAAAGCGCCGCAGCAAATGGTCGATCTCGGCGAAGAGGCGCTTAAGCAGCACATCAAGACCATCGGGCTGTTCAACACCAAGGCCAAGAACGTCATCGCTCTATCCGAGCAACTGGTGCGCGACTTCGGCGGCGAAGTGCCCCAAGACCGCGAGAGCCTGATGTCCCTACCCGGCGTCGGCCGCAAGACCGCCAATGTCGTGATGAACTCGGTGTTCGGCGCCGAAACCTTCGCGGTCGATACGCACATCTTCCGCGTCGGCAACCGCACCGGTCTCGCCAAAGGCAAGAATGTCGACGCCGTCGAAGCGCAGCTCGAAAAACACGTCCCCGGGCCATTCCGCATCGGCGCCCATCACTGGCTGATCCTGCAGGGCCGCTATATCTGCAAGGCGCGAACGCCCGAATGCTGGCGCTGCCCGGTCGTGGATTTGTGTGCGTTCAAAGCGAAGGTGCTGGAGAAGAAGTAGGGATAATTTCCCGCGCTGACCGTCATCCACTTCCCTAAAAATCCTCCCCCGCTGGGGGAGGTGGCTCGCGCAGCGAGACGGAGGGGGCGCGTCCGACGGGACTTTCCCGCAATAGCGAACAGCTTTCATTCCGCCCCCTCCGTCAGCCCTGCGGGCTGCCACCTCCCCCAAAGGGGGAGGATCAAAGACTCGCACAAAATCTCAATTCATCTTGTTTATTACACAGTTCGCCTCTATAAATCCTCCATTCGCCGCCGACTCCAGATCGCGACACCCGGGAGGAATGTCATGGCCAGCAATCCAATCGCGACCCTGTTGGAAAACAACCGCTCCGCCCTGCTCGCCGGCAGCGCCATCCTGGCCTTCGGCCTCGCGCTCGGCGGCTATGCCATCGGCGACGGCCTGGTGCGGATGAAACGCGCGGACCGCGAAGTCACCGTGCGCGGCGTCGCCCAGCGCGATGTCACCGCCAACCGGGCCAGCTGGCAGGTGCATTACTCCGAACATGCCCACGATCTGGCAACGGCGCTGGCCGCTGAAGATCGCGACAGCGCCATGGCCGCCGCCTACCTCCGCAGCCAGGGCTTCACCGACCCCGCCACCGCCCCCAGCAGCGCCGACGTCTCGGTCGAAGACGAAAAAATCAACGACAAGCCCACCGGCAACAAAATCTACACCGTCAAACGCGCCATCGCCTTCGCCACCACCGATGTCGCCGGCCTGCAACAAGTCGAAGCCCACCGCGATCGCCTCGCCCAGCAAGGCCTGGTGCTCGACGACGTCACCGCCAGCTACGAATATACCAACCTCGACCAGATCAAACCCGACATGATCGCCGACGCCACCAAAGACGCCCGCCGCGCCGCCGAAAAATTCGCCAACGATTCCGATTCTTCGGTCGGCGGCATCAAATCGGCGACCCAGGGCTATTTCTCGGTCAGCAGCCGCGATGCCGCGCCGAGCAGCAACGATAATGACAATAGCGATGGTAATAATTCGAGCCGTACTGCGTCGAGCCCTAACCAACGGGTGCGGGTGGTGACGACGATCGATTATTATTTGAATTAGGGCGTTGAGTGCTGGAAGGCAAAAGAAATATACAGAATAGATTCTGGGGCCAGCGGCCCCAAACCCCCATCATTGTCCTCGTTGTCTGAATAGGCCCGATCACCGCAATCCTCACCTATCAGCGTAAGTTAGGCATGCTATACGCCATTGGCATATATGCGATGTGGAAGTGGCAGCGGTCGCGTTGAGCAAGCAGTTGCTCGCAGCCTATGGGGACAAGGTATGAGCGAAGTTTACGAGAGCCTGATGGAAGGGCTGAACGAAGCACTGGCTTTCGCGCGGGGCGAAAAGACCGGGGCTATTGTCCATCAAATGGAGGTGCCAACCGTCGATGTCGCTGCTATCAGGCCCAGCACCGGCCTGTCGCAAGGCGACTTCGCGCGCAGCATCGGCGTTGCCAAGGGCACGCGCCTCAACTGAGAACAATGGTCGCCGCCGGCCGACTGGCCCCGCCCAGATGCTGCTCGCCATGAGCGCCAAGAAGCCTTCATTTTGCGATGGCTCGGATGACGTTCTTGATGGTGCGGGAGGCGATGGAAATGGTCCACCAGGCGCTGCCAAGAATGACCAATCCCAAACCGGTAAGAAAACACTCAATTTGCGTCACTGCCTGGTCCCTCCCCAAAGCTTCTGCAGTCAAGAGGATTCATCCTCAAGCTGGCGCCCCAAAGCACCAAGCTCAGAATGGTGTAATAGAATAACTGACAGGCCATGCGCCTCACGCCGGGCTTGTGCCGTAAAGCCCTGCGGAGCCACGACGCATGCTGTGCAGCCGCCGTACAGATGACGCGCGGCATGGACCTCTTGCACAGCCTTGTTACCGACAGGTTGCGAATAGCGCTTGCACTGGATCACCAATCGCCTGCCGGACTTTTCGGCAATCACATCAGCTCCATGATCGCGGCTAGCTGGAGTCATCTGAACACGCCACCCGAGATGTTCGAGAACGTCGGCACAATGTCTCTCATAGTCCGAGGGCGTAAGCTTATCGGGTTCGACTCCGGAGGCGATCCCCAAAACTCGATCTTCGACATCCTTCTGCTGCGCGAAATTGTCCACCAATCGGACAGCCTCCCGTCCGGGTCGGCTTGCTCGCCAGCGTGGATAATTGGTAACATCTGGTACGACTTGCGTTTGAAGGAAGGCGTCAATGCGCTTCTGCCAATGGCTGTCGTCTATATTGCCGAAGGCATCCTTGCTGATCGATTGACGGAAATATGCGACCAATGCAGCTTTATGCTGCTCCATAGTCTCCGGCAATCGCCGCGCCATTTCAGCCCGCCTCTGCCTTCTATAAAATAAATATGAAACAAAAACTGTAACAGCCGCCGCAACGATTATCGTAATGACATACATTATCTCATACGCATATTTCACTGTAATATATAACGCGCAAAATGCGATAAATGACTTAATAAGAATAGGAGAATTACGCACACCCTCAAAACTGCCGCGCGATTTTCGTCCCATTGGCCATCCCTCATTGCGGCGCGCGTCCAAGCCATTTAACCAACGCAAGCCTGCGTGAAGATTATAGCGAATGGCTTAATCTTGGGTAAAATCCTTACTTGCCTTTCTACAAATGCGCCAATTGCTCGCCCACATGCCAAAACCTCACGATAGGAATATCGATGACCGGTAATTCAAAATTACTTTGAATTCCGCGGCCTAATGCAACATTGAGCAAAGTCACAGCAAAGCCAATAACCGGGAGCGCGAGGGCGATGGCCCTCGCACCTTAACCCTTAAACCGCCTTCAAAGCTCCCAAGGCAATCTGCCGATAAATCCGCGCCAGCCCCTCAAGGTCAGCCAGAGCCACCCCCTCGTCGCGTTTGTGCATCGTCGCGTTGGACAGGCCAAATTCGATCACCGGGCAGACATCTTTCAAAAACCGCGCGTCCGAGGTGCCGCCGCTGGTCGAGAGTTCGGGGGCGGTGCCGGTCTCGGCGGCGATGGCTTCCTGCACCAGTGCCGAAAACGGGCCGGGGCTGGTGAGGAAGGCTTCGCCGGAGATGACCGCGTGAGCGGTGGCGCCGTGGCTGGCGGCCAGCGTGGTGATGCGGTCGACCAGTTCCGCGCCGGTGTGGAGGGCGTTGAAGCGGATCGAGATGCGAGCGGCGGCGCGGGAGGGGATGACGTTGGTGGCGGGGTTTGGGGCAGTGATCTCGGTGACTTCGAGGTTCGAGGGCTGGAACCATTCGGTGCCATTGTCAAGTTTCAGCGCGTCGAGATCGGCGAGCAGGGCGATCAGCCGGGTGATCGGGTTGTCGGCGAGATGCGGGTAAGCGACGTGGCCTTCGCGGCCTTCGATCTCCAGCCAGATGTTGACCGAGCCGCGCCGGCCGATCTTGATGGTGTCGCCGAGCCGGCTCGCCGAGGTCGGCTCGCCGACGAGGCAGAGGTCGGGTGCTTCGTCTACCGCGCGGATATGATCGATCAGCGCGCGGGTGCCGAAGCGGGCGGGGCCTTCTTCGTCGCCGGTGATGATGAAGCTGATGGTGCCGGCGTCTGCGGGGATATCGCGCGTGGCCAGGACCATGGCGGCGATCGCACCCTTCATATCCACTGCGCCGCGTCCGTAGAGCAGCTCGCCGCGCCGCTCGGGGGCGAAGGGCGCCGAGGTCCAGCCCTCGCCGGGCGGCACGACATCGACATGGCCGGCGAAGGCGAAATGGCGGCTGTCTGCGGGGCCGTGGCGGATAGCGAAGAGGTTTTCGACCGGGCCGTCCGGGGCTTCGCCGGCAGTGAAGCGGTGGACGGCGAAACCGAGCGGCGCCAGTTGCGCTTCGAGGCAATCGAACACCAGCCCGGCCGCCGGAGTGACGCTGGGGCAGGCGATCAGCGCCTCGGCAAGATCGGCGACGTTGGTGTAGGTTTGGTGGATGGTGGCGGCTGGTTCGTCCATGCGCCTGCGTACCAAATGCGCGGCGCGCCGCAAGAGGCGTGCTTGCGGGTTATATTCGAGCCGAGCCCCCTCCCCGTCTTTGCTGAGCTTGTCGGGCCGAAGGCGGGCGCAGCCCAACCACTGCTTTGTTCTTCCGGGAAGAAGGACAGTCCTTCGACAAGCTCAGGACGGACGGGAATGAGGGCTTGAGGTGGTTACCCCAGCGTCTGGTCGAGCACGCGGGCCAAGCGCAATCCAGCCTGTAGCAGCCGCTGGCGCACCACGGGCAGGAACGCGCGGACATCGGCGGGGCTCACATCGACCTCATGCGGCGTTGATCCCGTGCAGGGATCGTGGTGAAAGGCGCGCGCATAAGCCAGCTTGCGCGCCAGATCATAGCTTTCGCGCGCCCAATCACTGACATTGCCCGTAGCAACCCCCGCGCGCTCGGCGGGGCTGTACACGCGCACCAGCGGATGCGCCCGATCGGCCAGCACGGGCTCAGGCAGCGTGTCCCAGAACCAGTGCAGCGTTTCGGGCCGGCCATCGTCGTCAGCGGTCGGCGGCAGGGGTGAATGGCCGACGAGCACTTGATTGCCACCGTGGTCGTCGTGATCGCCGACATGCAGCGGCTGGTGAATATCGCCGATGAAATGCACCAGGAAAGCCAGCGCCACCAGCCGCCGGGCATCGCTTTGATGGCGGTCGGCCAGAATCTGCTGCATCCGGCCGATCTGCGCGGTGACGCAATTGCCGCCCGGACAATCCGCCTTGATGTCGAAACGGCGGCAGACTGGTTCGTTCTGGTAATGCCAGGCGAAGGTGTAATGCCAGCGATCGGAATCACCGCGCAGGCAATCCGGCCAGGTGGCGGCATCGTCGAGATTGGCGATCGGGCAGCGCGGCGTGGGCAATTGCCCCCGCGCCTTCAACAGAGCCTGGATGCGCGCGGCGGTCTGCGGATTGATATTGGCCATGGCGATCTCGGCGACGGCACGATGGCCCGCCGCATCCCAGGCGCGGGCGGATTGTACCCCGCCCAGACTCGCCAGCGAAAATGCAATCAGGGCGAACAGCCAGCGGCCTGGCAGCGTCATCATGCCTTCTCCGCCGCCTTGGCCCAGGCCTGCATCCACTCATGCTCCCTCACCGCGTCCATATAGGTTTCGGCAAAGCCAGGTACCTTCACGCCATAGGAGCGGAACCGCGTCACCACCGGCGCGAAAGCGATATCGGCGGCGGAAAAGCTGCCGAACAGAAACGGCCCGCCCGAACCAAATCGCGCCCGCGCCTCCGCCCACAAGGTCAGGATGCGGACCACATCGCGCTGCGCGGCGCTATCGAGCTTGCCCGACTTACCGACCCGGCGCAAATCCATCGAACACTGATCGCGCAGCGCCGCAAATGAGCTGTGCATCTCGGCCACCATCGACCGGGCCAGCGCGCGCGCATCGTCCGCCTTGGGCCAAAACCGATCGCGCCCGACCCGATCGGCAAGATACTCCAGGATCGCCAGACTATCCCACACCACCACCTCGCCATCCCACAACACCGGCACCGTGCCGGCGGAAGGCGCCAGATCATCCGCCAGCTTCCGCGCGGGCCAGTCGGCATCGTCCAGCGTGATCAGCACTTCCTCGAACGGCAGGCCCGATTGCTTGCATGCCAGCCAACCGCGCAGCGACCAGCTCGAGAGATGCTTGCTACCGATGATCAGCTTCATGGGTGGGCTCCGGGGTGAAGTTTTCAGAGTAGGGATTTGGACCGGATCAAGGGATTATGCCAGTTGGATTAGGGCTGAAAGGGATTAAGATGCGAGGGCTAGCGCCCTCGCGCTCCCCTACCGCCTTCCGGCGAGAGGAAGCGCGGACGGCGCCGTATTGCCCTCCCTCGGTGTCGGGAGACATAACGGGGTCTGGGGCCAAAAGCCCCAGAATCTTTACCTTTTTCCCTAAATCTCGGCGTCCGCCAAAACCGCGGCCCGCAATTCGGCAATGCCCAGTTTCGTCTCGGACGAGGTGACATGCACCACCGGGTAAGCGGCGGAATGCTTACGGGCTTCGGCTTCGGTTACCGCAATCACTTCGGCCAGTTCGCTGGCTTTGATCTTGTCGGCCTTGGTCAGGACGACACGATAAGTCGCCGCCGCGCCATCGAGCATCTGCATCATCTCGATGTCGACCGGCTTGGGACCATGACGGGCATCAATCAGCAGCAAGGTGCGTTTGAGCACGACCCTTCCGCGCAGAAAATCGCGCACCAGTCGCTTCCATTGCTCGACCACGGCGATCGGCGCCTTGGCAAAGCCGTAACCGGGCATATCCACCAGCCGTATGCTGAGCGGCTCGCCGACATCGAAGAAATTCAATTCCTGCGTGCGCCCTGGCGTGACCGAGGTACGCGCCAGCGAATTGCGCCCGGTCAGCGCGTTGAGCAGCGACGACTTGCCGACATTGGAACGTCCGCAAAAGGCGATTTCGGGCACGTCCGGGTCGGGCAGGAATTTGAGCGCGGGCGCACTTTTGAGGAAAGCGATCGGCCCGGCGAAGAGTATCCGCGCGCGCTCGGTTAGCTCTGCCAGTGCCTGTTCGTCGGATTCACTCGCGCTCACTTCGCGTCCCGCGCTGCCGCCCTGGCGCTATCCTGGGCATCCTTGCTGGCTTGCGCCTTCAATTGTGGATGCTTGGAATAGAGATAGGTCTGCTGCGCGATCACCAGCAGGTTGGTGGTGATCCAGTAGATCAGCAGGCCTGCCGCAAACGGCGACATGATGAACATCATCATCCACGGCATGATCGACATCACTTGCTGCTGCGCCGGATCGGCGGCGGCAGGTTGCAGGCGGAACTGGCCCCACATCGTCACGCCGAGCAGCAGGCCGAGGATGCCGATGCCGAGGATCGATGGCGGATCCCAGGGAATGAGCCCGAACAAATTGAGGATATGCAGCGGATCGGGCGCGGAGAGATCCTTGATCCACAGCACGAAGGGCTGGTGGCGCATGTCGATCGACACCATCAGCACTTTGTAAAGCCCGAAGAACACCGGCATCTGGATGAAGATCGGCAGGCAGCCCGCGAGCGGATTGACGCCCTCATCCTTGTAGAGCTTCATGGTGTGTTCCTGAAGCTTGGCCTTGTCGTCTTTGTGGACTTCCTGCAGCGCTTTCACCTTGGGCTGGATCGCCCGCATCGCCGCCATGCTGCCGAACTGGCGCTGAGCGACCGGGAACATCAGCCCGCGCACCAGGCAGGTCAGCAGAATGATCGCCACCCCGAAATTGCCGGTGGCATGGAACAGCGCACGCAGCATCAGGAAGATCGGCTTTTCGAACCAGCGGAACCAGCCCCAATCGATGGCGAGGCCGAAATTGACGATGCCGGTCGCTTCGTAGCGGTCGAGCACGGTGCCTTCCTTGGCGCCGGCGAACAGCCGCGTGGTGCGCGACAAGCTCTGGCCGGCAGCCACGATGACCGGCTGGTACAGCAGATCTGCCCGGTAAATGCCGCCGCCGAGCGCCCGGAAGGTGCTGGTGGCGCCAGCGCCGGAATTATCGGGGATCAGCGCGCTCATCCAATAGATATCGGTGAAGCCGAGCCAATTGGTCTTGCCCTCGTTGGCGATCTGCCCGCTCTTGAGCACATCCTTGTAATTGGGCTTGAACTGAACCTTGTCGTCGAAAGCGCCGAACGGGCCGGAATGGATGTTCCAGCTGTCGATGCTGGCGGTGCGATCGGTGCGGTTGATGAAGGCGAAGGGCACTGCGCTGACCGGGGCCGTGCCCCTGTTGGCAACGGCTTGCGTCACCGTAATCATGTAGTCCTGGTCGATCGCGAAGGTCTCGCTGAAGGTCTGCCCGGTGGCATTGCTCCAGGTCAGCGTTACCGGGGTTTGCGGGGTCAGCCGGGCGCCGGCAAGGACGGTCCACAGCGTGTTGCCGACAGGCAGTGCGACGCCATTGGAACCGTTCGTCCAGCCCAACTGCGCGAATTGCTGACCGGGCGTGCCGGTGGGCGAAAAGATACGCTCGGGCCCACTATCCTTCTGGACCGTGGTGCGGTGGCGATTCGTCACCAGATCGTCGATCACCGCGCCGGACAGGTTGATCGATCCCGACAAGCCAGGCGCGACGATAGGCACGCGGTTGCCTGCGGCAAGGTCGGTCTTGAGGTCGGCGGTTTCAGCGGCAATATCCGCCGGCGCGACCAGGCCGCCTTCGCGGGTCGGCTTGGCCGCCGCGACCGGCTCGGGCGCACCAGGGCCGGTGGGTATCGCGACCGAAGAGGCCACGGCAGTCGGCACCCGACTATGGCGCGAGGGCGGATAGAAATGCTGCATTACAGCGTCCCAGCCGAACAGCAGCAGCCCCGTCAGCAATAGCATCTGAATGAGATTGCGCTGATTCTTCACAAAGGCATTCCTAGTTCAATTCGGCCTAATTCAATCTCGATCCAACTACGCAAACTGCGCATGAAAGCGCCATCAAGGCACCGGATCATAGCCATGGCCCCCCCATGGGTGGCAGCGCAATAGACGCTTAACCGTCAGCCAGCCACCCTTAATCGCGCCATGTTTTTCCAGCGCCTGGATGGCATATTCCGAGCAACTCGGCGCATAGCGGCAGGAGGGCCCCAGCACGCGCGATGGGCCGATTTGCCAGCCGCGCGCCAGCCATATCAGCATGCGCTTCATGGCCGATCTTCCCGCGGTTTTGGCTGGTTCGGTCCCTTTTTCCCGCCACCCTTTCCCGCTCCCGGCTTGCGGCGGGGTGGGTCGCCCTTGCCAGCGGTCGCGCGTACCAGGGCCGCCAGCAATTCCTCGCGCAGCAGGGCGAAGTCGCGCTCGATCCCGCCTTCACGACCGATCAGCACATGGTCATGCTGGGGCAGGCCATGGATCGGCAGTAGTTCGCGAACTAGCGCGCGGAAACGCCGCTTCATGCGATTGCGGACCACGGCATTGCCAATCCGTTTGGTCACGGTGATGCCGAAACGCAGCCCCGCACCGCCGTTGGGCCGAACAAGCAGAACGAGCCCCGGGCGCGACACCCGCAACCCGCGATTCGCCGCAACGAAATCGGCGCGGCGCGTGAGGATCGCGGGCCGCGCCAGATGTGGAGAAAGAGGTTCGCCCGGACTCAGCAGGTCCGAACCGAAACTGTCCGAGTTCAGGCCGACAGCTTCTTGCGGCCCCGGGCGCGACGAGCGCGCAGCACATTGCGACCGCCCACAGTGGCGCCGCGGGCGCGGAAGCCATGGCGGCGGGCGCGGACAAGGTTGCTGGGCTGGAACGTGCGCTTCATGGTAACCTCGAATTTGGCGAGCGCCACTCGGACGCGAATACATGGGCTGGCCGCGAAAGCGACCGCCTGATCGAGCGCCCGTTACGCAAAGCCCGGATATGAGTCAAGACTTTCAGCCTGTGCGGATAAGAGTCGACAGGCCGCCGCGCCCGTCGATATGCAGGACGGATGAATCTGATCCGAAACTTCGTTTCGGATAGTCTGTGCCGTCCCGCTCCCCCCGCCCAACCACCCCGTGATCGTACCCGGTGGGTGGTTGGGCCGGGGGAGCGGGACGGCACAGACTTCGAAATTAGCAAAGCTAATTTCGGATGAGACTCTTCAACACGGGGGGAAGCCGTTTGGTCGCGCTGGTTATGACGGTGGCCTATCTGGGCCTGGAGGCGCGCGCGGTCGAGGTGCAATGCCAGATCGCCCCCGGCATGCCCGGATTTGCGGTGGTCGGGCTGCCGGATAAGGCAGTCAATGAAAGCCGCCAACGGGTACAGGCGACGCTGGCCAGCATGGGCCTGGCGCTGCCGCCCAAGCGGATCATCGTCAATCTTTCGCCCGCCGATCTGCCCAAGGAAGGCGCGCATTACGATCTGCCGATCGCGCTCGCCTTGCTGGCGGCGATGGGCGTGACCGACGCCGAGCAATTGACCGATTTCATCGCGGTGGGCGAATTGGCGCTGGATGGTCGGATCATTTCCTCGCCCGGCGTGCTGCTCGCGGCGATCCATGCCAGCAGCGCCGACAAGGGGCTGATCTGCCCGGCAGCGCAAGGCGCGGAGGCGCGCTGGGCCAGCGGTGTGCCGGTGCTCGCCGCACCCGACCTGATCAGTCTGCTCAATCATCTGAAGGGCACGCAAGTTCTGCCCGAGCCGGTGCCGGGCGAGGCTGAACCGCCGGGCATCGGCCCCGACTTGCGACAAGTAAAAGGACAGGAAACCGCCAAGCGCGCGCTCGAGATCACCGCGGCGGGCGGGCATAATCTATTGCTGATCGGGCCGCCGGGCGCCGGCAAATCGCTGCTGGCCAGTTGCCTGCCGGGTATCCTGCCGCCGCTGACCTCCGCCGAAGCGCTGGAAACCTCGATGATCGCCTCGATCGCGGGCACGCTGGACGGCGGGCGAATCAACCGCAGCCGGCCGTTTCGCAGCCCCCATCATTCCGCCTCGATGGCGGCAATGACCGGCGGCGGTATCCGCGTGCGCCCCGGCGAGGTCAGCATGGCGCATCTCGGCGTGCTGTTTCTCGACGAATTGCCCGAATTCCAGCGCGGAGTACTCGATTCGCTGCGCCAGCCGCTGGAAACCGGCGAAGTGACCGTGGCGCGGGCCAATGCCCATGTCACCTTTCCGGCGCGCGTCCAGCTGATCACGGCGATGAATCCTTGCCGCTGCGGCTATCTCGGCGACGCGGCTCTCGCCTGCAGCCGCGCCCCGCGCTGCGCCGCCGATTACCAGAGCAAGGTCTCTGGACCACTGCTCGACCGCATCGATCTGCATGTCGAAGTCGATCCGGTGAGCGCACTCGACATGGCACTCCCGCCCGCACGCGAAGGCTCGGCGGAAGTGGCCGAACGGGTCAGCGCCGCGCGGGCGATCCAGAGTGCAAGGTTGGCCGGAACCGGGCGGCGCAGCAATGCCGAACTGGAGGGCGATCTGCTCGACACGCACGCTACGCCGGACGACGCCGGGAAGAAGCTGCTGCTCCAGGCCGCCGAGGCGATGCGCTTGTCGGCACGCAGTTATACGCGAATGCTGCGCGTAGCGCGCACCGTCGCCGATTTGGCTGGCTCGGAGGCGGTGACGCGGATTCATGTAGCGGAAGCGCTGAGCTATCGGCGGCAAGCGCCTCGGGCATAATTGAGCCTCAATGGAGGGCTGGCAACTATGCATGTGATGTCAACTTACTCAAAACATGCTTGGCTTTTGTTATGCAATTGCATTACAGAATGCGGTGAAAGGAATCTATCCATGCCGGCGAATGCCCTGATCCAGACGCGTATCGACGCCGCCGTCAAGGCCCGCGCCACTGCCGTCCTAGAAACCATGGGACTGACAGTATCCGACGCTGTTCGGATACTCCTGACCCGCACGGCTCATGAAGGGGCGTTGCCTTTTGAAATGATCGCGGATCAAAAAGCTTATGATGCCTGGTTTCGCGCCAAGGTACATGAGGCACTGGCAGATCCTCGCCCCGACATCGCGCAGGAGGATGTCGATGCCGAATTTGCGGCCCGTCGCGCTGCGATCCTGAAGTAGATCGTGTATCTGGTCTGGGCACAGCTAGCGCTTGAAGATCGACGTGCCATTTTTGACTATATCGAGACAGACGATCCCCTTGCGGCGGTCACCGTGGATGATCGCATCGCCGCTGCCACACGGCGCCTAATCGACTTTCCAAACAGCGGGCGCTCCGGTCGCGTCGAAGGCACCCGCGAATTGGTCATCGGTCGCACGCCCTATATCGCACCTTATCGAATCGAAGGTGATGTCGTGCGAATTCTGCGCATCATCCACGGCGCGCGCATCTGGCCTGACGCGCTATAAGAGCGCGCATCCGTTGCTTTAACGCCGCATCCTGTTCCACGCATCCAGCGCCGCGATCTTATACGCCTCTGCCAAAGTCGGATAATTGAACGTATTCTCGATGAAATAATCGATCGTGCCCTTCAGATTCAACACCGCCTGACCGATATGGATCAGCTCGGTAGCGCCTTCGCCGATGATATGCACACCGAGCAGCCGCCGCGTCTTATTGGAAAAGATCATCTTCATCATGCCCTGATCGAGGCCCATGATGTGGCCACGCGAGGTTTCGCGCATCCGAGCGATGCCGCATTCGTAATTGATGCCCTTGTCGCGCACTTCCTGCTCGCTCATCCCGACAGTCGAGATTTCAGGCACCGCGTAAATGCCGTAAGGAAAATATTGCGGCGCGGGGGGCACGGTGAGGTCGAAGGCGTGGCAGGCGGCGATGCGGCCCTGCTCCATCGAGGTCGAGGCCAGGCTAGGGAAGCCGATCACGTCCCCGGCGGCATAGATATGCGGCACCGAAGTCTGGAAAGTATGCGGATCGACCGTCAGCCGCCCGCGGCTATCGGTGGTTATGCCCGCCTGCTCCAGCCCGAGATCGGTGACCGCGCCCATCCGCCCGGCGCAATAAAGCAACATTTCAGTGCGCACCGTGCGACCGCCCGCCAGCGTCGTCACGACCTTGCCATCCTCCTTGGCGATCGATTCGACCGGTGAACCGAGCCGGAAGGTGACCCCGCGATCGCGCAATTGGTGGACGAACTCGTCGATGATCTCGATGTCGATGAAATCGAGAAAAGTATGGCGCGGTTCGATCACCGTCACCTGCACGTCGAGCGCGCTGAATATGGTGGCATATTCGATGCCGATCACGCCGGCGCCGACCACGGTCAGGCTGCGTGGCAGATGCGGCAGATGCGCGACTTCGTCGCTGTCCATGATCGCAGGATCGCTGAAATTGATGTTGTCGGGACGGAAGGGCACCGTGCCCACGGCGATCAGGATGCGCTTGCCCACGACAGTGATGACGCTGCCATCGGGCGCGGTGACCGCGAGTTGATTCGGGTCGAGAAAACGCGCGAAACCGGACATGGTGTGAACGCCGTTGCGCAGGAATTGATGCTCCAGCACATCGACTTCATGTTCGAGCGTCTTGTCGAGGCGGATGTTGAGATCGTCGCTGCAGATCTCGCGCTTGACCCGGTAGGAGCGGCCGTAAAAGCCCCGCTCGCGCCAGCCCGAGAGGTTCAGCGCCGTTTCACGCAGGGTCTTGGATGGGATCGTGCCGGTATGTACCGAAACGCCCCCAACCCGCTTGCGCCCCTCCACCACCAGCACCGATTTGCCGAGTTTAGCCGCTTGTATCGCCGCGCGCCGCCCCGAAGGGCCGCTGCCGATTACAATGAAATCATAGGTTTCGGACAAACATGCCTCCGGACAATCATAGGTACGACAGAACGCTTACCGCCTGCCGCTCCTCTCCCCAGGGCCCCATCAGACTGCCCGTTGTGCGGTGCGATATCAAGCGGCATTCGCTACGAACGGCCATCCGCTCGCTTAATTAACAATTGTGACGATCCGAATAACGGGGCGCAGATGCGTGTTGCGGTGCAGCATGTTTTGGCGCAACATCAGGGGCATGATCACCGCCGGCCTTCACCACCTTACCCGCTATCGCTACGATCGCTTGATCCGGCTTGGCCCGCAAGTGATCCGCCTGCGCCCCGCCCCGCACAGCCGCACCGCGATTCCCAATTATTCGCTGAAGATCAGCCCGGCCAATCATTTCCTCAATTGGCAGCAAGACCCGCACGGCAATTGGCAAGCGCGGCTGGTGTTCCCCGATCCGGTCGATCATTTTTCGATCGAGGTCGATCTGCTCGCCGATCTCGCGGTGATCAACCCGTTCGACTTCTTCGTCGATCCCTATGCCGAAGAAGTCCCCTTCCGCTACGACGAGACTCTGCGCGACGACCTGTCCGCCTATTTCGAAACCGAAGCGCAGGGGCCACGCTTTGCCGCGCTGGTCGAGGAATTCGCCGCCTATCGCGGGCGCAGTAACGATTTCCTGGTGGCAATGAACCAGCGCCTGATGGGGCTGGTGAGCTATGTCATCCGCATGGAGGCGGGTGTCCAGGTGCCCGAGGATACGCTGGAACTGGGCAGCGGATCGTGCCGCGACAGCGCCTGGCTGCAAGTGCAATTGCTGCGCCACCTCGGTTATGCCGCGCGCTTCGTTTCGGGCTATCTCATTCAGATGAAGGCCGATATCGAGTCCCTTACCGGGCCCAAGGGGCCCGAGGCCGATTTTACCGACCTGCATGCCTGGACCGAGGTCTATCTACCCGGCGCCGGCTGGGTCGGGCTCGATGCGACCTCCGGACTATTTGCCGGTGAAGGCCATATCCCGCTGGCCGCAACGCCGCATTATCGCTCGGCAGCACCGGTCAGCGGCAATGCCGAATATGCCGAGGTCGACTTCCATTTCGAGATGAGCGTCTCGCGCCTCGCCGAAGCGGTGCGCATTACCAAGCCGTTCACCGACACCCGCTGGGAAGCACTGCTGGCCCTGGGCGACAAGGTCGATGCCGATCTAGTCGAGCATGATGTGCGGCTGACCATGGGTGGCGAGCCGACCTTCATCGCCGATGGCGATTATGATGCGCCCGAATGGAACGGCTCGGCGGTCGGCCCGACCAAAGCCGCTTATGCCGACCGGCTGATCCGGCTGCTGCGCGGACATTTTGCGCCCGGTTCGCTGCTGCATCATGGCCAGGGCAAATGGTATCCCGGCGAAAGCCTGCCGCGCTGGGGCTATTCGATCTATTGGCGCAAGGATGGCGTGCCGATCTGGCGCGACGCCCGGCTGATCGCTGGCGAAAAACTGCCAGCCGAAAAGAAAGCTGCTGGCGATCATGCTGTCAGTCCGACCCAGGCAGCGCAATTCCTGAGCGACACCGCGCAGAAGCTGGGTGTGGACCAGGCATTCGTCCAGCCGGTCTATGAAGACAGCATCGAGTGGATCATCAAGGAAGCGCAGCTTCCCGACAATACCAGCCCGATCGATCCCAAGCTCGAAGACCCCGAGGAGCGGGCGCGCTATATGCGCACCTTCGAGCGCGGGCTGACCAAGCCGGTGGGCTATGTCCTGCCGGTGCAGCGCTGGAATAGCGCCCCAGCCAAAGCCAGCCGCTGGCAGAGCGAAGCCTGGCAAGTGCGACGCGGCGTGCTCTGCGCGGTGCCGGGCGACTCGGCGCTGGGCTATCGGCTGCCGCTGGGCTCGCTGCCCTATGTGCCACCCGGCGATTACCCCTACATCCACCCCCGCGATACCGCCGAGGCGCGACAGCCGCTCGCCGATTTCCGTAGCCAGGTCCCCGAGCGCGGTACCCAGCAGCGCGACGCGACCGTCCCCGAGGACCGGCATGAGGGTCAGCCGCAGCGATCCGAATCGGTCGCCAGTTCGGGCAACCGTGCGCAGGAGCGGGTCGAGCAAATCAAGATCGAAGGCGCGGTGCGCACCGCGATCACCGTCGAGCCGCAAGGCGACTATCTCTCGGTATTCATTCCCCCGGTCGAAGCGCTGGAGGATTATCTCGAATTGATCGCCGCGATCGAGAGCGTCGCCGAGGCCACCGGCACGCCGATCCGGATCGAGGGCTACCCGCCGCCGCCCGATCCCCGGCTCATGGTACTGAAAGTCACGCCCGACCCCGGCGTGATCGAGGTCAATATCCAGCCGGCGGCGAGCTGGCGCGAAGCCGTGGACATCACCGAGACGCTCTATGATTTCGCGCGCCAGATCGGGCTGACCGCGGATAAATTCATGGTCGATGGCCGCCCGATCGGCACCGGCGGCGGCAACCACATCGTGCTGGGCGGCGCGAGCCTGCTCGATTCGCCATTTATTCGCCGACCCGACCTGCTCAAGAGCTTCGTCATCTATTGGCAGCGCCACCCGGCGCTGTCCTATCTTTTTTCGGGCCTGTTCATCGGTCCGACCAGCCAGGCGCCGCGCATCGACGAAGCCCGCCATGACAGCCTCTACGAGTTGGAAATCGCGCTAGCGC
>JAMFSI010000168.1 GCA_026225215.1 Sphingomonas palustris | reverse complement strand
TATAACAATACACCCAGAAAATGCCTCGGCTTCCAAACTCCCGCCGAAATCTTCAACCTGTTGCACTTCGAATGTGAATCCACATGCTGACTTCCGTCAGCATGACGAGCCATATGCGATTGCCCTGGCCTCACAGGGGGAGCCTTGAACTGTCAAGGCTTCGCGCGCTCCGATTGGTGCGGCACGATGTAGGGCCGCTGGGTGTCCAGCTTGGCCGAGACTGACGGCAGCACCTGCCAGCCACCGCCTAGCGCCTTGTCGAGCGACACCAGATCGGTACGCAACATGCCCTCGCTGACCACCAGCGCCAGCTGTGCCGATAATTGCGTCGCTTGCGCCTGGATCACCGGGGTCTGATCCGACAGCCCAACGCGGTAGCGGCCACCGGCGGCCGCCAGCGCATAGTCCGCCTCGGCGACGCTTTCGCGCAGCGCGACCTGATGCTGCTGTTCGCCTTCGATCCGGGCCAGCGCATCCTCGACGTCGCGCAGCGCGCCCAGCACCACTTTCTGATAATTGAACCAGGCTTGCTCGGCGACCTCGCGCTTGCTGCGGATATTGCTGCGGATCCGGCCAAAGTCGAGCAGCGGAAAGCTCACCGCCGCGGTGCCTTGCAATTGCTTGCTGTTGACGCTGATCAGGTTGGAAAGGCCGGTGGAGATCAGTTCGGCGGTGCCGGTGAGATTGAATTTCGGATAGAGATCGGCGGTCGCCACGCCGATATCGGCGGTCGCCGCAGCCAGTTGACGCTCGGCGGCGCGAACATCGGGGCGCCGCCGCAGCAGGTCCGACGGCAGGCCCGGTGGGACGATCGGCAGCGCCGCCAGCAGCGGGCGTGCTGGCGCCAGCTCATCGATCAGCGCCGCCGGATCGCGACCGACCAGCACCGCCAGCGCATGGATCTGAATGCGCTGATCGATCAGCACGGGATCGAGCGACGCCTGCACCGTCGCCAACTGGCTGCGCGCGGTCTGGACGTCGCTTTGCGGCGCCAGCCCGGTGCGGGCTTTGTCGGCACTGATTTGAGCGGCACTGCTTTGGCTGGCGATCTGCGCCCGGATCACCACCTCGCGCGCCTGCAGCACGCGCAGCTGAAAATATTGGCTGGCGATCTCGGCGATCAGCGACAGCGCGGCATCGCGCCTGCTCCATTCCTCGGCTTCGGCGGTATCGCGGGCGCTCTCGATCTTGCGCCTTGTGCCGCCGAAGAGGTCGATCTCCCAGCTGGCATCGAAGCCGACGGCATAAGTCGTGATCCCGCTTCCCGGAAGGGCAATGCCGCCGGAACTAGCGCTGCTACCACCCGTACCGGAGCTACCGCCGAACAGGCTGGCGAGCTGGGAAATCCCGGCATTCTTGCTGAACTCGATATGGCTGGCGTTACCCATGGCATCCACCTCGGGCAGGAGCTGGGCCTTGGCCGAAGCGATGCCCAGCCGCGCCTGGCGGACGCGCGATGCCGCGGTCTGGATGTCCGGGCTTTCGGCCAGCGCGATCTGGATCAGCCGGACCAGTTCGGCATCGCCGAAAGCCCTCCACCAATCATCGGGCTGTTGCGCAGCCGCAGCGGTAACCGGCCCGGTTTCGACATAAGCGGGTTGGACCGCCAGCTTGGGCGATTGGTAATTGGGCCCGACGGTGCAGCCGGCAAGCAGGGCCAACGTGGAAACCGCGCCCAGCCGCCAACGAGATACCACGCCGCTCAATGTGCTGGCTTCGCGCCGGGCTTGGTCGGCCGCAGCACCAGCGCCAGCGGCGCGATCATGAACACCACGACCATGAAAACATGATAAACGTCGATATAGGCCAACATCGCCGCTTGATTCTGCACCTGCTGGTACAACACTCCGCTGACGGTCAAAGCACTCTGGGCCGAACTGCCGAATTGCTGTCCCACCAGGGCGATGCCATGAGTATAGCTGAGATTGAGCGGGTTCAGCCCTTCGACCATCTGCGACTGATGGACCTGCTCCTGATTTTGCAGGAAGGTCTGCGCGCTCGAGATGCCGATCGTACCACCCAGGTTGCGCGCGACATTGAGCAGCGCCGAGGCTTCGTTGGTCTTCGCCGGATTGATGCCGACATAAGCGGCGGCATTGACCGGCACGAACAGGAACGGCAGCGCGATCGACTGGAACAGCCGCCCGCGCGCGGCATCGTCAAAGGCCAGATCGGGGCTCAATCGCGACAGGTTCCATAAGGCGATGCCTTGCATCACCAGCGCGGGAAACAGCAGCAGGCGGACATCGACCTTGCCCGACAGAAAGCCCACCAGCGGCATCGCCAGCAGCGCCACCAGCCCGCCCGCCGTCAGCGCCAGGCCGGCATCGGTCGCGGTGTAACCCTGCACTTGCTGCAACATCTGCGGGATCAGCTGAGTGCTGCCGAAAATGATCAGCCCCGCCGTCATCATGAAGATCGAGCAGATGGCGAAATTGCGATTGGCGAATAGCCGCAGATTGACGATCGGGTCCTTGTACCACAGCTCCCAGAAGATCAGCGCGACCAGCGAAACGCCGGCGATGATTGCGGTGGTCGTAATCAACCCGCTCGCAAACCAGTCTTCGCGCTCGCCGCGATCGAGCGTCACTTCCAAACACCCCAGCCCGAGCGCAATGAAAGCGAAGCCGATGTAATCCAGGCGCAACCCGCCTTTGAGGCGCTTGCGGCGTTCGTCGTCCAATATCTTGGGTTCGCAGACGAAACTATGCGTCAGCAGCAGCGAGATCATCCCGATCGGCACATTGATCAGGAATATCCAGTGCCACGAGATATTGTCGGTGATGTAGCCGCCCAGCGTCGGCCCGAGGATCGGCCCGACGACGACGACGACGCCGTAAGCAGCGAAGGCCTGGCCGCGCTTGGCCGGTGGAAAGGTATCGGCGAGGATCGATTGTTCGGAAGGCGCCAGGCCGCCGCCGCCGATGCCCTGGAATATCCGCGCCAGGATCAGGAACGGCAAATTGGGGGCAAGGCCGCACATCAGCGAGGAAATCGCGAACAACCCCACCGAAATCATATAATAGCGCTTGCGACCGATTACGCCAGCCAGCCAGCCTGAAATCGGAATGACGATCGCGTTGGCGACGAGGTAGCTCGTCACCACCCAGGTCGCCTCATCGACACTCACCGAGAGCGCGCCGGCGATGTGCTGAAGCGCGACATTGGCGATCGAGCTGTCGAGCACCTCCATGAAAGTGGCGATGCTGATGATGCCGACGATCAGCCAGGCATTCCGCTTGCCCGCAGCCGAACGCTCGTCGGTCCAGCCGCCGTTGTTACCCCCGGCAGACTTGTCTTTGCCCTTCGGCTTCGCATCGGCTTTGGCGGCAGCGGCGGCCATGTCACCGCACCTTGACGCGCGGCGACACCGACATGCCGGGCCCGATCGACCAATGACGCGGATCAGGCCGGTCGAATAATATCCGCACCGGCACCCGCTGCACCACCTTGACGTAATTGCCGGTGGCATTCTGCGCCGGCAGCAGCGCGAACGCTTGTCCCGCGCCCCGCTCGATCGAATCGACGTGGCCATCGAAATGCACCCCGGGAAAGGCATCGACGATGATATCCGCGTGCTGACCAGGGCGCATCAGGGTCAGCTGGGTTTCCTTGAAATTGGCGGTGACCCAGATCTGATCGGGCACGATCGCCAGCAATTGCGTGCCGGGGGCGACATAGCTGCCGACATTGACCGACCGCTCGACCACTTGCCCCGACACCGAGGCGGTCAAGCGCAGATCGTTGATCGTGACCGCCGCCTGGCGGGCCTTGGCTTGCTGCGAGTGATACTGAGCACGGGCCGATTTGACCTGCTCCTGCGCCACGCGGATATTGTCCTTGATCGATTGCGCCTGGCGATGCGCCGAGAGGGCCTCGCCCTCGCGGCTTTCGGCCTCGGCCCGCGCCGCGTCGATCTGGGTGCTGGCGACAGCGGCACGGTTGACCCTGGCCAGCGCCTCATAGCGCCGGTAATCGCGGCGTGCCTTGATCGCAGCGGCGTCGGCGGCGATGGTATCGGCTTCGGCCTTGGCGCCATTGGCCCGCGCGACCTGCAATTGCGCCTGCGCCTGACCGATCGTCGCCCCCGCCTGTCTGACGTCAGCGAGGGCTTGCTCCTGCTGCGCACGCGGCCCGGAAGGTTCGATCACCGCCAGCAAGTCACCCGGTTTGACATGCCGGTTATCGACATCCGCGACCCACACCAGCACCCCGGCGACTTGCGGCGCCAAGCGCACCATATGCGTATCGACGAAGGCGTCGTCGGTGGATTCATACTGGCGGGCATGCAGCCACCACAGGATGCCGCCGATGATGACGATGGCGAGAACGAGGCCGCCGACGATCCAGAAGATCGGGCGCTTGTATAGCGCAGGGCCCGTATCTTCCTCTTCGTCGGGGTTGTCTTCCTTGCCCGCGTCATCGCTCTCGCTATACGTTTTGTCGCGGTCGGCAGGAGCTTTTTGCTGGGAATCCGAAGGGTGCTGGTTATCGTCCTGCGCTGGCGAGTCAGAGGCGTGATCCTGCGAATTTTCCTCCGGCGACGGCATGCGCGGCGGTTACCGGGACTTGCCGGATGACAAGCGCCGGCGATTGGCGCGTACCTTTTTGGTATAGTGACGCACCGCCGATTTCATCGCCGCTTCAGGCGATGGTCCAGCGCCGGCCATCACCATCGGCAATTCGGCGGCGGCCGTGATTTTTTCAGCAACCATTCGCTGCGTTTCAGCCCCTGTCGCATCACCGCCCATCGCCAGTTTGAATGACCGCATGCCGATGACAGCCGCCGATTCCAGCCCCAGCATCCACAAATCCATACCAAGCGCATGCGCATGGGACATAGCTCTGGAAGCGGAGTGAGCGTGCTTGCGGGTGGTCATGCCAGGATGCTCGCGTGAGGGTGGGATCGGGGGGTGGGCGGCTGGTGGACTTGCATGACCTTGTTAACGCCCGCACCGCTGAAAGGCTCCATCGCGCGGCAATTTTCGTGCGCCCGAATCAATGTCGCTGGCGGTCGCTGAGGAGCTTACATGCCAGGCCCATCGCCGGAACGTTGCACCGGGCGGACAGTTATGGCGTGATAGGGGCCAATATGTCGTTCACCCAGCTCGATTCACGAAATAGGCTGCGTCTGACGTGGCGGGTGGTGAGCCTGTGACTGCGCCGTTTTCCTGGATCAGGCCTCAGCCCATGGGCTTGTACGTCGAGCCGGCGCAATGCTGGATCGATCCCTCCCGACCCGCCGAACTGGCGCTGATCACGCATGGTCACGCCGATCACGCCCGAGGCGGCCATGCCCGTACCATCGCCACGCCCGCGACGCTGGCGATCATGGTGCTGCGCTATCAGACCGAGGCGGGCGCGACCCCGGTGAACTATGGCGAGACACTGGCGCTGGCGGGCGGCGTTTCGGTGACTTTCGCGCCCGCCGGCCATGTTTTGGGATCGGCGCAGATCCTGCTCGAGTATCAGGGCGAGCGCGTGGTGGTCAGCGGCGATTACAAGCGCCGTGCCGATCCGACCTGCGCGCCATTTGCGGTCACAGCCTGCGACGTGTTCATCACCGAGGCCACTTTCGGCTTGCCGGTGTTTCGCCATCCACCGATCGAGCAGGAAATCGCGCGGCTGCTGGCGGCGCGGGCTGCGCATCCCCAGCGCTGCGTTCTCGTCGGCGCTTATGCGCTGGGCAAGGCGCAGCGGCTGATCGCCGAACTGCGCCGTGCCGGTTATGCCGAGCCGATCTATCTTCACGGCGCGCTCGAAAAAATGTGCCAGCTTTATATCGAACATGGCATCGCTTTGGGTCCACTGCGCCCGGCGACCGGCGCCTCGCGCGCCGAACTCGCCGGCCAGATCATATTGGCCCCGCCTGGCGCATTGAACGACCGCTGGGCGCGGCGCTTGCCCGAGCCGATCACGGCGATGGCGTCGGGCTGGATGCAGATCCGCCAGCGCGCCCGCCAGCGTAATATCGAACTGCCGCTGGTTATCTCCGACCATGCCGACTGGGCCGAATTGACTCAGACCATCGCCGAAGTGAGCCCGGCTGAAACCTGGATCACACATGGCCGCGAAGAAGGCCTGCTGCGCTGGTGCGAATTGCATCAACGCCGCGCCCAGGCGCTGGCATTGCTCGGCTACGAGGATGAAGATGATTAAGGTCAATGGGCATTGTGGCAAGTCCCCACCCGTCTGTCCTGAGCTTGTCGAAGGATTGCTTTTCTTTCTATCAGCCAAGAAAAGGGCAGTGCTTCGACAAGCTCAGCACGGACGGGGAGTATCATCCGTGACCCTGGGCAACAGCTGAAATGGAACGCTTCGCCGCCTTGGTCGATGCCCTCACTTATACGCGCTCGCGCAATGCCAAGCTCGAATTGATCGCGGCCTATCTGCGCGAAACCCCCGATCCGGATCGCGGCTGGGCCTTGGCGGCACTGACGGGCGGGCTGAGTTTTCCGGCGGTCAAGGGCGGCACCGTGCGCGGATTGATGATGGATCGCGTCGATCCGGTGCTCTTCGCGCTCAGCCGTGATTACGTCGGCGACACCGCGGAAACCGCGAGCCTGCTCTGGCCCGACCCGGTTACCCCGCCCGGGCCGGTACCTGGGGTCACCGAAGCCGTGACCAGTCTTGCCGCGATGACGAGGACATCGGCCCAGCCCGAACTGGCAGGATTGATGGATCGGCTCGACGCCAACGGTCGCTATGCGCTGCTCAAGCTGGCGACCGGGGCAATGCGGCTAGGCATTTCGGCGCGGCTGGCGAAGCTGGCCTTTGCCCAGGCCTTCGCGGTCAGCGTCGATGAGGTCGAAGAATATTGGCACGGCCAGGCGCCGCCTTACGCCGCGCTGTTCGCATGGGCTGCTGGCGGCGGTCCCGCCCCACGCAGCGATCATTTGCCGCTATTCCGCCCTTTCATGCTGGCGCAGGCGCTGGAAGATACGGTCGTCGATCTCGACCTCTTCGCGGCGGAATGGAAGTGGGATGGCATACGGGTCGAGATCGTCCATGTCGGTGGCGAGACCCGGCTTTATTCGCGCAGCGGTGACGATATCTCCGGCAGTTTTCCCGAGATCACCGGCGCGCTGCCCTTCGATGCTGTGCTCGACGGCGAACTATTGGTGCGCGGCAGCCATCAGGGCGGTGAGGAAGGCGGCGCTGCGAGCTTCAATGCGCTTCAGCAACGGCTGGGTCGCAAGCTGGTGTCTGCGAAGATGCTGGCCGAATATCCGGCGTTTGTGCGCCTATATGATGTGTTGATTATCGCGGGCGAGGATCTGCGCGCACTGCCCTGGCACGAGCGGCGCGAGCGGCTCGAACAGACCATGGCCCTGCTCGATGCCGAGCGCTTCGATATTTCGCCGGTGATCCCGGCTCAGTCGATCGCCGAACTGACCGAAATACGCGCGCGAGCCCGCGATGCGGCGATCGAAGGGGTGATGCTCAAGCGCCGCGACAGCGCCTATGTCGCTGGCCGCCGCACCGGGCTATGGTACAAATGGAAACGCGATCCGCTCCTTGCCGACTGTGTGTTGATGTATGCCCAGCGCGGCTCAGGCAAACGCTCATCGTTCTATTCCGACTTTACCTTTGGCGCCTGGGATGGCGATCCCGATCAAGGCGCGACGCTGCTTCCGGTTGGCAAAGCCTATTTCGGCTTCACCGACGAAGAACTGAAGTGGCTCGACAGTTACGTCCGCAATCACACCGTCAACCGTTTCGGCCCGGTACGCGAGACCGATCACAGTCTGGTGCTGGAGGTGGCGTTCGATGCGATCAACGCCAGCAAGAGACACAAATCCGGGCTGGCGATGCGCTTCCCGCGTATCCATCGCATCCGCACCGACAAGCCTGCGGAGGAAGCCGACCGCATCGCCAGTTTATTAGCGCTGATCGTCGATTGAGGCCGGCAATGCCTCCCCGGCAAAGGCCGGAGAGGCATTGGTTCACAGCAGGCGCGGATCGACCACGGTGCGCACCGGAGCCGTCGGGCCGGACATGGCGGCGATGGCTGCCGCCACCCCGTTCACCCCGATCCGCTCGCCCAGCCAGGGGCGCACGTCGATACGGCCGTCGGCGATGGCGCGCAGCGCCAGATCCATGTCCTGCGGCTCCTCGCCGGCGGCAAAATGGATCGTCAGTCGCTTGTTTTGCGCGGCGAAGATGTAAAGCTGCTCCGGCGCCATGCAATAACCGCCCATGACGATCCGCGAGTCGAAGCGCACTGAGGTGATGATCTGCTGCAGCATGCCGGGCAGCCCGACATTTTCGTAGACCAGATTGACTTGCCGGCCACCGAGCCCGGCAATCGGCTCGTAAGGCGACATTTCACGCGGATCGATCGCCAGATCGGCGCCCATTGCCAGCGCCTGCTGGCGCCGTTCCGGGTGGAAATCGGCGGCGATGATCGGGGCGATGCCCATCAGCCTGAGGCCGGCGATCACGCCCAGCCCGATCGCGCCGCAGCCGACCACCAGCACGGTGTCTTCCTTGGTCGGGTGGCCGCGCCGGGCGTGTTCGAGCCCGACCGCAAGCGGTTCGATCATCGCCGCTAGATCGTCTTCGAGGCCATCGGGTATTTCGATCAGCATGCCCTCGTCGAGCAGCATCAACTCGCCGAACCCGCCAGGGCATTCATGGCTAAAGCCGATCACCTTGTGCTCGCCCCCGGCGCGCATCACCGGCACCGAGGTAACGCGGCGGCCGGGCTTGACCTTGCGCTCACTGCCGGGGCCGTAATCGAGCACTTCGCCGACATATTCATGGCCAGGAACGAAAGGCCGCGAAAAATCCAGCGCTGCGTAAGGCCCGCCGAACTGGCGCGAGAGATCGATGACATTCTGCCCGGCATGGAGGAAATGCGCTTCCGACGCGCACATGCCGCAGCTGTGGGTGCGCACCAGCGCTTGCCCCTGGGCTGGCACGGGCTCGGGCATATCGCCGACATGGACCTTACCGTTCTCGATAAATGCCGCTCTCATGGGTTTCAGCCTTTCAAAACGCTGTAGGATGGATCGCTGCGATCGCGGCGCGCGGTATCGTGGCGCTTCATCGGCGTGACTTCTGCCACTTCGTCCATCTCCATCACCGTGTGGCGATGATCGATCGCCCAGCGACCATCTCGCCGCGACCAAGTGTCGAGATAGCGGCTGATCACCACCATCTGCAGCAGCTTGCCGTCGCGCTCTATGCGCAACCGTGCGGTGACATAAGCCTCGCTGCCGGCGCGATCGCCATCGAGTTCAATGATGATATTCGTCACCTGATGCGAATGC
>JAMFSI010000031.1 GCA_026225215.1 Sphingomonas palustris | reverse complement strand
CGCGGTGGAACAGGCCGTGGGGCAGTTTGGCCGGCTCGATATCGTCATCAATTCGGCGGGCGTGAACGAGGCCGGCGGCGTGCAGAGCCTGCCGCTCGATTTGTGGCGCAAGGTCATCGACATCAATCTGATGGGCACGATCTACACCTGCGCAGCGGCGGTCCCGCAATTGCTGGCCAGCGGCGGCGGCGATATCATCAATATCTCATCGACCGCCGGGCGCCGTTCGAGCGCTCTGTTTGCCGCCTATTCCTCGAGCAAATACGGGCTGACCGGCTTTACCGAGGGGCTGCGGCAGGAAGTCGGCCAGCAAGGCATCCGCGTCTGCATCCTCGAGCCCGGCGCCACCGAGACCGAAATCGCCACATCGATCAGCGATCCGAACTGGCGCGCATCAGTGCAGGCGCATGTCACCAAGGACGGCGCGATGGCGGCGGCGGACATCGCCGATGCGATCCTGTTCGTGCTGGCGCTGCCACGGCGCGCCAATGTCTGCCAGATACAAGTGCGCCCGACGATCGACATCGCGCCGATGTAATACTAACGGACGGGGAGGGGCGATAGGCCTGGATACAAGCGCAAGGAGAGCGGTATGCCATCTTACATGCTCTTCATTCGCGAAGGCGAAGTGGTCGATGAGGCCGCGATGCAAGCCTATAAAGCCTGCAGCAGTGGCAAGCCGCCGATGGCAGGCGTGCGCCCGCTGGCGGTCTATGGCGAACTGGAAACGGTCGAAGGTGAGGGCGCCGATGGCATGGTGATCCTGGAATTTCCCGACAAGGCGGCTGCCAAGGCCTGGTATCATAGCCCCGAATATCAGGAGCGGGCAAAATTGCGGCAGAAGGCGGCGCCCTATCGCGCGTTTATCGTCGAAGGTTTATGACGGACTAAGCAAAAGCCGGCTTGGCGGCGGCGGCGCACTTGTGCCAAGGGAGCCCCAAAGCGCCGCGCATAAGGATCATACGAAAATGGCTACAGAAATCCTGCTTCCCAAGATCGGTTTCTCGATGAACGAAGGCCAGATCGCCGAATGGCTCGCCGCGGACGGCGCCGAGGTGAAGGAGGGTGATCCGCTGTTCTCGCTCGAGGCGGATAAATCCACTAACGAGGTCGAAGCGCCGGCCAGTGGCAAGCTGCGTATCGTTGCCGCGGTGGGCGAGACTTATGAGGTCGGAACGGTGCTGGGGTATATCGAGTAGTCCTTCTGGCTTTTCTTCCCCCCGCCCGCTTGCGGGAGGGGCTGGGGGTGGGCACTTCACCCCCTTCTCGAATTCTAAAGATGGAAAAGCTGAAAGGCGTCGGGTGAGCGATCACCCTGGCACTGCGAACTGATGCCCACCCCCGACCCCTCCCGCAAGCGGGCGGGGAGCAGTGCGTCAGATCTGCAACCCCCGAATTAAGCCAACGGGCTTGCCTCCCCGCATCATGCCCGCCATTCTCGCCCAAAAGCGCGGTGCGAGAGGATCAGCAATGCCCGGTTTCCATCCCAGTAGCCATGCCGCCACTCAGCCCGATCACCCGGCGGTGGTGTTGGCGGATAGCGGCGAGGTGCTGAGCTATCGCCAACTCGATGAGGGCTCGAACCGCTTTGCGCAATTGCTGCGCGCGCGCGGCCTGAAGCCGGGCGATCGCATCGGCGTGATGATGCGCAATGGCGTCGAGTTCCCGCAAGTCTATTGGGGGGCTACGCGCTGCGGGGTGTTCGTTACCCTGCTGTCGACGCATCTCAAGCCGACCGAAGCGGCGTATATCCTCAATGATTCGGGCTCACGCTTGCTGGTGTTGTCGGCGGCACTCGGCGAGACGCCGCGGGCGCTGGCGGCAGGCCGTGCCGAGCTGATCCCCCAAGTCGAGCAGGTCTATTACGCCGGCGCCGAGCGGATCGAGGGGGCGCTGTCGCTGACCGACGCCTTATCGATCCTGCCGGCCACGCCAGTCAGCGATGAGATTTCTGGCTTTCATATGATCTATTCGAGCGGCACCACCGGACGGCCCAAGGGCATCGTCCTGCCGTTTACGCCAGGGCCGATCGACGAATTCAATGTGCTCGAAGGGGTGATGCCCGCTTACCGCGAGGCAGACCCGCTGGTCACGCTCAATGTCGGGCCGCTCTATCACGGGGCACCGCTGTCGACGATGGTGGTAACCCACCGGCTGGGTGGCACCTTCGTGACCCAGAGCAAGTTCGACGCCGAGGGGGTGCTGCGCGCGGTGCAGGATTGGCGCGTGAATATCGCCCAATTCGTGCCGACGATGTTCGTGCGGATGCTGGCGCTGCCCGATGCGGTGCGGCTGAGCTACGATCTGTCCTCGCTCACCCTGGTCATGCATGCCGCCGCCCCATGCCCGGTCGAGATCAAGCGGCGGATGATCGACTGGCTCGGGCCGATCCTGTTCGAATATTACGGCAGCACCGAAGGGGTGGGCGCGACCGCGATCACGGCTGAGGAATGGCTGCGCAAGCCGGGTTCGGTGGGCAGATCGTCGCTCGGGCCGATCCATATCTGCGACGATGACGGCAGGGAATTGCCCCCGAATGAGGCCGGGACGATCTGGTTCGAGGCGCAGCCTGGGCGCGGCGTCAATTATCTCAACGATGCCGAAAAGACGCGCGGTGCCACCCATCCCCGTCACGCCAATTGGTATGCGGTGGGCGATATCGGCAAGCTCGATGCGGACGGCTATCTGTTTTTGACCGACCGCAAGGATTTCATGATCATTTCCGGCGGCGTGAACATCTACCCGCAGGCGATCGAGGATTGCCTGATCGTCCATCCGAAGGTGCTCGACGCGGCGGTGATCGGCGTCGCCAATCCCGAGTTCGGCGAGGAAGTGAAGGCGATCATCCAGCCCAAGCTTTGGGCCGACACCGGGCCGGAGCTGGAGGCGGAACTGCGGGTATGGTGTGAGGGCCGGATCTCCAAGGTGACCTGCCCACGCACCTATGAATTCGTCGAGGAACTGCCGCGTATTCCCTCGGGAAAACTGGCGAAGCATGAGCTGCGCAAGCTTTACGGCAATCCTGTTGCGGTGATTTAGCGAAACAAGCCAAATCCTCCCCGGACCGCGGAGGAGTTAAGCGGCACATATGCCAAGCGTGTCAATTTGACATGATCGTGTCAAAAGTGCAGCAGGCTCTGCATGCATGGTCCCTTCGATTCGCGGCATCCGCTGATAGGCTTGAGCGATGAGATCAGCCGTCTGCAAGGACGCCTGAAAAGCACTTTTGCGGGTTCGCGCCGGGCGGCGGGATTGAACGAATCCGAAATGATGGTGCTCAACGCCGTGGTCGAGGCTGAGCGACCACCGACCGTGCCGCAGATCGGTCGCTCGCTCGGCAACCCGCGCCAGTTGGTGCAGCGCGCGACGAATACGTTGATCGCCGCTGGGCTGATCGAAGCCGCGCCTAATCCGGATCACAAACGCGCCGCGCTGCTCTGCCCCACAACCAGCGGCATAGCCTTGAAACGACATGCCGATGCCCAGGCGGACGAGGTGGCGAGCGGCATGGCGGCGGCACTCGATCCCGCTGTCATTCGAGCGGTGACGCGCGAGTTGCACGCCTTGCGCAAACAATTGGAAGCGCAATTGCGCGGCGGAGAGAAGTGATGGCCGAGGGCAAATATGATCTGGCGAAACTGGCCCCGATCGGGCCGCTGACCGAGTGGCTCGACCAGCATGTACCGCAGCTCGGCAAGGGGCCGCTGACCACCGCCTTGCTGTCCGGAGGAACCTCTAACGTGGTGCTGACGCTCGATCGGGGCGAGGGGGCGATGGTGTTGCGGCGCCCGCCCGAAGTGCCGCCGCCAGGCGCGGACCGTGGGGTGCTGCGCGAAGCGCGGGTGTTGACCGCGCTGAACCAGACCGATGTGCCGCATCCGATCTGCTACGCGTCCTGCGGCGATGACTCGGTGGTCGGCGCGCCGTTTTACGTGATGGAAATGGTCAAGGGCTGGGCGCCCAATCTGCGCGATGAAACAATTCACAATATCGCCCCATTCGATCGCATGCCTTACGAATATCGTATTCCCTTCGCCATCGTCGATGGCCTGGTCGCTTTGGCCAATGTCGACTATGAGGCGATTGGGCTAGGCGATTTCGGCAAGCCGGGTCCGTTTCTGGCGCGGCAGGTCGATCGCTGGGCGGGCCAACTGGCGTCCTACAAGGAGCGCTATGGCTATGCCGGCCGGCATCTGCCGGGCCTCGCCGAAACCGAGGAATGGCTGCGCGGCACGAAGCTGCCGACCGAGGTACGGGGCATCATTCACGGCGATGTCGGCACCCCTAACATGATGTTTCAACCGGGTCCGCCGGCGCGACTGGCGGCGATGATCGATTGGGAGCTGTCCACGATCGGCGATCCGATGCTCGATATGGGCTGGTTCACCGGCGGCATGCGCGACGAGGATTTTCCAGAGAAAGTCTTTGTAAAGCCGCTCAACAATCCCGAGCATTTTCCAACCCGCCAGGAACTCGCGCGCTATTACTGCGCCGGCACCGGGCGCGACATCCGCGATTACCAATATTTTTCGATACTGGCCCGGTTCAAATCGGGCTGCCTGCTCGAATACAAGGTGGCGCAGGCGGAAGCCGGTATCTTGTCGAAGGAAACCGGGCGGTTCTTTGCCGATATCGTCACTAATGTTTTCAAAGAAACCGCAGAACAAATCAAGAGGATGGCCGCAGCATGATCGATTTCAGCGTAGAGCCCGAATTCCAGGCCAAGCTCGATTGGATGGAACGCTTCGTCCGCGAGGAATGCGAGACGATGGATCTGCTGTTTCCCGAACAAGGCGCACAGTTCGATCCGGGCTACAAAACCGCCAAACGCCACCTCAAGCCGTTGCAGGAACAAGTCAAGGCCCAGGGCCTGTGGGCCTGCCATCTTGGGCCACATCTGGGTGGGCCGGGCTATGGTCAGGTCAAGCTCGGGCTGATGAATGAGATCATCGGCCGCTCGTTCTGGGCGCCGGTGGTGTTTGGCACCGCTGCGCCGGATACCGGCAATGCCGAAATTCTCGCGATGTTCGGCACGCCCGCACAGAAGCAGAAATACCTCGGGCCGTTGATGGCTGGCGACATCGTCTCGTGCTTCTCGATGACCGAACCGCAAGGCGGCGCCGACCCGGCGGTGTTCACTTGCAAGGCTACCCGTGAAGGCGACGAATGGGTGATCGAGGGCGAAAAATGGTTCTCGTCCAATGCCAAATTCGCCAGCTTCCTGCTGGTCATCGCCGTCACTGACGCGGCGGCGCCGCTGACCGAGCGGATGAGCATGTTCATCGTGCCCACCGACACGCCCGGCATCGACATCCTGCGCAATGTCGCCATCGCCGGCGATACCGATCCCGAGAACGGTCATCACGCGCATATTCATTACAACCAGGTGCGGGTGCCGCTCGATCACATGCTCGGCAATCCGGGTGAGGGCTTCAAGGTGGCGCAGGCCCGGCTCGGCGGCGGTCGTATCCACCATGCCATGCGCACCGTCGGCATGTGCCAACGCGCGCTCGACATGATGCTGGAGCGGGCGGTCTCGCGCCACACCAAGGGGATGATGCTCGGCGATCATCAACTGGTGCAGGCCAAGATCGCCGATTCAGTGATTCAGCTCGAACAATTCCGCCTGCTCGTGCTCAAGACCGCCTGGATCATCGATGAGATCGAGGCCGGGCGCATGAAGCACGGGGCGGCGCGCAAGCATATCGGCATGTGCAAGGTGGCGATGGCCTCGGTCTATGCCGATATCGTCGGGCGGGCGCTGGAGATTCACGGATCGCTGGGTATCTCGCTCGATATGCCACTGGCCAAATGGTATGGCGGCAATATGGCGCTGGCCTTTGCCGACGGCCCCACCGACGCGCATCGCTCGCAACTCGCCCGTGCTTATCTCAAACGCGCCAAACCAGCCGAAGGCATGTTTCCCAGCGAACATATCCCGACGCGCACCGCCGCCGCGCTGGCGCGCTATCCTGACGCCAGGCAGCCTTGAGCGTGGACCCCTTGTTCGATTTCACCGGCAAGGTCGCGCTGGTCACCGGCGGCTCGCGCGGCCTCGGCTATCAGATGGTCAAAGCCTTCGCCGCGCGTGGCGCCGATGTGATCATCGCCAGCCGCAAGCTCGAAAATTGCGAGAAGGTCGCCGAGGAATGCCGTGCGCTGGGGCGCAAGGCGGTGGCGATTGCAGCGCATGTCGGTCGCTGGGCGGAATGCGACCGCTTGGTCGAGGAGGCTTACGCCGCCTTCGGCCATGTGGATATCCTTGTGAATAACGCCGGTATGAGCCCGCGTGCGCCCAGCCATGAAGTGACCGAGGCGCTGTTCGATGCGGTGGTCAATCTCAACTTCAAGGGTCCGTTCCGCCTGGCTTCGCAGATCGGCAAGCGGATGTATGATCACGCCGAGATGCATGGCGTCGGCTGCATCATCAATGTCACGTCTTCCGGTTCACTGATGCCGCTGCCGCAAGTCGTGCCTTATGGTTCGTCCAAGGCGGCGCTGAATGCGATGTCGCGCAGCCTTGCCTGGGAATATGCGCCGCACGTCCGGGTCAATACGCTGTCGCCGGGCGCATTCCGTACCGATATCGTCGAGGCGTGGCCGGACAAAGGGCAGGGGCCGATCGCGATCCCGCGCGGTCATGCCGCGAACCCCGAAGAGATCGTCACTGCTGCGCTCTACTTGGCCAGTCCTGCTTCAGTAAACGTCACCGGTTCGCTAGTTCGCTGCGATGGCGGGCAACATTGAACTGGCATGGCTGAACTCTCCCCTCTCGCTTGCGGGAGGGAACTGGGGTGCGCGGGTTAAACGCGACGTTGCTCGAGGTTCTGCCCACCCCTAGCCCCTCCCGCAAGCGGGAGGGGAAGGCCTTACCCACGCCGTCGTCATACATGCGATAGCCCTCAGTATTTCCTTCTGAAAGGATCTGGATATGCCTTTTGCCGTAATCGGCCACGAATTCGGGCCGCCCGAAAGCTACCGCCTGGTACAGCATGATCCGGGCGCCCCGGCGGCAGGTCAGTTGCGTGTGGCGATCAAGGCTGCGGGGATTTCCTATGTCGACGTTCTGACCGCGCGCGGCGAATACCAGTTCAAGCCGCCGTTACCGTTCATTCCGGGCAGCGAATATGCCGGCGTGGTTGAAGCGCTGGGTGAGGGGGTGACCGGCTTTGCGATAGGCGACCGCGTCTATGGTACGGCGATGGGCGGCATTCTCGCCGAGATCGGCCTTTTCGCGGCGAGCAATGTCCATCATGTCCCCTCGGGCATGGATCTGGAAACCGCGGCGATCTTCAGCGTCAATTACCTCACCGCCTGGCACGCGCTGATCGATCGTGCGCGCGCGCGCGCGGGCGAGACACTGCTGGTGCTGGGCGCGGCTGGCGGCACCGGCTTTGCCGCGATCCAGGTGGGCAAGCATCTTGGCCTGCGTGTCGTCGCCTCCGCCTCCAGTGAGGAAAAGCGGGCGGCCGCGCTGGCAGGTGGGGCGGATGCGACCGTCGTGACTGGTGCCGGTGATTGGCGCGATCAGGTCAAGACGGCAAACAGCGGCAAGCCCATCGACATCGTTTTCGACGGCGTCGGCGGCGAGGCCACCGAACTGGCGTTTCGCACGCTGGGCTACGATGGCCGGCATCTGGTCGTGGGTTTTCCGGCAGGGATTCCGGCGCTCAAGACCAACCTCGCGCTGCTCAAGAGCGCCAGCCTGGTCGGCGTGCATGTGCGTCATGCCGGAATGGAACGCCCCGACCTGTTGGCCGAAGGTGGTCGCCAGGTGAAAGAACTGGCCGCGCAGGGCGTAATCCGACCGGCGATCGCGGCGCGCTATGGCATAGCCGATTATGCGCGGGCGATGAACGAGGCGTTTTCGGGAAAAGCCGCGGGGCGGATATTGATGGTGATGGACTAATTCCTCCCCGTGCCGGGGAGGAATTTAGGCCTCGACCTGCGCCGCTGTCGCGCGGTAATGTTGCGGCGTCATTCCGGTCCAGCGCTTGAACGCCCGCCCGAAACTGGTCTGCTCGCCATAGCCGAGCCGGTCGGCGATTTCGTCCAGTGTCAGCATGCGCTGCGCGAGATAGCCCTTGGCGAGCCGCTCGCGTTGGCCCTCCACCAGTTCGGAAAAGCGCGCCGACTGCGCCGCGAGCCGCGCCTGCAAGGTGCGCACCGACATGCCGGTCTTGTCGGCGCAGCGTTCGATCGAGCAAGTCCCCGTCGCCAGCGCACCGCGAACATAGCTTTCCACCCGTTCCACGATCGAGCGGCTTTGGGCGTGTTTGACTTGTTCGAGATAGCCACCGAGCAGCCGGAACAGCAGGCGATTGGCGCTCGGCACCGGCAGATCGAGCGTATTCACTGGAAAGGCCACCGAATTGTGCTGGCTGCGCAGCCGCACCCGGCAGCCCAGCGTGCGCTCGAGATCGGGCAGGTCGGCGTGACGGGCGTCGGCGGAAACGCTGATCCAGCTCGGCTTGAACTGATTGCCACCGATCGCTTTCAGCAGCTTCACATTCAGCATCGCCGCCTGGTAATTGGCCTGATCGTTCAGCCCGAGATCGGTGTTGACCAGCCAGGTCAGTTCAGCGGTTTCGTGCCCCTCCACCAGCACCACTTCGCAATCGGGGGCGTGGATCACCGGGAGATAATCGATCAGGCAGCGGATGCCGGCGCGTACCGTTGGCGCGGCGCGGCATAGCGCGGTGACGCAGCCGAACACGTCGGGGTCCTGGACGGAGGCGAGGTGCAGCCCGAACAACGGATCATCGAACAAGGTGCTGCAATCCTCCAGCACATCGGCCAATTGCTGCGGCGCGATCAGGCTTTCGGGGTCGGCCAGCACATGCGCGTCCATGCCGCGCCGCTCGACGATGCCGCGGGCATCGCGACCATGTTGCCGCGCCCAGTCGGCCAGGCCGTGGAAATTGGCGGCGCGGCATTGGCCATCGCCGGGGGCCATGTCGAGCGGCCCTTCGAGACTGAAAAAGCTTTCCCCGGTCACCTGCGTGTCCTTGTCCGATCCTCGCCCTGCGAGCACCTCACGCGGGGGGGCTCTACAACGGGATCGGTAAGCTAACATCGGGGGCGACCGCCAGCCAGAGAAATCGCGCACCCTATCGACGCCGCTGCGTCTATTGCCAATACCCTTGCCCACACCTGTGGCAGTTCCCGCGCAGAGAAAGATCAATGATCCACGGGAGAGCGAAAATGGAGACCATTGCCGACCATAAGAAGGAGGCTGAAAAGCACGTCCTTTACGTCAAGGACAAGGCCACCAAGATCGCCACGATCACCTTCGACCGCCTCGACAAGCACAATACCGCAACCATCGGCATGCGCGCTCGCTTCGCCGAACTGGTCCACAAGGCTAACATCGACAATGATGTGAAGGTGCTGGTGATCCGCGGCATGGGCGACCATCTGGGCAGCGGCGGCGATCTCAACGAGCACGGCGACCTCTATCTCAACCCCCAGCAGGGTGACAATTTCCTGGTCGATCTGGAAATCGACGATCCCGATGTCAAATATCCGCCGGTGGGCTCGTTCCGCTATCTCCACGGGCTGACCGATTATTATGCCAAGGCGCGCTCAGGTAACCGGCCGCTGCAGGAATTCAAGAAAATCAGCATCATCGAGGCCAAGGGCTATTGCTACGGCTGGCACTTCTACTGCTGCGCCGATGCCGATTTGATTGTCTCGTCAGATGACGCCTTGTTCGGCCATCCCGCCTTCCGTTACGCCGGCTGGGGTCCGCGTCTGTGGCAATGGGCCGAGATGATGGGGCCGCGCAAATTCATGGAAATGTTGTTCACCGGCCGTCCGTTCACGGCGCAGGACATGTATGACTGCAATTTCGTCAACAAGGTGGTCCCGCGCGACCAGTTGGAGGCGGAAACCGCCAAATACGCCCATGCCTGTTCGATCACCCGGCCGCTCGACGTGGTGGTAGTGCAGAAGACCTTCATGGAACTCTATAAGCAGCACCGCGGCGAATATATGGGCAGCCTGCTCACCGGCTTCGTCGAAGGCGTGCTGCCGGCAATGACCGACGACAGCGCCGACGACGTCAATCTCGGCAAGGACAGCACCTTCCAGAAGGGTATCGGCACCGTCGTGAAGGATAATGACCTGAACTACCCGCCCGAATGGCGCCTGAGCATGAAGGGCCGGAAAGGCTAGAGGCCTTTGCCGACCCGTGATGAGTGGCATCACGTCGGTTTGCGCCAGATGCGGAGGATGCTGCATGACTTGCAGAGCAATTCGCCCGCCATCGGCGCATATTGGGATTGGATCGGCATGAGTCGGCCAGCGCGGATCGTACCCGATCAGCGGGCGCGGCTACTGCGTCGTCTGGGAGACAAGCCATGGCGGAAACGCTGTTCAACATCGACCGGCGCAATTTTCGGGATTGTCAGAGCCGCTTTCGCGGTGAACGCGATCTGGAATATTATCGCGGCGATTTCTGGATCGAGGATGCCTCGATCATCGATGTGCGTTCCGAGCGCAAAGCGGTCGGGCCGATTTCGATCATCCGCCAGCGTTCGGCCACTAATCTGTCCTTTCGCCGCACGCGCCAGCATATCCGCGAGGATGCCACCGACATTTCGATTCTGTGGTTCGTAAAACGGGGCCGGCTGGCCTTTTCCAATCAATGCGGCAACCGTATCGCTCACCCCGGCGATTTCGTCATCACCCGTTCGATGTCACCGTTTTTCATCGAGTGCCAGACCGATGCCGATCATGTTCACGAAATGCTGCATCTGACCGTGCCGACGCATATCCTGCGCAGCTTTATCCCGCATGATTTCAGCACCGGTCTGTTCATGGCCGTCGGCCAGCACGGGGGCGGGCCGGAGTTGGCGCCCGAACTGGCTATAGCCGAGAAAATCCTGACCGATGTCTTCGAAGCCGATGATCGGCTGAGCGAAGTGGCTGCCCGGCAATTGGTGGAATGCGCGCTGTCAGTGATCGGCCACGCGGTCCGTGCCGACGCCGACAGCGCACCTTTGCGCCAGTCGATCGCAGACCGGCGGCTGGCCGATGTGCTCCGTTTCATCGAAGTCCATCTCTCGGACCCGCAACTTTCGACCGCGATGGTCGCGCGCGGCTGCGGAATTTCGCCGCGCTATCTGTCGTTCCTGCTGCGGCTCAAGGGCGCTTCGTTTTCGGGACTGGTGTGGGAACAGCGGCTGGAAAAAGCGCGCAATTGGCTGCTCGCCTCCGATCCACGCGATATCTCGATCAGCGAGATCGCTTATGGGGTGGGTTTCAAGAGCCCGGCGCATTTCAGCCGCATGTTCAAACGGGTGTTCAAGCAGAATCCACGCGAGTTTCGCGGTGGTGAGCTGGACTTGTCCCAAGACTTGTCGGAGCCGGCAGATGCACTTGCTCCCGATTATCTGCAACTGGCGGCGGGGAGCAATCTGCTCCAGTGATGGCGTTTGAACCGAAATTAGCTGCGCTAATTTAGCTTCACTGAACTTTGTTTCGAAGTCTGTGCCGTCCCGCTCCCCCGGCCCAACCACCCACAGGGCCTTTAACGGGTGGTTGGGCCGGGGGAGCGGGACGGCACAGACTATCCGAAACGAAGTTTCGGATCAGACACCAATAGGAGCGCACACTTGACCAAATCCGTCGTCACGCTGGACGACAAATATTGCCAGATCGATGGACAAGTGATGCTGTCCTCACTGCAGGGCGTGGTGCGCTTGTTGCTCGACCAGGCGCGGCGCGACAAAGCCGCGGGGCTCAACACGGGCGGCTTTGTCAGCGGCTATCGCGGGTCACCGATCACTACGCTCGATGCCCAATTATGGGCTAGTGAAAAACTGCTCACGGCGCATGACATCCGCTTCGAGCCGGGGCTGAACGAGGAATTGGCGGCGACGTCATTGCGCGGCTCGCAGCAATTGGGCTGGTACGGCAAGCCGCGCGTCGATGGCGTGTTTGCTTTGTGGTATGGCAAGGGCGTGGGTGTCGATCGCGCTTGCGAAGCGCTCAAGCTTGCCAATTTCGAAGGCACCGCGCGCAATGGTGGTGCGCTCGTTCTGGCGGGCGACGACCATGCTGCGAAAAGCTCGCTGACCGCGCATCAATCCGAGCACACGCTGATCGCCGGCTTCATCCCCGTGCTCTATCCCGCCACCACGGATGATCTGCTGGCGATGGGCCAGTTCGGCTGGGCGATGTCGCGCGCCAGTGGACTCTATGTCGGCTTGAAAGCGGTGACCGACACGCTGGACCTGACCTCCACCGTGACGCTGCCGGGTATCGAATTTCCGATTATCATGCCGGAACGCAGCGGCCCCGATCTCAATCTGGTGCGCGGTATGGGCGCTTTGCTGCAAGAGGAGATGGTGGTCGATCACCGGCTGCCGATGGCGCAATTGTTCGCGCGCGCCAATGGCCTCGACCGGGTGACCATCGACGGGGAATCGCGTCAGCTCACCATCGTCAGCGCCGGCAAGGCATGGCTCGACGTCTGCCAGGCGCTGGCCGATCTTGGCATGGGCATGGAGCAATGCCGAGCCGCCGGGGTGCGTGTGGTCAAACTGGGCCTGATCTGGCCGCTCGATCCTGTGTTCGCGCGCGACGCCTGTGGCGGCAGTGCGGAAGTCCTGGTGGTCGAGGAAAAGCGCCCGGTGATCGAGGATCAATTGGCACGGGCCTTTTATGGTCGCGCCGGTGCCCCGGTAATCAGCGGTAAACTTGACCCCGAGGGCGCGCCGCTGCTGCCCGCGATCGGGGTGCTCGATCCGGGCAGCGTGCGCCGGACGCTGGTGCGGCGGCTCGCCGCATTGGGCCGGCTAAGCGAGGCAGCGCGCGCGCGCGACCAGGCCTTGTGCGCGCTGGAACAAGGTGCGCGGAACCTCAAACCGACCGCGATCCGGCCCGCTTTTTTCTGTTCGGGCTGCCCGCATAATACCAGCACCGTGGTGCCCGAAGGCTCGACCGCGATGGGCGCCACCGGCTGCCATGGCCTTGCCCATTACATGCCCGAGCGGCGCACGATGCAGACCGTGGGCATGGGCGCCGAAGGCACACCGTGGATTGCTGCGCAGAGCTTTGTCGATACGCCACATATGTTCCAGAACCTCGGTGACGGCACTTATACCCACTCGGGGCTGCTGGCGATCCGCGCATCGGTGGCGGCGCTTAGCAACATCACCTATAAAATCCTGTACAACGATGCGGTGGCGATGACGGGCGGTCAGCCCGCCGAGGGTGCGCTGACGCCGCAGCAAATCGTGCGCGAACTGCTGGTCGAAGGGGTCAGCCCGGTGGTGCTGGTCAGCGACGATCCGACACGTTTCAAACCTGCTGATCTGCCGAAAGGCTTGCGCGTGCTGCACCGCGATCACCTTGATGAAGTGCAGCGCGAGTTGCGCGAGGGCAAGGGCACCTCGGCGATCGTTTACGAACAGACTTGCGCCAATGAAAAGCGCCGCCGCCGCAAGCGCGGAGCCGCCGCCGATCCCGATATGCGGCTGGCGATCAATCCGGCGGTCTGCGAGGGCTGTGGCGATTGCTCGAAACAATCGAATTGCTTGTCGATCGAGCCGATCGAAACCGAGTTCGGTCGCAAGCGCGCCATCGATCAGTCGAGCTGCAATAAGGACTACAGCTGCGTCAAAGGCTTTTGCCCCAGCTTCGTGTCGGTGCGCGGGGCGACGCTGAAACGGCGCAGCTTTGATCGCGAGGAATTGGCCCGCCGCGTCAGCCAATTGCCGGTAACGCCGGCTACCATCGGCGATTATGCGATGCTGGTTACCGGTATCGGCGGCACCGGGGTGCTCACCGTGGGCGCGCTGATTGCCATGGCGGCGCACCTTGAAGGCCGTGTCGCCAAGGTGCTCGACATGACCGGCATGGCGCAAAAGGGAGGGGCGGTCACCAGCCACATTCGGGTCGGTAGCGATACGGCAGCAATCCCCAGCGCGCGGCTACGCGCGGGGCAGGCCGATGCAATCATCGCCTGCGATCTGGTGGTCACTTCGTCACCCGATGTGCTGATATTGGCAAGCGGCGATACGCGGCTGGTAGCGAATGCCGATGTCGCGCCCACCGGCGAGTTCCAGACCAACAAGGATATGGACCTCTCTGCCAGTCGTTTTGTCACGGCCATGGCCCGGCGCATCGAGCCCGCACATATCGAAACCGTGCGCGCCGGCGCGCTTGCTACGCGGTTGCTCGGCGATGCCATCTATACCAATTTGTTCATGATCGGCTTTGCCCAGCAGCGCGGACTGCTCCCGGTGTCACACGCGGCGCTGGAGGAGGCTATCCGGCTGAACGGCGTCAAGGTGCCGGACAATCTCAGCGCCTTCTCGCTGGGCCGTCTGGCGGCGGTAGACCCCGAGGCACTGTGGCAATTGACCGGCGAGAGCCGTGAGGAGGTCGGCGAACCGCAGCGGCTGGTGGCCATGCTGGATAGTCGCGAGGCGCTGCTCAAGGCTTATCAGAATGCCGATTATGCTGCGCAATATCGCCGCTTCATCGATGACATCGCCGCACGGTTGGCGGCACGCGGCATTGGCGATGCCGAGGATTTTCTGCGCGAAGTCGCCCGCCAACTCGCGAAACTGATGGCGTACAAGGATGAGTACGAAGTCGCTCGACTCTATAGCAACCCGGAGTTCATCGCGGGTTTGCGCGACCAGTTCGATGGCACCTTCAAACTGTCAGTCCATCTCGCCCCGCCGCTGCTGCCGCGCGGGCGCGACCCGCGCACCGGTCAGCCGCGCAAGACCGAGTTCGGTAGCTGGATCTTCCCGCTGTTCCGCCTGCTCGCCAAGGGCAAAAGCCTGCGCGGAGGCGCCTTCGATCCCTTCGGCTACACAGGCGAGCGCCGCATGGAACGCGCGTTAATCGGCGAATATCGCGCGATGATTGGCGATCTGGTCGAGCGGATCATGCCCGAGCAACTTGCGCTGGCCACCATAATTGCCGCCGCCCCCGATGCCGTTGCCGGCTATGGCGCCGTCAAGCAGGCGGGCGTGGATCGCTACCGCGATAAGCTTGCCGAGCTGCTTGCCCGCTTGCCAGCCGGCGCGGACTCCAGCACACCGGCGCTTGTCACATCCGCCTGAGGGAGAGCCAATATGCCCAAGTTCAAGATGATCGCCCTGACCAAGCCGATTGCCGGCAAGGAAAAAGAATACAATGAGTGGTATCAGAATGTTCACTTGCCCCAGGTCTGTGCCTTGCCCGGCGTCCAGGGCGCCCAGCGCTACAAGGAAGCCGCCGCGCTGCAGAACGGCGATGAACGCAATTACCTCGCGATCTATGACATCGAAACCGACGATATCGGCAAGACGCTGGCCGGTTTCGGCGAAGCCGGTGCCGCTGGCAGGCTGACGCAATCGGACGCCTCCGATAGTGCCGGGGCCTATACGGTGATCTTTTCGGAGTTCGGCGAGCGGGTTACGAGCAAAGGGTGATTTGGGGAGTTCAGGGGCAGGGCTGGGCCCAGCAATGCCCGCGCCACCCTAATGCGTTTCTATTTGCCTCTCCCACAGCCGCGCCGTCATGCTAGCGTGATGCAAAGCGACAAGCACGGGAGAGGCAAGGATGACAATGGCAAGCGATATGAGCGGCAGGGTCGCGCTGGTGACCGGCGCGACCGGCGATCTGGGTAAAGGAATCGCGCGCGCACTAATCGAGGTAGGCGCTGCCGTTTGCTTGGTTGATCCCGACCGCGACGCGCTCGAAGCCACTGCGGTGGAACTCGGTGGCAGGACCACGCTGCACGCGACCGAAGTGCGCGGGGCGGCGAATTGCCGCGCGGCGGTCGCAGCCGCAGTGTCCGCCTTCGGCCGGCTCGACGCGCTGTGCAATGTCGCCAATGTCTTCGCGCCCTCGCATTCTGGCGAAACGGCTGAGGCCGATTGGGAGGCGACGCTGGCCGTCAATCTCTCGGCGCCGTTCTATCTGTTCCAGGCGGCGCTGCCGCACCTGCTGGCGGACAATGGCACGGTGG
The DNA here is from genome assembly GCA_026225215.1 of Sphingomonas palustris. Taxonomy (GTDB): domain Bacteria; phylum Pseudomonadota; class Alphaproteobacteria; order Sphingomonadales; family Sphingomonadaceae; genus Novosphingobium; species Novosphingobium palustris. The sequence continues at coordinate 67,247 of JAMFSI010000031.1, read as the reverse complement.
TGACGCTGGCATCCTGCGCCGCGTTCATGGCGACGCCCTTCACCGCCGCCTATACCGCGTCCAAAGCCGGCGTCGTCCAGCTGACCAAGGTGCTGGCCAAGGAATTCATGGATCAGCCGATCCGGATCAATTGCATCACGCTCGGCAATATGTCGGTGAATTCCGGAAATCCGGCGCAGATTGCGGCGAACGTCGATATGGCCAAGGTGCAGAAGCGCACACATGACCAAATCGAAGTCCGTGAAGTCGCGGCGCTGACCGCCTTCCTGCTGTCGGACGCTTCGAAGGGCTTTCACGGCAGCGCCGTGACTTTCGATACCGGGATCAGCCTGGGGTAATCGAGCTTACCCCTTCGACTTCGCCGCCAGCTTCTCCTTCAGCGCCGCCACGGCTCCGACATGCTCGGAGCTGCGCACGCTTAGCGATTCATAAGCAATACCCGCGTCCATCACGGCATGGGCGATGCGCTTGAGCTCCAGATTGGTGAGCATCTTGGTCGCGCGGATGGCGCCGGTCATGCCGGTGAGCATCTTTTGGCAAAAAGCGTCCACCGCTGCATCGAGTTCGTCGGCGGGCAGGGCGTGATTGATCAGGCCGATCTCGACGGCCTTGCGGGCGGTCAATAATTCGCCGGTAAAGAGATATTCCTTGGCGCGGGCGAGGCCGATGCGCTGCGCCCAGATCACCGCGCCGCCGTCGCCCGCAACTAGCCCCAGCCCGACGTGGGGGTCGCCGATCTTGGCACTTTCGGCGGCGAAGATGATGTCGCAGAGCAAGGCGACAGTCGCGCCGAGGCCGACGGCATGGCCGTTCATCCGGCAGATCACCGGCTTGTCGATATCGAGCAGAGTAAAGACGATGCGCTTGGCGATGCGCGCCTCATGGTCGAACAGATGCGGGTTGGCGGCATTGTTGGCGATATGATCGATATCGCCGCCGGCTGAAAAGGCCCGGCCCGCACCGGTGATTTGAATCAGGTCGGAGCCGCTGTCGCCTTGCGCGAACCACAGAGCGTCGAGCAGATCGTCGTGGAGTTGGAGATTGACCGCGTTCATCGCCTCGGGCCGGTTGAAGGTGATCACCAGCATCCGACCCCTGCGCTCCAGCGCAATCGAGTTCAGCTGCGGCAGGTCGGGGCTGGCGTCGGTCATGGTGCAATCGTCCTCAATCATCTGTTCCGGCATCTTTCCCGGCGCTGCCGTTCCGGGTACGGCTAGGCGAGTACCCGCGATTGGTGGCTGGCGGGATGCCGCTGATGCGATATAGGCCGCCGGATAAGGTGACAATCCACCGTGGCGGCTTGCCAAGTGCGGTGGCTTGCGAAATGGTCGGCCGATAGGGCGGCCGGTACGGGTTGCGGGTGCGATAGGAGAGGGTTTGATGGCCGATTTCGACGAAACATTCGATTGGGTAGTCGTGGGCAGCGGCGCCGGGTCGATGAGTTCGGCGCTGATGATGCGCAAGGCCGGAAAAACGGCGGTGATCCTCGAAAAGACCAAATATGTCGGCGGCACTACCGCCAAGTCGGGCGGAGTGATGTGGATTCCCAACAATCGCTTCATCCGCGCCGCCGAACCCGATGAAAGTGCCGAAAAGGCGATCACTTATCTCGATGCGGTTTGCGGCGACAGCCCGGATACGCCTGGCACCAGCCACGAAAAGCGGCTTGCCTACGTCAACGAAGCCCCAAAAATGCTGGACTTTATTATCAGCGAAGGCGTGCAGATGGAGCGGGCCTCCGAATATTGGCCCGACTATTACGATGATTTGCCGGGCGGCTGCAAAACCAGCCGCACCGTAACCGCCAAATATTTCAACACGCGCGAATTGGGCGACTGGGAATCGCGGTTGCGGCCGGGCTTCCTGCCGGTGCCGGCCAGGCTCGATGACGGCATGCAGCTCGCATTTGTGAAAAAGAGCTGGAAAGTGAAGAAAATCTTCGCGAAAATTGCCGTCAATGTGGCGTTGGGTAAGCTGACCGGCAAGCATTACACCACCGCAGGGGCCGCATTGCAGGGCCGGATGCTGCAGGCGTCGCTGAAAGCGGGCGTCGATATCCGTCCCGACACCCCGGTAAAGCAGCTCATTATCGAAGGCGGCCAGGTGGTCGGCGTCGAGGTCGAACGCAACGGTCAGCCGTGGCGCATTGGCACGCGGCTTGGGGTACTGGTCAATGCCGGCGGCTTTGCCCAGAACCAGACGATGCGCGACAAATACCAGCCAGGTACGCGCGCCGAATGGTCGAATACCCCCGAAGGCGACACTGGCGACATGCATGTCGAACTGGAACGGATCGGCGGGGTCTTGGCGCAAATGGACCAAATGGTCGGTTTCCAGACCACCCGTTCGCCCGCCTTTGCCACCGATTACGTCAAGCCGCCGGGGCAGAGCCTGACCGGGCGGCCCGGCGCCATTCTGGTGGACCAGAGCGGCGTGCGCTATTTGAACGAGGGTGGATCTTACGAATTATTCTGCGAATCCATGCTGATACGCAACCGGACCGTGCCGGCCGTGCCGAGCTGGGCGATTTTCAGCCAAGCCTATGCCGAGGATTATCAGGTCGCCAACAATTGGGTCGGCAAGGACCAGAAGCCCAAGGATTTCGTGGAAAGCGGCTATCTCAAACAGGCGAATACCGTCGAAGAACTGGCGGCGCTGATCAAGGTGGACCCGCAAGTGCTGCGCGCGACCATCGATCGCTGGAACAGCTTCGTCGACAAAGGCGTCGATGAAGATTTCGGTCGCGGCGCCCGCGAATACGACAAATGGCTGGGCGACCCCTATCACCAGCCGAACCCCACGCTGGGCCGGATCGATACGGCGCCCTATTACGCTGTCGAGATGATTCCGGGCGATGTCAGTACGTATGGCGGGGTGCTGATCGACGCCAAGGCTCGCGTGCTCAAAGCCGATGGCGAGCCGATCGCGGGGCTCTATGCCTGTGGCACCACCACCGCCTCGATCATGGGTGGGGTCTATCCGGGCGCGGGCGCCAGCGTCGGCCCATCGATGACCTTCGGCTGGATCGCCGCCAAGCATGCGGCCGGGCTAGATAATCAATATTGAGCGGATGAAACCGGCCGACCTTGCCGCCGATGGCTGGAGCGATCTCGAAGTCACGCATTTCAGCGCTACCGCCGGGCCCTATTGGGTCCGGCGCGACGCTGACGGCGTGGAGGTGGGCCTGCTCAGCGACGAACGGCACAGCAATGGCCATCTCGGCACGGTACACGGCGGGGTGCTGATGAGTTTTGCCGATATCGCATTGGGCGTGCGCGTTACCGAGGCGATCGGCGCGCCGCTCTGCGCGACCTCCCAACTGAGCTTCCATTTCACCGGAGCGGCCACCATCGGCAGTTTTATCACCTGCCGCCCCGAACTGGTGCGCAAGACATCGCAGCTGGTATTCGTGCGCGGGCTATTTCGTTCGGGCGAACGCATCATCGGCACCGCCGACGGCATCTTCTCGATCCTCGACCAGGCCAAACTCGCGCGGTTGCGCGACAGCGCGGCTAAATCAGGCTGATCCCGACCTTGCCGAAGAATTTTCCGCTTTCGAGATGGCGATAAGCATCCTGGATGCGATCGAGATCATAGACCACGTCGACCACCGGACGGATGTGATGGCGGACCATGAAAGCGGTCATCGCCTCATGTTGGTCGCGATTGCCGACGCTGATCGGAGCGAGGCTGACCCCCGGCTGCTGTCGCGTCCAGCTGAAACCCGACCCGAGCATGCCGATCGCCGAAATCTGTCCGTCGGCCAGTAGCAAGGAGGCGTTATCGTCGAATTGGACTTCGCCCACGGTGTCGATGACATTGGCGATCCGTGCGCTGCCGAGTGCCTCGCGCAAAGCAACAGCCCAATCGGGCCGGCTGCGATAATTGATCGTGACATCGGCGCCGAGCGCGCGGGCGCGGTGCAGCTTGGCGTCGGAACTGGAGGTCAGCGCGACCTGGGCGCCCATCGCCTTGGCCAATTGCAGCGCGGCGATCGATACCCCGCCGGTGCCATGCGCCAGCACCCATTCGCCGGGCTGGATCGGGCGGTATTGCGTCAGCGCCGACCACGCCGTCAGCGCTGCGCAGCTCAGGGTAGCACCATCGAAATCGCCCAATTCGTCGGGCAGCAGCGCCAGGCTTTCCGCTTCGAAGCTGGCATATTGGCGAGCGACGCCATCGACCGAGCCACCCAGCATGGTCGGAGTGGATTGTGTCCCCGATAGCCAGCCCTGCGCAAAGATCGGCACCACCCGGTCGCCGGGCTTGACGCGCGTCACCCCGCTACTGACCGCGACCACTTCGCCCGCGCTACAGGAAAGCGGGATCAGCTCCGGCTCCTTCCAGATGCCGGGAATCAGCCCCTTGGCCATGATCAAGTCGCGGAAATTGAGCGTGGCGGCGGTCAGGCGCACCAGTGCTTCGCCGGCGCCAGCCTCGGGAATCGCCTCCTGGGTGACGGTAATCGCCTCTATTCCCTTGCCGCCACGAACCCGTGCCACCTTCATCATGCCTGCTCTCCTGGTTACCGTCGAGGGTAGGGTGTGATGAGCGGGGGCCGCCAGTCATATTCGGAGGTTCCCGATCAAGCGTTGCGCCATATCGCTGGGGCGCGATTAGTGATAGCCGGGTCAGTGGCTGGCAAATCGAGCGGCGCTCGCTCTTGCGAGAGCCGGCAATGCAGCTAAACAGCGAGGCAATGCCTGAACAAGGCGTTTTCCAGAGAGGCAATATGAGCCAGAGCAACCAGGCCGGTAACGCGGCAACTCCTGATTCCGCCGCCCAGCTCGATATCTTCCGCCGAATGCTGCGGATCGAGCGCAATGACGATGCCACTCGCGCGCAAATCCGCCGCGGCCGGATCACCGCCCCCTATTATTCCGCGCGCGGCCAGGAAGTCATTCCGTCGACGCTGTCGAACCTGCTGACCAATGACGACAAGATCTGCACGATCTATCGCGGCATTCACGACATGGTCGCCAAGGACATGCCGCTGCGCCCGCTGTGGGCCGAAATCTGCGGCCGCGTCGACGGCACTTGCAAGGGCAAGGGTGGCCCGATGCACCTTACCCATCCGGAAACCGGGGTGATGGTCACCACCGGCATCGTCGGCTCCTCGATGCCGATCGCCAATGGCTTTGGCTGGGCTTCGCTGCTGAACGGCGACAAGAATGTGACCATCGCCTATTTCGGCGACGGCGCCAGCAACATCGGCGCCTTCCACGAAGCCCTGAACCTGGCTTCGGTGTGGAAGCTGCCGGTAATCTTCGTCTGCGCCAACAATGGCTTTGCCGAACACACCCGCTATGAAAACGGCACCTCGGTAGACTTCATCGCCAAGCGTGCGATCGGCTATGGCATGCCGGGCTTTACCGTCGATGGTAACGATCCCTTCGATATGTACGCCCATGCCCACGCCGCCATCGAGCGCGCTCGCGCCGGTGAGGGGCCGACCCTGCTCGAATGCAAGACCTTCCGCTTCATGGGCCACGTCTTCGGTGATGCTGACGGTTACATGACCAAGGAAGAAAAGGAGGCCGCGATCGCCGCCGATCCGCTGCCCGCCTTCCGCCAGAAACTGATCGACACCGGCATTGCCACCGAGGCGCAGTTGGCCGAACTGCAGGTCAAGCTGGAAGCAGAAGTGCAAGATGCGATCGATTTCGCCTTCGCTTGTGATTACCCCGATGTCGCCGAATTGCGCCGCGACGTCTTTGCCGAGGAGATTCCGGCATGAGCACCGATACACCCACGCTCGACACTGTCGAAATGCTGAAGATGACCGGCCAGCAGGCGGTCTCCGCTGCGCTGTTCCAGGCCATGGAAGAAGATCCCAAGGTCTTGGTGTTCGGCGAGGACGTTGCCGACCGCGAAGGCGGCGGCGTGATGGGTACCACCAAAGGACTGTCGACCAAGTTCGGCGATCTGCGCGTGCGTTCGACCCCGATCGCCGAGCAGTCGATCATGGGCGCGGCGATCGGCGCCGCCATGGCCGGTTACAAGCCGGTGGCCGAGATCATGCTGATGAACTTCATCACTGTGGCCATGGACATGATCGTCAATCATGCCGCGAAGCTGCGCTTCATGTCGGGTGGCCAAAGCCAGGTGCCGCTGGTGATCCGCACCCTGACCGGTGCTGGTTGGCAGACCGCCGGGCAGCATTCCGACCATTACGAGGGCTGGTTTGCCCATACCGCCGGGATCAAGGTGGTCGCGCCTAGCTGTCCCGCAGACTACAAGGGGCTGTTGCTCTCAGCGATCCAGGATCCCGATCCGGTGCTGTTCATCGAAAACAGCCAGACGATGTTCGTCCCCGGCGAAATCGCCGCTAACCAGGGCCCGATCCCGCTGGGCAAGGCGCGGCTCGTGCAGGAAGGCAAGGACATCACCCTGATCACCTATTCGGGGATGGTCGCAAACACCACCGCCGCCGCCGCTGAACTGGCCAAGGCGGGCATTTCGGCCGAAGTGATCGATCTGCGCACGGTTTCGCCGTGGGATAAGGACGCGGTACTGGCTTCGGTTGAAAAGACCGGCCGCGCGGTCGTGGTGACCGAGGCGGGCCGCTACTTCGGCCCGAGCGCCGAAATCGCCGCAACCATCCAGGAAACCTTGTTCGGCAAGCTCAAGGCTCCGGTGCGGCGTCTCGGCGGGCCCTATTGCGCGGTGCCTTTCGCTAAGGTGCTGGAAGATGCGTATCTGGTGCAGTCGGCTGATGTCGTGGCCGCGGCGAAGGGTATTTTGGGTTAAGTTGCTGCCTCTTCTCCCCTCCCGCTTGCGGGAGGGGCCGGGGGTGGGCAGGTTTACGCGAAACAGTGGGCTCGTTTACGAAGAAAGTGCCCACCCCTAACCCCTCCCGCAAGTGGGAGGGGAACTTGTAGCGCTAAGCCGCCAGCGCCGCCCGCCCCGCCGCCTCATTCAAATCATCGGCGCTACCACCCAGCCAACGATTCAATTCCGCGCGCTTCATATATAGATGGCAGTGGTGTTCTTCGGTCAACCCGATCCCACCGTGCAGTTGGATCGCTTCCTCGGCGGTAAAGCGAAACACCTCGCAAGCGAGCGCCTTGAGCGCGCCGAGTTGCACTTCGGAGGCTTCCGGATCGCCAGCCCGAGCCCACAGCAAGGCTTCCGCGGAAACAATGCGCGTTTTCAGATCGGCGCAACGGTGCTTCAGCGCCTGAAACATCGCAATCGGGCGGTCGAACTGCTTGCGGGTCTTGAGATATTCCACCGTCATATCGAGCGTGGCATTGGCCGCGCCCAGCGCATCGGCAGCCAGCGCCACCAGCAGTTCCGCGCGCAGGCTTGCGGCTATACCGTCGGCAGCATTGTCGCGCGCCACAATCAACTCGGGTGCGACTTTATGGCCGTCGAAAGTCACATCGAACAAGCGGCGGCTTTCATCCCAGAGCGGCCGCTCGGTCACGGTCACGCCCGCGCCATTGCTCGGCACCAGCGCAACCAGTCCAGGAGCGCAAACCAGGAGATGGCCCGCCATATCGGCATCGGCCACCGCTCGCAGCGTGCCAGTCAGCACCTCGCCACTAGCCACGATTGTATTCTTGGGCTCCAGGCTGACGGCGACATATTCACCGCTCGCGACGCGCTCCAGCCAGCCCGCCTGGTCTGCCAGTCCAGCGCCTTTTTCCAACGCCTGCAAAGCCAACAGCGCTGGGATCAGCGGCGCGCGCGACAGCACCCGGCCCATTTCGAAATGGATCGTCGCCACGGCATCGCGCCCGAGACCCAGACCGCCCGCTTCTTCCGACAGCGGCATCATCAACCAGCCCATTTCGGCGATCAATTTCCAGCTGGCATCACGCGCCGGGCGCAGGCCATCGGCGGGAAACGCCTTTTGCGCTGCGTCGCGCAGTTCGGATAATTCGATCGTCATGCCACCACCCAGTTCTTCGGTTCGCGCGGCATGTCGAGCATGCGTTCGGCGATGATATTGCGCTGCACTTCGTCGCTGCCGCCGGCGATGGTCCAGGCGTAGCTGTTCATATAGTCCGCCATCCAATTGCCGGTATTGAGATCGCCGAAAGTGATCGGCGCGCGATATTGCTCGTCGAGCCCGCCGATCTTGAGGCCAAGCAGGGCATATTCGCGCAGCACCCGGCTATAGGTGAGCTTGACGATCGAGGCATCGCCGAGACCTTCAATGCCATTCATCCGGTTTTCGAGAAACTGATCGGCAATCGCGCAGGCCGAATCGACGCGCGCCGACAGCACCCCGAATTGCCGTAGCACCTCGGTATCCGCTTCGCGTCCGTGTCGGCGGATCAGCTCGGCCACATACGACAAGGCCCCGCGCATCCGATAGGACAGCTCCATCAAGGTCAGCCCACGCTCGGACGACAGCGTTGCCTGGGCCACCGCCCAGCCTTTGTTTTCCTCGCCGACCCGGTCGGCGACGGAAACCTCGACATCATCGAGAAAAATCTCGCAGAACTCTTCATCGCCCTGGATTTGCTGGATCGGGCGGACGGTGACCCCCTTGGCCTTCATGTCCATCAGCAGGAAGGTGATCCCGGCCTGCTTGACGCCATCGCTGTTGGTGCGGACCAGCAGCAGGCATTTGTCGGCATATTGCGCCATGGTCGACCAGATTTTCTGGCCCGAGACGACGTAGACATCGCCATCGGCGCGCGTCTCGCGCACCGCGCGGCATTTCAGCGCGGCGAGATCGGAGCCGGCGCCGGGCTCGGAGAAGCCCTGGCACCAGGTTTCGCCCTTGAGAATGCCGGGCAGATAACGCGCACGCTGTTCTTCGCTGGCGCATTCCATCAAAGTGGAGGCGGCATGAAAGGTCGATACGAAGGAGAGCAGCAGGCGCGGCGTGTCGGCCTTGGCCAGCTCCTCATAGATGATCTTCTGCTCAGCAAGGCTGCGACCGCCGCCCGGCCATTCGGCGGGCCAATGCGGGATCGCATAACCGCCCTCGACCAGTTTCAGGAACCAGTCGCGCTGCGCCGCGGCAAATTGCTCGTGGGTTTGTTCGGCTTGGCGCCAGCCTTTGGGAGCATTGGCGGCCAGCCAGATACGGACCTCGGTTCTGAGGGCGTCGAGTGTAGTCTGATCGGTCATTCGCGCCTCTTGCCGATGTTGCCGAGCAAGTGAAAGCCCTTTTGCTTTGGTCCACTCGATGCTGCGGGTTCGATATCGCCCGCGCGCGGCGAAACACAGCTTCGAGCAAGAAGCTCTACCTTCGCGGTCATTACGTCGTGCATCGCCAAGCGAAGGCCGGCGCGTTAAACGCGCATAAGGGAGAGTATGCGTGAACAACAACGAAACCTTCGACGTAGTGGTAGTCGGCTCGGGTGCGGCGGGGGCAATGACCGCCCTGCGATCGGCCGAGCATGGCCTGAAGGTGCTGATCATCGAAAAGGCGCATAAATTCGGCGGGACTTCGGCCACGTCGGGCGGGGTGCTGTGGATACCCAATCATCAGCTCGATGGGGATAAGGGCGATAGCCGCGCCCAGGTCATGGAATATCTCGCCAGCATCACCAGCGGTCCGTTGAACCAGGAGCGGATCGATGCCTATGTCGATCAGGCGCCTGAGATGGTGCGCTATCTGAAGAAATCCGGCGTGCAGGTGATGGCCGCCGCCTGGCCCGATTATTTCCCCGACAAGCCGGGTGCGCGCGCCGACCGCTCGGTGATCGTGCCGACCTTCGATGGCCGCCAGTTGGGCGATAAGCGCTACCCACTGATGCGCGAGCAATATAATCGCTTCAAGCTGTTCGGCCGCTATTCGATGGATCTGGTCGAGACCTTTTCGCTGATGATGCAGCAAAAGGGCTGGCGCATGACCGTGGCCAAGATGATCACCCGCTATTGGGCCGATCGCTCGACGCGCAAGGTGTCACACCGCGACCGGCGCTTTACCCAGGGTGCGGCGCTGATGGGCGCGGTGTACAAGGCGGTGTTCGACAAAGGTGTCGAACTGCGCCTCGAAACCAAGCTCGAAAGCGTGAACGCCGATGGCGCCGGCCGGGTCACCGGGGTTACGGTCAGCCAGTTCGGTCGGTCCTATACGATCGATGCCCGCCATGGGGTGATGCTGAGCGCGGGCGGCTTCGAATGGAATCAGGCGCTGCGCGATCGGTTTTACCCAGTGCCGGGCCTTGCCCGCCATTCCTCCACCCCCGAGGACGCCAATCGCGGCGAAGCGTTGATCGCGGCGGAAGCGATCGGCGCCGATGTCGAGCACACCGGCGCGGGCTGGTGGATTCCGACGATGACCTTGCCGATGGTCAATGCCTCGAATTTCCACGAGATTCACCAGGCCGCCTTCGATGTCGGACGTCCCTGGAGTGTTTGCGTCAATCGCAACGGCGATCGCTTCGTCGATGAGGCGATCGGCTATGACAGCTTCGGCAAGGCGATGGTCGAGGATCATCTCAAGACCGGCGCCAATTGCCCGTGCTGGCTGGTCTTCGACGCCAAGTTTCGGGCAAAATTCAGCGCCGGCGGGCTGATGCCCACGGTCCATACCCCCGATCGCAAGATCCCCGATGACTGGTGGGACCACTATGTGTTCCGCGCCGATACGCTCGAAGCGCTGGCGAACAAGATCAGACTGCCCTGGCCCGCGCTTCAGCAGACCATCGGCAATATCAACGCCTACGCCAAAACCGGCGTCGATCCCGAATTCGGGCGCGGCATGAACATCTACGACCAGTTCTTCGGCGACCCCACCGTATCGCCGAACCCCAATCTCGGCCCGATCGATACCGCCCCATAGTACGCGGTGCCGATCAACAACGGCGATCTTGGCACCAAGGGCGGCTTGCGCTGCGATGCCCGGGCGCGGGTATTGGACACCCAAGGCAATCCGATCCCCGGGCTCTATGCGGCAGGCAATTGCTCGGGCAATCCTTTTGGCGATTGCTACCCCGGCGCCGGCGCTACAATCGGCCCGGCTATGACCTTCGCTTATGTCGCGGCGAACGATATCGCCGAGCGGTCGGGGAATCAACGGGGCTGAGGGGAAAGATGTTCCCCTCCCGCTTGCGGGAGGGGTTAGGGGTGGGCAAGTTCTGGCGCCGAGTTGCGGGTGGGAATGCCCACCCCCCCGCCCCTCCCGCAAGCGGGAGCGGAGTCAAGCCGCGCTCCACCAGTTAAATGTTTCACCTGAAAGGGAAAACCGATGCAAGGCAAGGTAGCAATCGTAACCGGTGGCGGTGGTGGTATCGGCGCGGCGATCGTGCGCCGTCTGGGCGCGGCTGGGGTCAAGGTCGTGGCCACCGGACGCAATGCCGACAAGCTCAAGCACTTTGCCGATGACATCGGCGATAGCATGGCGCTTTCGACGATCGCGGTGGATATCACCGATGCCGATGCGCCCCAGGCGCTGGTTGAGCACGCGATCGCCCAGTTTGGCGGCCTGGATATTTTGGTCAACAATGCCGGATCGTTCAACTTCGGCCCGGTGGATCAGACCAGCGACGCCATGCTCGACGAGGTGTTGGCGATCTCGATGCGGGCGCCGTTTCGGCTATGCCGTGAGGCTTTGCCGCATCTCGGCCAGGAATCGAGCATTCTCTTCATCGGCTCGACCTGGGGAATTTACGGCACGGCGGGCGGCGGCGCTTATAGTGTGGTCAAATCGGGGCTGATTGGATTGATGCAGACCCTGGCGGCGGAATATGGCCGTCGCGGCATCCGCAGCAATTACATCGCGCCGACGGTGGTGCGCACCGAGATGACCGATGCTTTCTGGGACCTCGACTTCTTCCAACGCAGCAATCATGAGCTGACCCCGCTGCCGGGCGATTGCACGGTGGAAGACGTCGCCAATATGGCGGCGTTTCTGTGTTCGGATCAGGCCGGTTTCGTCAACGGTCAGACGATAGCGGTCGATGGCGGCATATCCTCGACGCGCTATGTCGATCCGGTAGCGCTCACGGCACAGCGCACCGCCTGATCATCCGGCCAGAAGTCCGGCCTTGGCCAAAGCATCGCGAACCTGGGTGATGTAATCGAGGTGCTGATCAATCGTGGTGAAGCCCTGACCCATGGTGTTGATCGACGCATGGGTGCCACCGATCTCCTGCCAACGCGCGGCGGTCTCGACCACCGCGTCCGCGCCTTTGGCCGACATCATATTGCATTGCAGGCCAAATTCATCCGATGAGCGGCCCTGTTCGGCCAGCAGTTCCTTCAAGCGGGGCATGGTCGCAAACGCATCGGCGGCGCCATGCGCGAAGATGAAGCCATCGGCGATGCGTGCAGCCCGGCGCAGCGCGACATCGGCAAAGCCGCCCACCCAGATCGGGATCTGGCGCGTGGGTCGAGGATTGAGCGCGGCACGGTCGATCTTGTCGAATTCGCCGGTAAAGGTTACGAGATCGCCGGACCAGAGCTGGCGGAGCAGCTTGACTTGCTCGCTCATCCGCGTGCCGCGCGTAGCGAAAGCCTGGCCGAGCGCGTCATATTCGACATAATTCCAGCCCGTGCCCACGCCAAGCCGCAAACGACCGTGCGAGAGCAGATCGACATCGGCCGCCTGGCGGGCGACGAGCACCGTCTGGCGCTGGGGTAGGATCAGGATGCCGGTGACAAGCTCGATGCGCTGAGTGATGCCAGCGAGATAGCCGAACATTACGAAGGGATCATGGAACGGGTCTTTTTCGGTATAAGGCCCGGTCAATTTCGGCTCGCGGTCATGCGTGGCGCCCAGCACGTGATCATAGACCACGAGATGATCGAAGCCGAGTTGCTCGGTGGCAAGGCCGATCCGCGACACCGCCAGCGGATCGCCCCCGGTTTCGTTCTGCGGATAAATGACGCCGATTTTCATGATGATGTCCTGGCTGAGTCGCGTTCATCTCAATTTGGCCCATCCCCACGGCGTTGTCCTGCGGGAAATGCCGCAAGGGTCTTGGCGCAACGGCTCGGGCTAGTCTAACGGAGTGGGGAAAGGCGGCGCGCGATGGATTTTGAATGGGACGAGGAGCAGCGCGCATTTCGCGATGGCCTGCAGGCATTTCTCGACGAAACCTTGCCTGACGATTGGGAAGAATTTTCCAAACACGGCCCGGCGTCCCCGGCGCTGACCGAATTCGCGCGTGGGTTCTGCGGCAAGCTCGCTGAAAACGGCATGCTATTCCCGCATTGGCCCGTAGCGATGGGCGGGCAGGGGCTGGGGCCGTGGCACCAGCAGATCCTGGCCGAAGTGATGTGGGAAGCGGGCGAGCCACGCGGCGGTCAATATATGAACGTCAATTGGATCGGGCCGACGATGGAGCGCTATGGTTCGGAGGCGCAAAAAGCGACGTATCTGCCGCCGATCACCAGCGGAAAAGCGCTGTGGTGCCAGGGCTTTTCCGAGCCCGACTCCGGCTCCGATCTCGCCTCGCTGCGCACCAGGGCGGTGCGGGACGGTGATGTGTATCGCGTCAACGGCCAGAAGATCTGGACCTCCTACGCGGGCCTCGCCGATACTTGCTTTTTGCTGACGCGGACCAGCGACGACAAGAAGCGCGGCATCACCATCCTGCTGGTGCCCATGGACACGCCGGGCATCACCGTGCGCCAGATTCCCAGCCTGATCGGTGAGGGTGACATCCATGAGGTGTTTTTCGACGATGTCGTCGTCCCCATCGGACAGCGGCTGGGTGAAGAGGGACAGGCCTGGGAAATTATCGGCTTTTCGCTGACCAATGAACGGCTCGGAATTCCGCGCTTCCACCTCGCGCGCGCCGCGCTCGACCGCGCGGTGGCCATGCTGCAGGCGCGCGGCCAGTTCTCGCGCGAGGCGGTGCGGATCGAGGCGGCACGCTGCGCAGCATTATGCGAGGCGGCGCGCAACGCCAGCTATGCCATTGTCCAGAAGCGGGTCGATGGGCTGAAGATCGGCGCCGAATCGAGTTCGGCACGCTATGCCACGGTGATGTGCGAGCGTGCTGTCGGTGAATTCGTGGTCGAATTCCTGCCCGAGGCGTTGGCGGGTGGTTCGGCCTTCCTGCAGATGCACCACCAGCGCGGTATCGTCGCCGGGATCGCCGCCGGCGCTGCTGAAATCCAACTCAACATTATCGCCAGCCACGTGCTGGAACTGCCACGGGAGCCTCGCTGATGGATTTGGCAATCAGCGAAGACCAGCGTCAGATTCTCGACGCCATCGACAGCCTGGCCAAGCCTTATGCTGCCGTGCCGCTGCACGATACCGGCTTTGCGCTGGTCAGTGATGCGCTCGACGCCGAACTGGCCGAGAATGGCTTCCTCGACGTCATGGCGATGGAACTGGGTGCAGCGACGGCGGTCTTGGTGGTCGAGCGCCTGGCCCGACTGCCTTTCGCGCTGGAAGCGGCGGCGACGGCATTGGTCCGGCCTTTGCTCGATCCGGAATTGCCGCGTCCCTTGTGCCTGATCGAGGAAGGCAGTTGGCGGGCGCCGCTGCGCTTCCTCAAACCCGGCGCGACGGTGGTCGTGGTCGGCGACGGCGGTGTGCGCAGCTTTACGGCAGGCGCCGAGCATATCCGCAATGCCGGCGACGAAGTGTTGTTTGCTTATCCGATGGCTTACCTGACCGTGCTTCCGAGCGAAATGCGCAGCCATGATGTCAGCGCCGATGTCGTGCGCGCGGCGTGGCGAGTGGGGCTGGCCGCTGAGGCAGCGGGCCTGCTGGCTGGGGCTCTGGCCAGCACGGTCACTTATATTTCCGAGCGCAAGCAGTTTGGCCGCCCACTGGCGACATTCCAGGCGTTGCGTCATCGCATGGCCGAGGCGCAAGTGCTGACCAATGGTGTCTATTGGCTGGCTTTGAAAGCGGCGTCATCGGGCGATGCCGGCGATGCCGCGCTGGCCGCGCTCCACGCTCAGGAGGCGGCGAAGCGGGTGACGTATGATTTTCACCAGTTCCTCGGCGCGATGGGGATGACCCTGGAGCATCCATTGCATTTGTGGACCTATCGCCTGAAAGCGCTGACCTCGGAATTGGGGGGACGTGGAGAACAGGCATTGGCGGCGGCGGAAGCGATCTGGGGGTAGCGGCGACCTGTTCCCCGCCCGCTTGCGGGAGGGGTTAGGGGTGGGCACTTTCTTGCTTAAATCGTCTAGAATCTGCGCGTTGAATGCCTATCCGTGCTCAGAGTCACGTGCCTCTGAGCACCCCCTCTCGCAAGCGGGCGGGGAGAAGGGGCGTCTTCAAACGATACTCAGCAGCATCTCCGCCACCTTCTCCGGTTCGCTGATCATCAGATCATGCCCGGTATCGATCTCGAACAGATGATCGGCTTCGAAGGTGCGATGGAGATATTCCTTCGGACGAACCGCCAGTGTCGGCGTGCAATTGATCGAGGTGCGCGGGAGCGCCATGACTTGGTCCTCGTGGTCCAGGCGCAGCGGCTGGGTCATGCAGGCCCAGGGGTGCGGCGCCAGGCGCGGTTTCATCCAGGCCACCACCTCGGGATCGCTGACGCCGTAAGCGTGTGCGGCCCTGTCTTCCGGCAAATGATAGCATTCGACGCCGTTTACCTCGGTCAGAAAAGTGCTGGCCATGCCCATCTGCGCGGCCGCGATCGTCGATAGCGCTTCACCGTCGCGCGGGTGCGCCGCATCGAGGAAGATCAAATGTTTGACCCGGTCGAGCGCCCGATCGGCGACCCCGGTGATGACCATGCCGCCATAGGAATGGCCGGCGATATAGACGTCGCGCAGATCCTCATGGAACAGCAGGCTGACGACATCGTCGATATGGCTGTCGAGATCGATGCCGGGGGCGAGCAGGTGGCGGCGATCGCCGAGCCCGGTCAGCGTCGGGGTATGAACCTCGTGGCCGGCGGCGCGCAGCAAGCGCGCCAATTTTTGATAACACCAGCCGCCGTGGCCGCCGCCGTGGACCAGCACGAAAATTGCCATGTTTTCTACGTCCTCTTTCCCGTTTGTCCTGAGCTTGTCAAAGAATTTACTTTATTTTTAATAAGTTAATTAGAAATGCAGTGCTTCGACAAGCTTAGCATAGGCGGGGTTGAGGCGAGGGATGGAGTCACGCAATCGCGGGCATGATCTCTTCCGCGACCCATTGCGTGTAATCGAAATAGGCCTCGGCGCTGGCCAGCGGTGGGATCGGCAGGCCGCTCATCGTCACCCCGAGCGACTTGAACCACCCTAGCCGATCGATGATTTCCTGCGCAGTCATCCCCGGACGCGCATCCGGATCATCCAGCACGACATGGCCTTCGCCCACGCGCCCGGTGGCAAGACCGTAGAATACATGCTCGAGCTGGCCATTGTAATCGGGCTGCGATTTGATGAAATCGATGCGGGCCGGGATATTCTCCGGCTTGGTCAGGAACGGCCACCAGCCGGAGGCGTAGCGCCCGACGCGCTTCAGCACGGCATCGGCATCGCCGCCGAACCAGACCGGCAAATGCGGACGCTGGACCGGCTTGGGCTCGAAAGCGACATCGCGGAACGAAACATATTTGCCCTCGAATTCGGGGGTCTCCTGAGTCCATAGCGCGATAATCGCCTGGATATATTCCTCGGCCCGCGCGCCGCGTTCATGAAACGGCACGCCCAGCAGATCGAATTCCTCCTTGAGCCAGCCCACAGCGAAGGTGATGGTGACGCGGCCGCCGCTCATCCAGTCGATCGTGGCCAGCGCCTTGGCGGTGATGATCGGATGCTGCACCGGCAGGATGGCGATGCAGCTATTGACGCGAATGGTGCTGGTGGCGCCGGCGAAGAAGGCCATGCCGGGATAAGCGGCGAAATAATGCGCGCCGGACAGCTCCACATGATTGCGCGGGATGATGTGATGCTCGGGCACCGAGATCATCTCGAAACCCAGCTTTTCCGCCCAGCGCGCCAGTCGCTGCTGATCGGCGCCAGTGACATCGCGCTCCCAGGGCTGACCCATCGCTTTCAGGCGGACCATGTTAGGCATCGAAAACGACAATTTCACGGCGGCATCCCCCAAGTCAGCGGCCCGGTTCGGGCTCGTGTCGGGTAATCTGCCTCGATTTATCTTAATCGACAATCTTCCCGGCGATCAATTCGTCGAGGCGCTCCGCCGACAGGCCGAGAATATCGCGATAGACGTAATCGTTATGCTCGCCCAGCAGCGGGGCGCCGGTCTCGATTGCGGCTTCATCGGGGGTCATCCGCCAACTCGGGCCGATGATCGGGCGCGAGCCGTGCCGGTGATCCGACACCATGCGATAACCGCCACGCTCCCAGAGATAGCCATCCGACGCCAGATCGAGCGAACTGGCGCTGCGGAATGCAGCGATGCCCGCAGCACGCAAGCGTTCGGCCAATTCCGCCGAGCCGTGCGACCGGGTGAGGGCACCCAGCACTTCATCCAAGGCATGGCGGTTGGCAAGCCGCGCGGCCAGCGTCGCGAAGCGCGGATCGGTGGCCAATGCGGGCGCCGACAGCACCATACACAGCCCCCGCCATTCCGCGTCATCGGTCACCGCGATGCTGATCCATTCCGCTTCATGGCAAGGATAGGCGCCATGTGGGGCCATCTCGGGATGGGCATTGCCATCCGATTGCGGCACCGCACCGGTCAGGGCATAGGCGAGCAAGCTGTCACCGGCCATGCTCGACAGCGCCTCCACCGCCGACACATCGATGAACTGGCCCTCGCCGGTGGCGTCGCGGTGGTGCAGCGCGGCGATCGCGGCGAGCGCGGCACAAGCCCCGGCGGTGGAATCGCCATAACGGATGTTCATGCCACGCGGCGTCTCGCCTTCATATCCGACCAGATAGTAGAGGCCCGAGAGCGCAGCGAAGCACGGCGCATAGCCGGTCTGATAACCCAGCGGGCCATCCTCTCCCCACATCTTGATCGACACCTGGATGATGTCGGGTTTAATTGCCTTGAGTTGCTCATAGCCCAGCCCCGCGCGGGCCATCGCGCCGGGGCGGATATTATCGATGACGATATCGCTTTGCGCCACCAATTGGCGCACCAGATCGATACCCTCGGGCGTCTTCATATTGACCTGGGCCGAGAGGATTTCCTGATTGATGGCGAGGAAATAGGGGGCAGAATCGATATCGACGCCGCCATAGGCGCGCATTTCATCGAGGTTCGTGCGGCTTTCCAGCTTGATCACTTCGGCGCCGAGGTGCGCCAGCAGCTTGCCGGTATAAGGGCCTGCCCATACCTTGGTCAGCTCAAGCACGCGCACGCCCGCGAGTGGGCCACCGCGATCGGTCTTCGCAGGGTGGCGCCTGAAACCCTCCCCCGCTGGGGGAGGTGCCGCCCGCAGGGCCGGGGAGGGGGTGTGGATCGGGGTGGCGCCCCCTCCGTCAGTCGCAAGTGCGACTGCCACCTCCCCCAGCGGGGGAGGATCGAATGAGCTCAGCGTGGGCGGCGGGGAGGTCAGGCGGACCGGGGTGGCGCTGAGTTTGTACGGGACCGTAGGCCAGGGCGCCTCGCCGAAGCCGGCTTCGGGTAAGGTCTGGAAGAAGCCGCGATGGATGAATTGTTCATTATGCGGCAGATCGGCGGCGGAATTGACCGGGACGATGGCCACGCCCAGCTTTTGTCCGGCTTCGGCGATAGCGTGCTTGTCTTGCCCGACGGACCAGGCTGCAAATTTCGCGCGGAAATCGAGCACGCGGTCGCGCGTACAATGGAACTCCAGCCAATCCTCGGGAAAGGCACGAGCCCATTCGGGATCGCCCATCAATTTGCATAGCCCCAGCCAATGCGCCTTGGTGGTCATGAACAGATAGATGTAGCCGTCCTTGGCGGCGAACGAGGTCGCCGGGCCGCCCATATCATAGCGGGTGCGTTCGTGGTTCGGTTCCTCCTCGCCGGCGAGCATGCGATCGAGCACGCAATCGACGCGGTTGATCTGGACCTGTTGCTCGGAGATGTCGATGAATTGGCCTGCACCGCGATGGCGCTGGCGGTGCAGCGAGGCGAGGGTGGCCAGCGCAGCATCGAGCCCGGCGTCGTAATCGGGCATGAACCGGCCTGCGCCTTTCAGCGGCGGCATGTCCGGGCTGGCCTCGCTGGGCGAATGCCAGGCCCAGCCGCCGGCATTCATGACGTTGATCGGCTGGGCATTCTGCCATTCGCGCGGAGCACCTTGGCCGAACGGGGTTATAAGGCAATGGACCAGATGCGGATGCGCGGCGGCGATGGCGGCGGGTGCGAGGCCATGCGCTTCGGTCCAGGCATCCCCGTGATCGTCGATCAGGGCATGGGCGCTGGCCAGCATGTGATCGAGGGCGGCACGATCTTCCGGCTTGGCGAGATCGAGTACGATCGTGCGCTTATTGGTATTGAGATAGGCAAACAGCGTGCTCTGGCCTTGAGCAAAGGGCCCCATGGTGCGGGTGCGGCTGCCACCGGGCCGCTCGACCTTGATCACCTGCGCACCGAAATCGGCGAGCAGTCGCGCGGTATATTCACCCGCCGGACGTTCGGCGGTTTCGATGATGAGGATACCGGCCAGCGCGCCAGGCGTGTCTGTACTCATGATTCAGCGGCCAGAGCAGCCGTGGTGATAGCGTCGATCTCCACCCAGTCGGAGCTTGGGTAAAGCGGCGCGATGGCGGTGGCGGCATCGAGGCGGGCCACAATGTCGTCGCTCAGCGAGACTTGCGCCGTGCCGAGATTATCGCGCAATTGTTCGGGCTTGGTCGCGCCGACCAGCACGCTGCTGACGCCGGGTTTGCGCAATAGCCAGGCAATAGCGAGCTGGGCCATGCTGCACTCCGCCGCCGCAGCGATGTCACGCATCACATCGAGCAGCGCGAAGCCTTGGTCGCGGTCGAATTTCAGCCAATCGAAATGGGCGAAGCGGTTATCGTCCTGCGTCATCGCCTCGCTTGTATAGCCGCCCGCAAGGAAGCCATAAGCAAGCGGACTCCATACCGTCATCCCGGCACCGTGATGCTGCAGCATTGGCACGGTATCGCGTTCGACATCGCGGCCGAGCAGCGAATAATACATCTGGCCATGGCTGAAACGGGCGAGGCCGCGTTCCTTCTGCAGCGCCATCGCCGTCGCGGCTTCCCAGGCGGGCCAGTTGGAATAACCGATATAGCGCACCTTGCCTGCCTTCACGACCGCATCGAAGGCCTCAAGCTGCTCATCCAACGGGGTAAATGGGTCGGTCTTGTGCGCAATATAAAGATCGAGATAATCGGTTCCGAGCCGTTTCAGGCTGGCGTCCACCGAATTGAGAATGTGCCGGCGCGACAGGCCGTTGCTCAGCAACTCGCGCCCACTGAACCGGTTTCCGACCTTGCTGGCGATGATCACTTTCTGGCGATGCGGCTTAAGCGCAAGCCCCAGCAACTTCTCGGACTCACCACCGGCATAGACATCGGCCGTATCGAAGAAATTGACCCCGGCGTCGCGGGCGATGCCGACCAACTCATCGGCCAGATCGGCGCCGACCTTGGCAAAGGCGCCGAGCCGTTTGTTGCCCAGCGTGAAGGTCAAGGCGCCGAACGCCAGGCGTGAAACGATCAGCCCGGTATCGCCGAGGCGCACATATTCCATCGCCTCAGGCCTTTTTGCGCCCGCCGTAGCTCAGCCGCCAGTCGGCAGGGAATTGCATGTCGTTATCTTTCACCGCGTTGTTCAGACCCTTTTCGAAGGTATCGTCGCCCAGCGTGAGGTCGTCGACGGAGTCATTGGTGATCAGTGGCAGCGAGCCCTCGATGAATCCCGTCAGCACCGAGCCGAAATATTCGCCGCGATATTGCTTGTAGAGTTCCATGAAGGTCTTCTGCACACAGACTACGTCATTGGGCCGGGTGATCGAGCAGGCATGGGCATATTTCGCGGTTTCGGCCTCGAGCTGATCGCGCGGCACCACCACATTGACGAAGTTGCAGTCGTACATTTCCTGGGCGGTGAATGGCCGTCCGGTGAACAGCATTTCGGCGAATTTGCGGATGCCCATGGTCTCGGCCCATTGCCACAAGCGCGGCCCCCAGCCGACATAACGAAACGCAGCATGGCCGAACAACGCCTCTTCCGAGGTCACGACGATGTCGGCATCGGCGGCGAGGTAGAAGTGCCAGCCATAGACATAGCCCTTGCATTCCAGGATGCTGATCTTCTTGAAATTCTGCAGGCTGCGACAGCCGTAATCGCTATTGGCGTAAAGATTGGTGACCCCGGCGAGATAGCGGAAGCTGCCATTGGGCGGATATTTGACGCTGCCGTCGTCGGGTATCTTGAACTCCTTCAGCAGCGACACATTGCTGTCAGGCGAGAGCATCTCCGATTGCTCGGGCAAATCCGCACCCGAGCCGAGATGGCGCCCGGCGCCCTTGATCACCAGCACCTTGACGTCGTCATCGATATTGGCGCGATGGACGAGATCGGCAAACCGCAGCCGCGCCGCGATGGTCGGCGCGTTGAGCGCATCGGGGCGATTGAGCGTGATCGTCGCGATCTTGGTTTTGATGTCCTTTTCATAAAGGACGATCTCCTCCGGCGATGGACGAACGGCGTCGGTCATGAATGTCTCCCAGGCACGGCTTTTGGCAGCGTAATGTCGCTCAGCTTGTCGTCTGCATGCCGCAGGTCGGACGCTGCCGTAAAGGACGCGAGCGCCATTCTATCGATTGATGGCGCCAGATCGCCTCGGCGCCGAACAGGAACGGCAGTTCTGGGACTAAGTTTCTGCTGGGCCCAAGCTCCCGGAGTCCGTTTGGAAATTCGGTGCTGACACCGCACGGAATTCGCTCTTCAAACGGATTTTCCGCATGGAACGGAAGGTTGTTGAGCATCACTACAACATTTTACAATTTTATCTTATACCCCATCGCTATTTAGGAGCTGATACTGTATGCCTATTATACGGTATGGAGGCCAGTATGGCAGCCACGGACATTACTGTCGTCATTAAGGCGCAACTTCAGCGCGATAGGGGATTATTGGCTGCTCTGAAGAGCAACAAGATGCCCAAGGCGGATATGCAAAACAGCGGTTACGGCACGGAAGCCCAGATTATGGATCTGGAGCGCAAAATAGTTGAAAACGAGCGGGTGTTGAAGGTCTACGAGAACCAGTAGAGATTTACGAAATACCGTACCTAAACGAAACGCATGTTATAAATCTGGTTTTGCTGACAGCAAATGTATGCCTCGTGATCGTAACGTCCTGTTATTCCGATCTTCTGCTCATCATCAGCGAAATGAAGGTACTCGAATACGGCCAGCGCCCATCGCGCTCGGCATCCGAGCTTCGAGCTTTATGCCATGACATGTTGGCGATTGACCCCGACGAGACTTTGGCCAGGCAATTGATTGAAATGCTCGATCGACTTCCTGCAGATCTGCATCAGGATGCTCTGCTGACTTTTCTCGTGGATGGAATGCGGGCAATGTTTTGAAGAATAAGAAAAGGGCGCGCCTAATCGGCAACCCATGCCCCGCTATTTTTTCAACACAGTCACACGAATAGGCACGTCTCGTCCCAAAACAGGCGCTGAAAGAAATTATCGAGGCGGGAAAATCGCCTGATTATATGTTGCGATCGACGGCCAATCTTCTAACTAACCGTATAGCGATCCAACCATCGCCGATAAAAATAGGATTGACCCAGGGATTGTCGATGATGCGAGATGCTGGCCTAAGATGATCGGGCAAGCGCGCTTGCTGCTGGTGAACAAATGGTTCGCGATAGCGGCGCTTTTTTCTGTTCTGGTGCTGGCGGACTATGCATGGTTGGGCGCGGCAAGGATTATCGATCAGCGCGCCGGCGACATCCTGCTGACCATGCACGCGGCCCAGCGCCCGCAATCCGACCGCGTCGTTATCGTCGACATCGATCAACGCTCGCTCGAAGCGATGAACGATCAGGCGGGCAGTTGGCCCTGGCCGCGATCGGTCCATGGCGAATTGATCGATCAAATCGCGCGCCAGCAGCCGCGCGCCATCGCCTTTGATGTGTTGTTCAATGAACTGGATGTCTATCGCCCCGAACAGGACAGTGCTTTTGCCGATGCCGTGGCGCGCTATCCGAATGTCCTGCTCGCCATGACGCTGAACGCCGATGGGCAGGGCGCCTGGATTCACGACATGCCCGCCGCCATCGGCGCCACGCCGCTGACCGATCCGCCCCGAGACGCGCGGGTACCATTGATGTTGCCGCTGGTCATGCTGCGCCATCCCGAGGCGATGCGCGGCGGATTGATCAATTTCCAGGTCGATGGCGATCGGGTCGGGCGCCATCATCAGCTTTATCTGGACCGGGCGGGATGGCGCTTCGCATCGCTGCCGGCGCGCATCATGGCTGCGGTGGGGCGCAGCCTGCCACGGCAGCAGACCATCCTGCTGAACTGGCGCAGCCATTGGCGGCATGTCTCCTATGCCGACATCTACCTCGATGGGCTACGCGAGCACCCCTTGCGCGACCCTCACGAATTTCGCGGCAAGATCGTCGTAATCGGAACATCGGCGCCCGGATTGCAGGATTTGCGGCTCACCCCGCTGGGGAGCACTTATCCGGGGGTCGAAATCCTGGCGACGGCTATCGATAATCTCGACCGTGGCGATTGGTTGCGCGAAGAACCGCGTGCGCCGATGGCCTTGCTCGCCTTGGTGTTGTGCGGATTTGCGGCCGGTAGCTTCGCCCTCGGCGTAAGTGCCGCAAGGGTCGGTTATGCGATGCTCGGCGTGACCGTTATGATCGTGGTGACAGCCTGGATCGCGCTGCTACAAGGGACGTTCTGGCCGGTATTTGGCGCCCTGGCTTTTGGCTGGGCCAATTACCTATGCTGCACGGGCGCGGCCTATTTGCAGGAGCGAACCCAGCGCTTGCGTACTTCGGTGATGTTCAAACGCTTCCTCGATCCGCGCGTCGTGACCGACCTGATCGAGCGCGGCGAGATCGACTATAAGGCGAACGCCGAAACCCGCGAACTGACGATCCTGTTTTCGGACATCCGCGGCTTCACGGCGCTATCCGAGGAGGCGCGCCCGGAAGATGTCGTTGCTTTGCTCAACCTCTATTTCTCCCGGCAAGTCGAAGTCATCTTTCGCCACGGCGGCACGCTCGACAAGTTTATCGGCGATTGCATCATGGCCTTCTGGGGGGCCCCAACCGCCCATCCGGATCATGCGGAGCGGGCGGTAGCGGCGGCCATCGAAATGTCCGCCGTGCTGGAAGGTCTGCGCAACGATCTGGGCGAGTTGGGCGCAGGCCTCGACATCGGTATCGGCATCCACACCGGCAATGCCGTGGTGGGCTTCATCGGCTCGAATGACCGCCTCGATTATACCGTCATCGGCGACACCGTGAATCTGGCCAGCCGTATCGAAGGACTTACCAAAGGCATTGCCCGGATTCTGGTGTCGGAAGCGACCCGCGATGCCATCGGCGGTACCCGCATTTGGGAAGATCGCGGGATGCATCAGGTAAAGGGCCGTGAAACATTGGTTCACCTCTATGAACCGGCTCAAGAAAATGCTAATTCTTCGGAAAATGGTGGAGTGCACTGAAATGTTGCGAACCTGCACCTTTGCTTTTTTAATTTCGGTTACTGTCTCCACGACCGCCGCCAGTGCTGCCGAGCGAGGCGTTGTCCTTCGCGCCGGTGATATCAAGGTCCAGCCATTTATCGATGCCGCCTCGGCAACCACCGTGACCGCCAATGAACCCGTCACCGTCATCGATCGCAAGGGCGGGTGGATGGAAGTGACCGCTGCGGGCAAGACCGGCTGGATCCGCATGCTCAACGTTCGCCTGGCCGGGGCCGATACTGCTGGCAGCGCCGCGCATTCCGGCAATCTGTTGACTTCGGCTTCGCTGCTAAGGACCGGCAGTTCCGGCAAGACCGTGACCACCGGGGTCAAGGGTCTGGGCGAAGAAAATCTGCGCAATGCGACGGTCAATACCGCCGAACTTGCCAAACTCTCCACCCTCGCGGTCGATCCGGCAGAAGCGACCGCGAATGCGAAAAGGTCCGGATTGAAGGAGACGCAGGCCGACTATCTGACGAAGGGAGGGAAGAACTGATCATGGCCCACCTCGCTCGCCTCCGTTTCACCATCGCCCTCGCCGTCATCGCGTTCGGGGCGATCGGAACCACACCCGCGAATGCGCAGTTCCCCGGCTTGGACGGCATGATGGGCAAGTTCAAGACCGTGAAGAACGCGCATGACGCCCTGCGCTCGATTGGTGAGCCGGAAGAGATCGAGATTGGCGGGAATCTCGCGGGATTGATTCTGGGCGCGGCGCCGCTGGTCAACAACCCGGCCGAGCAGCATTATGTCAATCGGGTAGGGCGGTGGCTTTCGCTGCATTGTGAACGACCGGACCTGCCCTGGAAATTCGGCGTGATCGACAGCAGCGATGTCAACGCCTTTTCGACCCCCGGCGGCTACGTGTTGATCACCCAGGGTCTGTTCGATCGTATGCGCAATGAATCCGAATTGGCCGGGGTCCTGGCGCATGAGATTTCGCATGTCGTGCGCAAGCATCATTTGAAGGCCTTGCAACACAGCCTGGGCAACTCGGTGCTGGGGGACATCGGCCAATCCTTCGCCAGCAATCAGGGGGGCCTCTCCGGTCAGCTGACCAGCAAACTGATCAACAACGGCCGGGAGCTGTTTATTCGCGGTCTCGACAAGGAAGACGAATAT
The DNA here is from genome assembly GCA_026225215.1 of Sphingomonas palustris. GTDB lineage: Bacteria > Pseudomonadota > Alphaproteobacteria > Sphingomonadales > Sphingomonadaceae > Novosphingobium > Novosphingobium palustris. The sequence goes on along the minus strand of JAMFSI010000031.1, from coordinate 41,657 downwards.
GAAGCGGACCGCATGGGCGTGGTGATCGCGACGCGCTCGGGCTATTCGCCTTATGGCCTGGTCGGGGTGCTGCAAACGCTCAGCGCCGCGCCCACCGATGGCGCCTTTGCGCTGATGTACGCGACCCATCCCAGCGCCAGCGACCGGATCGTGCGTCTGGATAGCGCGATGGGGACGCGGTTCGATGGCATGACCGGGCTGGTCGATGATCTGCCGAGCTTCGTGGCTTTGCGCAATCCGCCGGCTGTGTCGTCGAAGACGAGAACCCAACGGCGCAAACGAAATTAATAATACCAAAGCTCGCTAAAAAACCTCCCGTCCGTGCTGAGCTTGTCGAAGCACTGTCCTTCTTCTTAGCAAACGATTAAAAGAAAAGGCAGTCCTTCGACAAGCTCAGGACGGACGGGGAAGAACAAATACGTTACCAGAGTTTGCTTGGCTTGTTAAATACCCGAGGCTTCACCGCCGCGGCATGTTCTTCCAATCCGGCACTTTGGCGTCCAACGACATATAGCGATCCACAGTTTGCTCGAAGTGGCGAACGCGGATTTCCTGGTAATTGGCCAGGGTCAACCCGTGCTTGGCGCTGGCTTCGATGCCCTCCTGCTGCATCCGCAGATTGTCGGTATCCTGGTCGAGGATGCCGCCAAATCCGGCATCCATGCCAGCGGCTTCCTTGAATGACTGATCGGCAGTGAGGTGGACCGCTTCGGCGGTGACATAGGCCGAGCCGTCGTTGGGCTTGGGCCGCATGAACAGCACTTCGTAAATGCTCTCGCGGTGGTCGCGCGGGTTGGGCCGGAAGCGATAGACCATCGGCAGCGAAATTCCCGGAAACAGGAAGGTGTTCGGGAAGATCGTATAGGAAAAACAATCGAGGATTTCAGAGTCGGAGATGTTCGACAGATCCGCATTGGCGGCCTTTTCGAAGCCGGTGCGGAACATATCGGCCATCACCTGGCGAGCGCGTTCGCCCTCGGGCACGATCGGCTTGTCGGTAACGATCGAGGCGTCGCCGACGGTGAACTGGTCGAGCACGTCCTGCTCGGAATACAGGCCTTCCTTGGTCGGACTCACCACGCCCAGCGTCGAGATGAAGCGATCGACGTGCGCGCCATAAACGTCATATTGCGAGTTCTGGTCGGCGTTGGTCGGCGAGACTTGCGGATGCGTGTCAGGGACATGGTAGGCTTCCATGAAGGCCTCCATGTTGAGCTTCCAATTGGCGGGGATCGGCTTCGAGACATGGCAGGCAATGTAGCGGTCTTCGAGACGCCAGGCTTCTATGTGGGCCAGCGCCTCGGGGCCGAGATATTCGCGCAAGGTCGGCGCGTCGTAATCCATATTGATCCACACGAAGCCGCCGAGCAGTTCGACGCTGGCTTCGGGTAGCGACATCTTGGCGGCATCGATATGCGGGAAATCCCAGGGGCAGGGGATGTCCTTGTTGGTGCCGTCGATGTTCCAGCTCCAGCCATGAAACATGCATTTGAACTGGGTGGCGCTGCCCTCGGTGCCCGAGGCGCGCAGCTTGGTGCCGCGATGCAGGCAGGCGTTGTAATAAGCGCGGATATCGTTGTCGGCGACGCGCGTGATGATGAAGCTGGAGGTGCCGATGTCGTAGACATGGTAATCGCCGACTTCGGGAATATGCTCCTCACGGCAAGCGAATTGCCAGGTGCGCGTCCACAGCCGCTCGAACTCGCGGGCCTGATATTCGGCCGAGGTGTAGCGATGCGTGTCGATGTCCTCGTCGCCGAGGAAAGCATAGGATTCGCTGGCGACCCAGCCCGGCGCCTTGACCTTGTCCTGGGCGATGATCGCCTGCGTGCTGATCGCGGGGTGGCGGGCTTCACCGAGTTTGGGAGTGCCCAGCTTGCCGGTTTCGACGTTCATGGCGTGAACCTTTCCTTGAAGCGGTATGTCTAGAAATTTTCCGAGTGAATCGCGCCGTCTTTCATGACGAGGCTGATCCGGGCGGGATCGGTCAGCAGATCGACATTGGCGAGAACGTCACCATCGACCAGCACCAGATCGGCAAGCTTGCCTGCTTCCAGCGTGCCGAGATCGCCTTCCTCGCGCATGGCCAGACCGCCGTTGCGAGTGGCGCAGATCAGGGCTTCCGCCGGGCTGTAACCATAGTAATCGATGAAATAGCGCAAGTCCCGCGCCTGCAGGCCATGCGCGCTCCAAGCGAAGCCGTAATCGCCGCCGATCAGATGGCGTACGCCGCGCTTGCGCAATTCGCTATGGGTGGCGATCGAGGCCTCGAGCAAGGCGGGAATGCCCATATAGCCGGCAACTTCCGGACTGATGCCCCAGGCCGATGCCCCACCGCCGACCATCTGATGAAACAGATCGACCGTGGGCACGACAAAGATGCGGCCGCGCGCTTCCTCCATCAGGTCGAACAGTTCTTCGTCGGCATATTCGCAGTGGAACAGGCCATCGACCCCGGCACGGATGCAAGCCTTGGAGCCCTCGATCGAGCGGGTATGAGCATTGATCTTCTTGCCATAGGCATGCGCGGTATCCGCCGCCATCTTGATCTCGTCGAAGCCCATCGGCGTCGATACCGCGGGCGTGCCGGGATAAAAGGGATCGCCCGAGACATCGAGCTTGATATTGTCGCAGCCCTCGCGCGCGCATAGCCGCACGGCCTTGCGCATTTCCTGCGGGCCATCGATAATCAGCGACGGACCGATGCGCGGATTATGATCGCGGCTTTCATCGCCCATCGCCCCGGTCACCGAAATTTCCAGGCCGGCGGCGCGGATACGTGGCCCGGGCAAGCGCCCGGCATTGACTTCATCGCGTACCGCAACGCCCAGCCCCATCTTGGCTTCGGACGCACCATAAGCGCTGGTGAAGCCGGCATCGATCAGCGCCTTGGCACCCCGCGCGGTGGCAAAAGCCTGCGCGGCGGCGGTCGGGGTGATCAGGTTTTCGGTCGCGGTGACGTTCTCGAAGGAGAGATGAGCATGGCCCTCGGTCATACCCGGTATCAGGAATTTGCCGGCGGCGTCGATCACCCGATCGGCAGTCGGCGCCGGACCCGATCCGGCAGCCGTTACCGTGGCGATGCGGTTGCCATCGACCAGTACATCGCCGGCAAAAGGCGCGGCGCCGGTCGCATCGAATATCGTGGCATTGGCGATCAATATGCGGGCCACAATTGCTCCTTCTGTCGCTGGCGCCGGTTCGCGCCATGCGGGTTTCCTGGCCAGCAGAATAAGCCGGTTCGGCAGGTTGCCAATGACTGGCTACGCAGAAACGGTGTCCCCTACGGGTTTTCTCCGGCTTGAGAGCCAGGCTCATAGCCGGGCGAATATGGCCAGCGCGAGGTTCACCCACAAGGCTAAAAGGCTGAGCACACCCAGCACGAAACCCAGCCCGCGATGCGCGGGGTTGTTGTAGGAAAGATGCACAAAGCTCTGCAGCAAACGCGCAGCGACGAAGACCCAGGCCAAGGCCAATGTCCAGCCGGTCACCGCCTGCAGCACGAAAGCCGTTACACAAGCGGCGTAGAAGATCGTCGGGAGTTCAAGCAGGTTGCTGTAGTGGCGCACGGCAGCAACCGTCGCCTCAGGTTCGGGCGTGCCGAGCTGGGCCTTATAATAATTGGGGTCCTGGCCGGCTTTGACCGCGAATTGCCGCATCATCGCCATGCGGACGAAAGCGACGAATGTCAGCGCGATGACGACCAGCATCGGCACGAAAATGCTGACCGAATTTACGGTGCCTGGCATGACTATGTTCCCTCTTTCCCAGATCGCGTTGTCGCTTGCCTGCGCCCGCGCTGTTTTCACCATATCCCGGTCTGTGATTCCTGTTCTATCGAAATCGCTTTGCAGCGGATGTGGAAATCGATCTATCGATCGCCGACACACTTACCAATAAGTGTCATGGTTCATTGCTAGGAAATCCCATGCGCCTGATTCTCCTGACAACTATCGCCACCTCATCCCTGTTCGTTTCACTGCTGGCCGGTGCCAGCGGAGCCGCCGCCGCGCCTCATGGTGGCGAGCCTGTTCCCGCCCCGCCGGTTTCCGCGCAACCGCCCGCGCAGGACCCCGAGATCGCGCCTTATGCGAGCGATCCTTCCGCCACCAAGCCGTTGCCGCGCGCCGAAATGATCGCGCTGCTGCGCAAACGGATCAAATATGTCTTCGTGATCTTCAACGAAAACGAGAGCTTCGATCACGAATATGGCACCTTCCCCGGTGCCAACGGCTTGTTCTCCGCCAACGGCCAGTCGCGCGACGCGAATGCCACGCCGGGTTTCGAACAAAGCTATACCGACAGCGCCAGTGGCGCAAAGATCACCGTACATCCGTTCCGGCTCGGTCCTGAGCAGAACGCCACGGTGATCGACAGCGCCGATCACGGACATGAGTCGCTGGCGCGCAAGATCAACGTGATCGACGGCACCGCGCGCATGGACGGCTTTGCCCAGACCGAATTCGACGGCCACACCGGGCCGGTCAAGACTCCCGACGATATCGCCGCCGGGCGCCAGCGCGCCAATCTTGTGATGTCCTACATCGATTGCGACACCATCCCGTTCTTCTGGCGCTACGCCAGCCGCTTCACCCTGTTCGACAATATCTTCGCCACCGAGGACACGCCGTCCACGCCTAACGCCATCGCCATGATCGCGGGGCAGGCCGGCGAAACCCAATGGGTGAAGCATGGCGCCACCGGCGAAACCAAGGCGATGGCAGGCAAGGTTCAGTATGATCCTTATACCGGCAGCGGCACGACGCAGGGTGTGCCGCTGACTGGCGACCCCAATCCCTATTGGGGCTCGCAATTCGATCCCAATGCCGATGCCGATCGCGATCCGACGTCACCCAAGGAAAGCTACGCCGCCAATAAGAATGGCAAGGGCTATAATATTTCGACCAATCTGACCTTTGCCACGGTGCCGCTCACCGCGATGGGTACGGGTATCAGCGCGATGCTCGCTGGGGATCGCCATGCCGCCACCAACGAGGCCGATATCCAGCGCGATATCCCCACGATCGCCGCTACCGGCAATGCCCCTGTCGCCTGGCGCTGGTACCAGAACGGCTATGACCACGAGCCGAGCGATCCGCCGGGCCTCGCCACGCATGACAATTTCGTCGCGCATCACGAGGGGCCGCAATATTTCGGCTATCTCGCCGACAACGACAAAACCAAAGAATCCTTGCGCGGCGAGGGCGATTTCTTCGATGATATCGCCGCCGGCAAGCTGCCCGCTGAGGGTGGCATCATCTATATTCGCGGTGGCTTCGGCAATATCGCCAATTTGCAGACCCCGATCCAGAACCCGCATTTCCCCGCAGAACTGACCGATCGCGACATCAACGCAATCCATGTCGTCAAAAGCGGCGATGATGATCATCCTGCCTATGCCGATCACCAGATCAGCGAGGCGATGGCTGCTCGGGTAATCAATGCCATCGCCGCCAATCCGGCGCTGTGGGCGCAAAGCGCGGTGGTCATCACTTACGATGAATCGGACGGCTTTTACGATCATGTCCCACCGCGCATCCTGTCCTACGGACCCGACGGCTTGCCGCTGTCGCGTGGGATACGCGTGCCGCTGCTGCTGATTTCGCCTTATGCCCGCGCGCATGCGGTGTCGCACGCCGAGGGCGACCACAATGCGGTGATCGAGACGATCGAGGATGTGTTCGGCCTGCCCGCGCTCGCCAGCCTGCCCGAGGAAAAGGATGCGCTGATCAAGGGTGATAGCCCCGAGTTCAACAAATTCGGCCCCGCCGGCTTTCATCAGACGCATCTCGGACCGCGCGACATCAATTCGCCGATCACCGACAGCCTGATCTCCGGCTTTGATCCGGCGCGACTGGCGGGCAGCGCTCCGCCGCTGCCCGGCGCTTACGCGACGATCCCTGATCAATTGCTGACGGCGCTCCCGCATTACGACGGCAAGGGCTGCGCAGCGATCGGTGTGACGCCGGAGGATTTGCGCCTGGGCCGACGTTCCGCCCCGCCTGCACATTTCAACTCGTTGCCAGGCACGCTGCCCGACTATAACAGCCCGGCGCCATGATCGCGGTATTGCTGGCGTTAGCGTCGGCAGCGGCACCGGCACCGCTGCGCTGCGGTGCAGTCGAGCGGCCGGGCATCGCCGAGCGGGGTGATGACGGCGTATGGCGCGGCGTGGCGGTCGATTTGTGCCGCCAAGCTGCAGACAAGGAGAGAGGCGGGATTGCCTTTCGTCCCTACCGCCGCATCGATGATCTGCGCGATGCCCATAACGATAGGCTGGCGGTGCTGAGTTCCGCCGAACTCGCCGTCGTCTCGCCGGCGGCAAAGTTGCAAGCTGGGCAACCGGTCGTGGTCAGCCGGCAAGTTTTGCTGGTGCGCACCGACGCGCCGTTTCAGCACGCCAGCGACCTTGCCGGGCATCGCACCTGCTTCATCATCGCCAGCGAGGCCGAGGCAGCCCTCAATCGCTGGGCCAGGCAGACCGGCGTTCCCATCCAGCGCGTCGGCTTCCAGGAGCCGGTCGAACTACGCGATGGCTTTGATTCCAGCTATTGTGCAGCGATGGCGGTCGATGCCGCCGATATTCCCGGCGGGCCGCAGCATAGCCGCGAGCTAGGCCCCGCCTTAGCCGAATTGCCGTTGTTTGCTGTCAGGCCAGGCGGAGGCTGAAGCTGCGCTATTCTGGTCTTAACGATGCGCCATGCTGACGAGCGCCAGCAGGATTTCAAAAGCGATCAGCGCGATCACCGCGAGTTCCAGCCGGAAAGCACGCTTGACCTGAACGATGTCGAGCAGCACCTCAGCGAAATCGCCCAGCGCAACGAATTTATGCTCGAGTACCTCGGCGCGGTCGTCGAGTTCATATTCGGCCTCAAGCCGGGCGTAGAGCCGGTCGAGTTCGGGATTGTCCCAGAGCACGTCAGGGCGTTCATCGGCCTGCACCGTGCCCATCACCCGATGCCGCGCACCGAGCACTTCGCCGACCATCCGCATCGCCTGCCGGATCGGGAAACTGATATTGCCGGTCTGGCGCAATTCGGTGACCAGCGGGGCGATCTGATCGAAGGCTTCGGACACCAGATCCTCATCGCGCGACAGGCCGACACTGCGTGCGAGGACGATCGCCACGAGCAGCAATCGCGCTTCGCTGGTGTCGGCGAGCAGGATCTGGCCATCGGTGCCGATCTTGTCGCTCGCCTGCCGGTGGAAGGCGACATCGGCCGACTCGACATCCCCGCCCGACACCGGCTCGACCACATGCGGCAACAGCGCCGCATCGAATTCGTCGATGCCGGCTTGCGCTGCGCCAAAGGTGACGACGGCGCCATAGCGGAACACGAAGCTGAGCCCGGCGGCGCGGGCGAGATCACCGATGGCGCCATTGTCGATCAGCGCATGGGTATCGATCCGCGCGCCGAGCACCCGCGCCCGCACCACGATCGGGCCCTCTTCATGGAGCGTGCCCAGCGGCATGACATCGGGTTGCCCGAGATGGCGGAGCGCGGCGCGGGACGGGGCTAGGACCATGACGACGATGCTCTTTTGCTCGCGGGATTCATGCCCAGAACTTGATGATGGAGTGAGGCTTTTCGCCGCTTATTACAAGCCGTCCTTTGCCGATTTGCGACTTTGACAGGGGCCAGCCAACAGGGGATAGGTGCGTGCCGCGAAGCTGGGAGATGATTGCGTGGACACCTCGACATTCACCTTCGACCCCGGCGCGCTCCTCGTCAGTTTCATCTGTCTTTCGACCGCCTTTGTGCTGGGCGCCGCGATCGGCCTGGAGCGGCAGTGGCGCCAGCGCACCGCCGGGCTCAGGACCAATGTCCTGGTGGCGGTGGGGGCTGCGGCTTTCGTGGATCTCGGCCTGCGCACGGGCGGTGCCGACGGCGGTGTCCGCGTGATTTCCTACATCGTCTCGGGCATCGGTTTTCTGGGCGCAGGGGTGATCATGAAGGAGGGCGCGCAGGTCCGTGGGCTCAATACTGCGGCAACGCTCTGGGCGTCAGCGGCGGTAGGGTCATTTGCCGGCGGTCGGCGGCTGGCCGAAGCGGTACTGGTCGCCGCCTTCATCCTCGCCGGCAATACGCTGCTGCGGCCACTGGTCCATTTCGTCAATCGCAGCCCGATTTCACCCGAGGGCACCGAGGCGGTCTACCGCGTTCATGTGATCTGCCCGCCCGAACTGGTTTCGCTGGCCCGCGATCAATTGTTCGAAGAGCTGGAGCGGCTGCATTACCCGATCCGCGATATCGAAACATTATCGGAGAGCGAAACCACGGTAGAACTGGCCGCCGAGCTTGTGCCCAGCAGCGCCAATCCGGTCGATCTCGACCTTATTGCCGATCATCTGGCGCGGCACGCCGGCATAATCAGCGCCACCTGGACGGTGGGTACCAACAGCTAGCGCATCGCGCCAAAAAGTGGGTACCGGTTTTTGACGACAAACGATGCGGCAACAGAAACTGAGAGCGGGCGCGTGATTCACATATTACGCTGCCCGCTTGAGAGATCGCCCGCTTACCTGCGCACCAACCCCCTCGGCTGAACCACACCCAGATCGAGATGGCTGATGATCCCCGGCGCGGCATCGCATATCTGTGGGACGACGGTGCAGCCGACCAGCCCGGTCCAGGGCAGCCCGAGGAACGGATGGCGGCCATCGGCATCCTTGCCGCCCATCAGATTGCATTCGAGTGGTGGATCGCCCTTGATGACGACGCGGTAGCGCGCTTCGCCTTCCTGCCATAGTGGGTCGAGGTCTTCGCCGAGCTGCCAATAGAAGTGATAGACGATCAACGGGGCGCCTTCGGACCAGGCGGTCCATTCATAATGCTGGCCGCCGACAGTCCCAGCCTTCACTTCGCCGTAGAGGTGCTTGATGTCCTTCTTCGCCTTCGAGACCTCGAACCGGACCGTGACCTTCTCGATCTCCTTGCCCAGGCTCTCGGCGATCATCGCCATCGACGAATAGAAAGCTTTGTACGTCTCAGGCGAGCGCCGTGGATTGGCGAGCAGTTCCTCGGGATCGAGCCCGAAGCCCATCATCTCGGTATAGATCATCGGGTTGCGAACCTTGTCGATGATCTCGGACACCTCGATGCAATCGACGCGGTTCATCAATCGCGACAAGGTGATCGGCAGGATGTCGCCGGAAAAGCCGGGGTGTACGCCGCAGCCATGAAAGGAGCTCTTTCCTTCGGCGCAGGCCGCTTCGATCTTCGCGGTTTCGTCCGGATACCATTTATTGGGCAGGAACGGGCCCGCCGGCGAGACGACATTCGTGCCCGCAGCGAGCATACGGCAGATGATATCGAGATTTCCGGGTGCCTGGGCGGGAGAAAACAGCACGCAATCGGCATCGATCGCCAGCAGCACCTCGACGTCATCGGTCGCCATTACCCCGGTCTTGGCCAGCCCGACCAGATCGCCGGCATCCTTGCCGACTTTATCAGGATTGGTGACGTAGAGCCCGACCAGTTCGGTCACCGGGTTTTCGATGAAATATTTGAGCGCGGCGCTGCCGACGGTGCCGGTGGCCCACTGGATGACGCGATATTTCTCTTTCGACATGATGATGCCTCTTCCCAATATGGCGGGCTGATGCCCTTATGTTGTTTAGTTCAGGCTGCGGACTTGCCCGCCATCGACGCGATAATTGGCGCCGGTGATAAAGCCCTGCAACGGGCTGGCGAGCATGCAGGCGACCATCGCCAGTTCGCGTGGCATGCCGACCCGGCCCACCGGTGGCATGTCGAATACTTTTTCGGAGGCGAAACGGTCGCTGACTTCCTGGAAACTCATATCGGGATCGCCGAACCGCTGCCGGCCACTGCGCAGCAGGCCGTCGACCATGATAATGCCGGGGGACAGGATGTTGGCGGTGACACCCACGCCCTTGAGCGATCCTGCCAGACTGACGGTAAAATTGTTCAGCGCCGCCTTGGCTGCCGAATAATCGGCGCCCATATTGTTGGGCTGAACCGCGACCGCGCTGGAGACATTGATGATCCGCCCGAATTTGGCGGCGACCATATCCGGCACGCAAAGCTGACACAGCCGCACCGCACCAAGCGTATTGGCGCGATAATTGGCTATGAAATCGTCGATGCTGATGTCGGCAGGCGATTTCGAGGTATTTCCCGCCGCGTTGCCGCCGGCATTGTTGATCAGAATCTCGATGTTGCCACTCAAAGCCGCCGTCGCTTCGGCATGCACCGAGGCCACCAGTTCATCGGTGGCCAGCTCGCCGATCGCTACACCGACTGCGTTGATCTCCTTGGCGACCTTCTCTGCCCGCTCACGGTTGCGGCCATGGACAACCACCGCGGCGCCTTCGTCGGCCAGCATATGGACGATGGCTTCGCCAATGCCGCTGCTGCTGCCGGTGACGAGCACGCGCCTGCCCTTGAGTGCCAAATCCATGCTCTGCCTATCCCTTGCTATTCTGGTGTAGCCGCGACGACACCACAGGAACGCCAGCAAGGCTATTCCCATTTGGGATCATCCCGGCATTTCCCGCCCCGATATGCGGGTCACCCGGTAGTTGCTTAAGTCGGCTCGCCCAGCGCCTCACGCAACGGGCCCAGCCATTGCGCAAAGGGCTGCCAATTTTCGGTCCCCTGGCGATAGATGGCGGAACGGACTTGTTGCGCGGAGGGGGTGCGGACAGGGCGGTCGTTGGCGTAGAACTGCAGGCAGGATTCTTCGAAGGGCAAGTCGAGCGCAGCGAGCAGGCTGCGGATTTCGCGCTCGCTGTCTTCGACCATGCGTTCGTATTCGACGCGGTGAATCGCACCCGGCAGGGTGGCGTCGAAATGATCCATCAACCGCAGATAATCGCGGTAATATCGGCCGATATCGGTCAGGTCGTAAGTGAAATGCTGGCCGCGGGCGAAATGCTGACGGAAATTGGCAAATCCAGCAGATAGGGGATGGCGCCGGGCATCTATAATGCGGGCCTTGGGCAGGATCGCCTTGATAAAGCCGACATAAAGCCAGTTGTTCGGTAGCTTGTCGATGAAATAAGGGCGGGCGGTCTTGCGCTGCGGGGCCACCCTTTGCAGATATTCCTTGCCGAGGCCGCCCCGTTGCCCGTCACCCAGCGCAGCGATGCCGCTCTCGCCTAGCTTTGTCCATAATTCTGGAATATCCGGTAGCTCGGCGATCGCCTCGATCTGGCTGTGGCTAGCCAGTATCTGCTCGATCAGCGTCGATCCCGAGCGGGGCAGACCAACGATAAAGATCGGATCGGAGGCGGCGAAGCCCGAACCCTGTTGCGTGGCATAATAACCCTTATCGAAAGCGGTGATCATGCGGTCCACGCGGCGGGTGGTTTCATCGGCATCATAGTGGATCAGCGCGCGGCGGTGGGCATTGCCATCGGCGTAGCAGGCAAAGGCCCGGACCGGATCGCCCGCATCTTCCCAGGCCTTGCCCAGCGCGAATTCGAGGTGAAAGCGATCTTCGGCGGGGAGATCGCTGCTGGCCAACGCTTGCGCCATCGCAGCGCGGTCGGCCTCGGTGAAGGCGACCGTCTTCAGATTGGCCATCGACCACCAAGCCTCGCCATGGCCTGGTTCGAGCTCCAGCGTGCAGCGATAGGCGGCAACGCCGTCTTCCAGACGACCCACTGTTTTCAGGACATGGCCGTAGGATAGCCAAACCTTGGCGCTACGGGGATGCTTGGCCAGAGTCGCTTCGTAAAGCGCGAGGGCCTGTTCGAACTCGCCCAACCGGTTGAATACTGCGGCGCGCAAGTTGGGATTATCGTCGTCGCGCCCCAACTCCAGCCGATCGAGCTGCGCCAGCGCCTCGATCGGCTGGTTCCTGTGATAAAGCACGGTGGCCAGATGGACCCGCGCCGCGCCGAAATCGGGAGCAAGCTCCAGCGCGCGGCGCAGCAAGGTCTCGGCATCCTGCGTCCGACCAATGCGCGCGGCCAGTTCGGCCAGCATGCGGATCGCGGCAACGTCGCAGGGGTTGGCCTTAAGATGCTGCCGCAACAGCGGCTCGGCGTCGCCCAATCGGTTCTGATGGAGAGCCAGCGCCGCCTGCAACAAATGTGGATCGCGGGCGGCGGCCGATAGCTGGTTGTTGATGGCGGTACTGGGCATGGCGCGTTCCTAACGAATGCCGTCGGCCGACACCACTGCGGCTTTATGGTAACAGTGTGTTCCTGCTTTGCGCCTCTGCGATGCTGCAATGCACCACGGCGCTTGCTTTCCGATACGCTTGGTAACAGCATGTCGCCGACATGTCATAATTCATAACAGGGGTAACAAATCCATGCGGGGGCAATTCGCGAGCCGGGCATCATGCAAACCGAAGTGCACAGCGATGGCGGTGCTGCTCAGTGGGACGGTTCTTGCTGCCAGCCCGGCGCTGGCTGACACAACTCCGCCGCCGACCGCGCCGGCAGCCGATAGTGGAGAGATCGTCGTGACCGCGCAAAAGCGCGAGCAAAATATCGAGAATGTCCCGATCAGCATCCAGGCGCTGAACGCAAAAAAACTCGAAGAGCATGACGTCACCAGTTTTGACGATTACGCCAAGCTGCTGCCGAGCGTCAGTTATCAGTCCTATGGCCCGGGACAGTCACAAATCTATTTTCGCGGTGTCTCCAGCGGTGCGGACGCGAACGGCAGTCACAGCGGCCCGCAACCAACCAGCGCGCTCTATGTCGACGAGGTGCCGCTCACGACGATCGGGGGCGCGCCGGATCTTCATATTTACGACATGGAACGCGTGGAGGCACTCTCGGGCCCTCAAGGGACGCTGTTCGGCTCCAGTTCGCTGTCGGGTACGCTGCGCCTCATCACCAACAAACCAAACCCCAACAAATTCGAAGCCGGGATCGACCTTACCGGGACTACTTTCGGCAGGGGCGCCAATTCCTCGGGTGGCACCATCGACGGATTCATCAATATTCCCTTGAGCAACAATATAGCGTTCCGCGCCAATGCCTTTTACGAACGTGACGGCGGCTTCGTCAGCAATGTGCCGGGTACGCGCACGTATCAAGTGCTGAACGAAGCCGGTAATACGGTACCCTACACTGTCAACAATGCAGCTTTCGTCAAGAAGAACTTCAACGATACCGAAACCGCCGGTGGCCGCGCAGCGCTGGGCATCGATCTCGATGATAATTGGACCGTAACTCCCTCGGTCATCTATCAGCACCAGAAGACGCACGGCACCTATCTGTTCGATCCGGCGGTCGGTGATCTGCAGGTACAGGATTACGCCCCCGATCATGGCTCGGACGAATGGTATCAGGCGGCGATGACGATTCATGGTAAGATCAGCAATTGGGAACTGACCTATGCCGGTGGCTATTTCGAACGGACCACCGATTTCACCCAGGACTATTCCGCTTATACGGTGGCTTACGATGCCGAAAATCCTGCCTATGTGACGTTCTTCAATCAGAATGGAACCAATCTCGATCCGACGCAAACCTACACCGGCATCGACCATTACTCCAAACTTTCCAACGAATTACGGATCAGTTCGCCCGCCGGCCAGAGATGGCATGTCACCGCCGGCTTGTTTCAGGAACGGCAGACCGACGCGATCCATGCCGATTATATCATCCCCGGCTTGTCAGGTTCGCTTTATGTCCCGGGGGTCAGCTATGAGCCCAGTGTTCCGGGTTGCGGCGACGACGTTTTCTGCACCCGAGTCTATCGCGTCGATCGCGATTATGCGGGGTTCATCGATGCCTCTTATGATATTCTCGACAAACTGACGATCGACGCCGGGGTGCGCTATTTTATTACGCGCAATTCGCTCGCGGGCTTTTCCGGACTGGCGGGCTCGACCTCCCCTTCTTGCCAGCCGAACACTTGCCTGCTGTTCAACAACACGACAAAACAGACCGGCGAAACGCACAAGGTTAACCTCAGCTATAAGATTCGACGCGATGCCATGGTGTATTTCACCTATTCCACCGGCTTTCGTCCGGGCGGTATTAACCGGATCGTCGGCGTGGCTCCATATACGTCGGACACGCTCGATAATTTCGAGATTGGCGCCAAGAGCCAGTTTTTCGATCGCAAGCTGACGCTGAATTTCGCCGCCTTCTTGGAAAACTGGCATGGGGTGCAATTCGGCCTCGCGCCGCCAGGACAAGTGGGTGTATTAGCTACCTATAACGCCGGTAACGCCCGGATCAAAGGCCTGGAAGGCGATTTCAACCTGCGCGTGGCGCCGTTTACCTTGTCGGGCTCGGCCAGCTATATCGATGCCAAGTTGGTCACGCCATTCTGCAACTTCAACTCTAGTGGCAACCCCGATTGCGTGAATGGTCTCGCGGCGCCTGCGGGCACGCCATTGCCGACCCAACCACGCTTCAAGGGCAACATCACCGCGCGCTACGAATTTCCAGTGGCCAGAGTGAATGCCTATGTGCAGGCGACGGTCAATCACCAGTCAGGCACGCGCGCATATCTGACCAACGGGTCGAACGGGCTCCCTTTGCTACCGAACACAGCCGGCTTTTCCACGGTGGATTTCGCGGTGGGGGGGCGTTTAGGAACCTATACATTCGAGGCGTTCGTGCAAAATGCGTTTGATGAACGCGGTATTTTAAGCATCAACACGGTCTGTGTGCCCTCGATTTGCGGCAATTTTGCGCGCGATTATCCCATCAAGCCACAGGAATTCGGCGTGAAAATCGGCACCAAGTTTTAACGGGACAAGCGGTAACTTTTGCTCATGGGAAGCCGAACCGGGCGCCGAATTTTAGTGGAGCGCTTGTGGCATCGTTGAGGCGGCTCAGGATCGAAGGGCTGAATCCCCGGAAAAGGAGCGCGCGTGTTCAAGAAAATCCTGCTGGCCTATGACGGTTCGACCGCCGGCGCCGTCGCCTTGCGGCAAGGCGCCGACCTTGCCCGTTTGAGCAATGCCGAATTGCACTTGCTCGGTGTAGTCGTGACCACCGGGTTCAGCGCGCTGGCCGAGGGGTTTGGCGCCGATGTCTGGGGGATGGTCCGCAACCGGCTGCAGCCCGATCTTGATGCCATCGTCCATGAATTACAGGCGCAGGGAATAAACGCGTTGTACGCCATTCGCGAAGGCGATCCGGCTGCCGAGATCATCGCTTATGTTCGGACGACCGCTCCCGATCTGATCATCGTTGGCCATAGAGGTAAGGGTGTGATCGCGCGCTGGTTCGAAGGATCGGTCGGCATTGGCCTGCTCAACAATTTACCGTGCAGCCTGCTGATCGTGTCCGGCAAGGGCGAGGCCGTTCCTTATCCGAGCGTGCGATAAGGTTAGCGCGTCTCGGTATCAGGGCTCGCGCAGCGGCGCCTCGCTGTCGCCGGTTCCCAGCGCGACCTGCATGGTGATCACGTCGATCCAGCGCCCGAATTTGCGCCCCAGCGATTGCATCTTGCCGGCATGGCGAAAGCCTTGGCGCGCATGGAGCGCAACCGATGCTGCTTCATCGCCCCCGATCACCGCGATCATCTGACGGAAGCCGGCAGCGGCAGCGGCGGGAAGCAAGGCGGCGAGCAAGGCTTTGCCGATGCCCTGGCCGAGATGGTCGGGGTGGAGGTAGATCGAATCCTCGCAGGCGAAGGCATAGCCCGCGCGATCGCGGTATTGCGCGGTATAAGCGTAGCCCAGCGTGAACCCGTCGTTCTCCGCGACCAGAAATGGCCAGCCCCGCGCCGTGCATTCGGCGATAAGCGCGCTGGTCTGTGGCAGCGTGCGCGGCGCGGTGTCGAAGGTTGCGGTGCCGTGCCGCACATGGTGGGCGTAAATGGCGGCGATTGCCTCGGCATCCTGAGCGTGAGCGGCACGGATAATCACTGGGGCTACATCGCCGATTGGGTTTCCGCCTGCGCCCTTGCCGCCGTCCGGCGCGGTTCGCCATGGTCGAGCGTGCCGAACATCCAGTCATAGAGCAGCGAGATCGTTGCGTAATTTCCGCCGGTGAATTTGGCGTGATGGTGATGATGCATTTTCGACATGGTGTTGAGATAGCGGAAGGGAAAGCGATCGGCTTCCCACAGATCGTGATTGTGCAGATTGATCTCGGTGAAGGCAAACCAGGTGATCACGATCGTCAGCACCGGGAAGGGCCCCATCAACCGCGACAACACGAAGATGCTGGCGATATAGAGGCCCAGGCCGATCGCCACTTCCAGCGGATGGATATAGCTCGAATCCTTGCGGCAGGGATTATGCTGGCGATGATGCACCGCATGCATCCACATCAGCGGGCCCTTCAGCGAACCACTGTCGTGAAACAGAAAGCGATGCGTCAAATAATAGAAGAAATCGTAGAACATCAGGATCACGACGATATCGAGCGGCATCCGCCACCATGGCTGCGCGGCCGTCGTCAGGCAAAACGGCAGGATCAGGCCGAAGATCACCCCCAGATGCAGCAGCGCCCATTTGTTGTTCCAGGCCTGGTTGGCCGCATAATTGGGGCGCTGCATCTTTTCGCGGAAGGTTGCGGTATTGATCTGCCGCGCCGCCTTGAGCGTCGGCACCAGCGACGCCAGCAGCCAGGCGATGCCATTCGCCGCAATGATCCCGAGACCGGCGTAAAGCGACAGAAGCCCGTGATAATTTTCCCGGAACAAAGCCAGATATGTACTCATGGATAAGCTCTTTTCCCTGTCAGCCAGCGCCCGCTGACCCACCTGGAGTTTCGGTCATGGCGGACGATATGGCAACCCCTGTCTCATATCGCCTCTTTACATCGCGCTTAAATCGGAACATATAAAGAACATAAGTGGCGAGCGCGAAGTCCCGGGACCATGATTGACCTGTTCGATATTCCTCTCATTCCGGGTCTGGCAACGACAGGCGATTTTCTCGACGCCGCCGAGGAGAGAGTGCTGATCGCCGCGATCGACACGCTCGATTTAAGCCCGTTCCGCTTTCACCAATGGACCGGCAAGCGACTGACGCGGGGCTTTGGCTGGAGCTATGATTTCCAGAGCGGGGCACTCAGCCGGGCCGAACCGCTACCGGATTGGCTCCTCGACCTTCGCGACCGGGCGGCGAGTTTCGCCGGTCTGGCGCCGGAAGAGATGATCCAGGCGCTGGTGACCCGCTACGACGCCGGGGCAGGAATCGGTTGGCATCGCGATCGGCCGATTTACGAGGATGTCGTCGGGATTTCACTGGGCGCGCCAGCAGCGATGCGGTTTCGACGGCGACGTGGTCAGGGGCAGGGGCAGAAGGAGCAATGGCAGCGCGCCACCGTGCCGCTTGGGTCGCGCGGCATTTATCGTCTCTCCGGCGAGGTGCGTCATGACTGGGAACACAGCATCGCCGAAGTGAGCGAAGCACGCCACTCGATCACCTTCCGCAGCTTTTCGGACGCGGGGGGAAGGCAGAGCCGAGCCGGTTAGCTCAAATCGTCTTCATCGGGCCATGCGCCCTTCGCCAGCACGGGCAAGGCTTCGTATCGCGCCGAACTGAGGCCCAGCGTCAGATAATCGCAGCCGAACACCATTTCATCGCGGGGGACAGCGCGCAACTGTTCCTCGATCCCGGCAACCCCGCCGGTGGCGATGACGATATAGCTGATCCGACCCGTCTCGCATTCGACCAGCGCTTCCACGGCCTTGCCATAGGGTTTGCCGTGCTGGTCTCTTACCGGCATCCCGGCAATACTGGTGGCAGTAAACAGCGTTGGCGAGGACGAACGGCGGCTTCTGACTTCAGCCGACTTGCCGCCCTTTTCATATGTTTGCTGTTTGCCCAGCCAGCGCCATACGCCAACCAGATCGACGAACGCCAGAAAGCCGTTGGTTGCCAAGAGGTTGGTCTGCCCCGTCATGCTGCCGACGATCGCCCAACAGATCGCGCCTGCGGTGAAGACGACAAAGCCCCAACCGGTGACCCGCGCGTTGTAATTGGCGGCGGTCATCATTGCCGCAACCATGGTCGCGATCGGCGCGATCCAGCCAGCCATCGTTTCCAGCGCCATATTGCGTGCTGCCCCCCGCTTCGGTGCGTGATCCTATTGTAACGTGCCGGCTCGGCAATGGGTCCGGCAGCAATCAGCGCCGATGCCAGATTTCCTGCGCCGGCTGCTGCCTTCACGCCGCCTTGACGTGCGGCGTGGCATGCGCGTGCGGGCCGACGATCACCCGTTGCAGAATGCGGCGCCCGGCGCCGGTCAGATTGCCGCGCGCATGCTGGCAAGCGACATTGTCCCAGATCACCAGATCACCATTGTGCCAGATATGCTCATAGATTCGATCGGGCGCATAAATCTCGTCGAACACAGCATTCAAGACCGCGTTGCCTTCCGCCCAGTTCAATCCCGCGAGCCCGGCGGTATGCATCGCGCTGACCGCGACATAAAGCCGACCATTGCGGCGATTGACCCGGATCGCCGGCAATTCGCGGCGCTGAGGGGCAGCCTTGAGTTCCGGGACATCGCAGCTGCGCCCGCCGAGCCGATCGAGCGCGCCCGACACCATCTCGGCGTCATGCGCCGCCAAGACCGCGCGCCATTCCTCGGGCAGGCGCGTCAAGCCATCCTGGGCATCGATGAAGCGCGTTGAGGATGCTCCATCGACGACATCGACAGCATGAAGCGACAAGGCCTCGAACGGCGTCTCGGTATAAGCGGCATCGGCATGGAAAGCGAGTTCCGAGCCCTCCGCGCCATCCGCTCCGTTGCTCTGGATATAGCCCGCTTCGCCATCGCGATGCGCCACGATCGGCCCCAGCAGAGCGACCAGGGCATTGTGCTGATCGCGATCGAGCGACTGTCCTCGCGCGACGATCAGGCCATGCTCGCTGAACAGGGTGACAAAGCGTGCGGCAGCCGCGGCTGGCAGTGGCGCGCTAAGATCATGATCGATCTCCACGCCAAAAGGGCGCAATGGGCGCCAGCGCAGGCCCTGTTCCTGGTGCCAATCCATCATTCGCTCTCCACGCTTTGAGGCGTCACTATCATGCTGGGCCCGCCAAACTCCAGCCCCGACTTCGCAATATTGTCCAGAAACGCCACCGCGTTGATCTCAGGCTGCAAAGCTCGCGACTCTTCGTTTGCAAGACAGGGCCAGTTACGAGCACCCCAATATTGCAGTGCAAAAAATTCAGCTTCCCATGAAGCCACCCATTTATGGGAATTACCTCTCTTTCAATTGTTTGGCTCGCCATAACAATTCCTGTGCGCAATCCCGTTCGCGCATTGCTAACCTCCTTTAGCTTTAAAATCAGATGGTAATTTATATTGCATCGATCGCAAAAATCTGTGAGCTTCGACTCAAGTCAAGCCGCGGAGTTTGACTAAATGGGGAGGAGTGACATGATCACGCACGCAATCCGGACGAGTCTGTTATTAGGTGTTGCCGCCATTGGCACGACGAGTGCCATGCCCGCCTGGGCGCAGAATGCCGCCAGCGTGCCGACCACGGCGCCTGCTACTTCCAACACCCATAGCGATGATGCTTCGGCCAGTAGCGACATCATCGTAACGGCTCGACGCACCGAAGAGCGCCTGCAGGACGTCCCGATCTCGATTACCGTGCTGAGTCAGGACGCGATCACCAAGCGCAATATTTATAACGCCGGCGATCTTGCCATTTATGTGCCGTCGCTGTCGTCGAATGCCAATTTCGGTCCGACCAAGAGCAGTTTTTCGATCCGGGGCTTTACTCAGGAGGGCAAGACTTCGCCCTCGGTCGCGGTTTATTTCGCCGACGTTGTCGCGCCGCGTGCCAACGCCGGTACCACCTCGGGCAATGGCGCAGGCCCCGGCAGCTTTTTTGACCTCCAGAATATCCAGGTACTCAAGGGTCCACAAGGAACACTGTTCGGTCGTAACACAACTGGTGGTGCAATTCTGCTGGTCCCCGCCAAGCCGACCGACAAGCTGGAAGGGTCGGTAGAAGGGTCGGTCGGCGACTATAACATGCACCGGGTTCAGGGCATGTTGAACGCGCCGCTAAGCGATACTTTCCGGGTGCGCGGCGCCTTCGATTGGAATCAGCGCGATGGCTATCTCAACAATGTCTCGGGCATCGGACCAACCAAATTCGGCAATACCAACTATTTTGCCGGCCGGATCAGCCTCGTCGGTGATTTGACGCCCGACCTCGAAAACTACACGATCGCCAGCTATAGCAATTCAAGCGACAATGGCGTGGTGCCGAACCTCACAGTTTGCAATCAAGGAAATACCCCCGGTTACCCGCTTTCGGGCCTAACATATTTGACGGCGGGGCTAGCGTGTAATCAGATTGCCCAGCAAAAAGCTAACGGCGGCAATTTTTACACGGTGCAAAGCACGGATACGCATCCCTATGAGCGTATTCGCCAATGGGGAGTGATCAATACCACGACTTGGAAAGCCACCGACACGCTGACCATCAAGAACATCATCTCCTATACCGAATATCGTGAAGCCTCATCATTCAGTCTATGGGGCACCAATTTTCAAGCTCCACCGAACCTGCTCTACGTGGGACAACCTGCCTTCACATTTCCGACGATCCAACTTGATCCCGGCGGATCGGGTTACAATGCTGCGCAATCGACCTTTACCGAGGAGTTTCAGATTCAGGGCCGTTCCAGCGATGACCGCCTAACGTACCAAGGCGGGCTCTATCTGGAACTCAGTAATCCGCTTGGCTACAGCTCTGGTGCGGCAGCTATTTTCTCCAATTGCACCTATGCCGCCGCCGCGCAATGCGCAAATCCGACCGGTTTCGGTACAGTGTCGAACTATAGCATAAAAGATTATTTCAATAACAAGGGCATTTATGCCCAAGCTGACTACAAAATAACCGACAATCTTATCTTTACGGCGGGTGCCCGGTACACCAGCGATAAGATGACCGACGACGATATCAATGTCGACACCAACCTGAGTCCGATACCGGGTGGGGCGCCTGCTTATACCTGTCAGAACATTCTTGCGTTCAACGATGGAACTGTCACCACTCAGACTCCGAGCGGCCCAGTTGTCACTGCGATACCAAAAGCCGTCAATAGCCCGATTGACCCTCGATGCTATCTGGTGACGAAAATCAAGTCGAGCAAGCCGACCTGGCTGGTCGATCTCCAGTATAAGCTGAACACGGATGCCAATGTCTACGCTAAATGGTCGCGCGGTTACCGGCAGGGCGGGATCAACCCCAACAACCTCGGTTTCCCGACATGGGGACCGGAAAAAGTCGATACTTATGAGGTGGGCGCCAAGACCACCTTTGGCGGTGCCTTGCACGGTTTCTTCGACTTGGCAGCGTTTTACAACGACTTCCGCAATCAACAGCTTTCAGTGAACGCGATCATCGCACCGGCTTACGTAAACGAAGTGCCTCCGCAGCAACTGATTGTAAACGCCGGCAAGTCGCGGATTTGGGGCATCGAGGCCGACGCTTCAATCACGCCGATTTCCTCCTTCAAAGTGGACGTCAGCTACGCCTATCTCAACACCAAGTTGATCTCATTCGCCCCGCCCACGGTCCCCCAATATTTTTCCAGTCTGACTACGGCGGCGCAGGTCGGTGGGCCGCTCGAGCTTTCGCCGAAGAACAAAGTAACGCTGACCGGAACGTATCTGCTGCCGGTAGACAGCAGCGTCGGTCGGGTATCGATCGCCGCAACATTTACCCATACCGATGCAAACCGCGCGCTTTCTCCCGATGCGTCGCCCTATCTGTATGAAATCCCGGCCACCAATGACCTCAATGTCAACGCCGACTGGAAGGGCGTCTTCGGTCATCCATTCGATCTGTCATTCTTCATGACCAACGTCACGAACGAACACCATCTGCTCTTCCCGGATGGGGCTTTCGGCACGATCGGCGCAGAAGGTGGCCATCCCAATCTGCCACGCATGTTCGGCTTCCGCGTGAAGGCTTATTTCGGGAGCTGATTGTCATCCATTTGCTGCGCACCGCACTTTGGCGGCGCGCAGCAAATGCAAATGAATTGCCGGGATCGTTACGGGGCGCGGAGCGGATCAGGCTACGCGCGCCGTTCGTATTGCCGCGCGTAAACGGATCATTTTCCTTGCCTGCCGACGCCGGTTTGACGCAAAGGGCGGCGACGCAGCGGACCATCTTGCCGCGACAGGAATAATGGAAACACGATGACGGCCTATCCCGAACTGGCGCTCCTGATCGATGGCGAATGGCGCCGCCCGGCAAGGCGCATTCCAGTGCTCAACCCGGCAGACCAGAGCGTGCTCGGCATGCTGCCCTGTGCCGGCCCGGACGATATCGCCGACGCCATCGCCGCAGCCGAGCGGGGTTTCGCCAAGTGGCGTCGGGTCGCTCCGGGCGAGCGGGCGAAGATCATCCTGCGCGCCGCACAACTGATCCGCGAGCGGGCGGATGAGATCGCTTATGTCTCGACCCTCGAGCAGGGCAAGCCGTTGGCGCAATCGAAGCTGGAAGTGCTGCGGGCCTGCAGTATCCTCGAGTGGGACGCTAATGAGGCCTTGCGGCTCTATGGACGCGTCATTCCCGGCGAGCAGGGGATGCGCCACATCGTGCTGCGCGAGCCGATCGGCATCGTCGCCGGCTTTTCGCCCTGGAATTACCCGGTCAGTTCGCC
Source organism: Sphingomonas palustris (assembly GCA_026225215.1). Taxonomy (GTDB): domain Bacteria; phylum Pseudomonadota; class Alphaproteobacteria; order Sphingomonadales; family Sphingomonadaceae; genus Novosphingobium; species Novosphingobium palustris. Next base: position 19,106 of record JAMFSI010000031.1, on the reverse strand, counting down.
CTCGCGCAAGATCGCCGGCGCGCTCGCATCGGGTTGCGCGATCATCCTCAAGGCTTCGGAGGAAACCCCGGCAGGCTCGATGCAATTGGCCCAGGCGCTGATCGATGCTGGTTTGCCGCCGGGGGTGTTCAATCTGCTTTACGGCACGCCTTCGGAAATCTCCGAGGCGCTGATCCCACATCCCTCGATCCGGCTGGTGCATTTCACCGGTTCGGTGCCGGTCGGCAAGCATCTCGCTGCGCTCGCCGGGCAGCATATGAAGCCCGCGATCATGGAACTGGGCGGCCATGGCCCGGTGATTGTCTGCGCCGATGCCGATCCCGTGGCAACCGCGCTGGCCTCGGTGGCGATCAAGACCCGCAACGCCGGGCAAGTCTGCGTCGCGCCGACGCGCTGGATCGTCCACGACAGCATCTACGATAGCTTCGTCGAAACCGCCGCCAAGCGCGCCGCCGAATTGCGGATGGGCAGCGGGATCGACGGTGATACCGACGTCGGCCCGCTCGCCAATCCGCGCCGGGTCGAGGCGATTGCAGCCCTGGTCGAAGATGCGCGGAGCAAAGGCGCGGCGATCGCGGCGGGTGGCAATCGGCCCGAAGGCGATGGTTTCTTCTATCCCATCACCGTTCTCGCCGACATGCCTTCAGACTGCCGCGTACTGCATGAAGAGCCCTTCGGTCCGCTGTTGTTGATCCAGCGCTTCAGCGATCTCGATGAAGCCATCGCCATGGCCAATTCGCTGCCGTTCGGGCTGGCCGCCTATGCCTTCACCGATAGCGCCAGCAACGCCGATAGGCTGATGGACGGGCTCGAATGCGGGAACCTGTCGATCAATCACTTCGTGGCATCGCTGGCCGAAACCCCGTTCGGCGGGGTCAAGGACAGCGGCTATGGTCGCGAAGGCGGGGTAGAGGGCTTGCAGTCCTATACTGTCGTCAAGAACGTGTCGTTCAAGATGCGGGTAGCGTAAGGCACCAAAATCCTCCCCCACTGGGGGAGGTAGCTCGCGCAGCGAGACGGAGGGGGTAGCTAGCAGATGCCTCTCCGTGACGAGATTAGCGCCAATCCGCCCCCTCCGTCAGCGCTGCGGGCTGCCACCTCCCCAAAGGGGGAGGATTTAAGGGGGCGTGATATTCTAAACCTTGGCCTGAGCCGAAGGCAGCATTTTCAATAGTAGGTCACGTTGCGCTTCAGCAGATTCGCGACGCTGCGGCGTATTCAGCGAGTCGAAGAAATCACGATGCTCGGGCAGCACATAAACCGGCCCGTGCGGCAATTGGTCGAGCGCCTGCTGCGCGACCTCCTCCGGGCTGACCACGTTCATCTGGTCATCGTCGATCGTGCCACTGCGTATCCGCGCCGGCGTATTCGCCGCGCCGATCGGTATGGCGAGCACATCGACGCCCCGCGGTTGCATTTCGGCCCATAGCGCTTCCATCAGGATCTGATTCCAGGCCTTGGCGGCGGAATAGCTGGCCAGATAATAGCCGCCGGCGTTCCCCGCGATCGAGCCGATCATCAGAATGCCGCCGCGCCCGCGCTTCGCCATCGCGCCGCCAAAATGATGCGCGAGCTTGGTCAGCGCGATCGGGTTGTTGCGCACTGCCGCCATGACGTGATCGAGCTTGCAATCGACGAATGGGCCGAAGCCCTTGGCGCCCCCGACATTGTGGAGCAGCAGACCCACTTCGAGCCCGTCGGTGACCTCCTGGATGCGCTCCAGCATATCATCGCGGCTGATGTCGAGCTGGATTGTGCGAACTTCCACGCCGCTTTCGTCGCGCAGGATCTGCGCTGTCGCCGCCAGTGCTTCGGGCTTGCGGGCGACCAGGATGATGTTGATCCCATCCTTGGCCAGCTTACGCGCGATATGTTCGCCAATCCCTTCCGAGCCGCCGACCAGCAAGGCCCACGGACCGTAGCGCTCCTTCAAAGACATGCTCATTCTCCCGCTATCTTTTATTATGCCGCGACCGCTTCAACCCCGATCGGCACGCCGGTGTACAGCACCATCCCGGTCATTGCGTCGATATCATTGACGTTGGTCAGCAGATTGACGTTCGCGGTTTCATGGCCATGCGGGATCGAGGCCACGCCGGGGCGGATGGTGTCGCTGACTAGAGCCGTGAGAAAAATCTCGCCGCGCGCGGTATGGACCCGCACCTTGCCACCGGTGACGATGCCGTGTGCCGCTGCATCCTCGGGATGGAGAATGATGTCGGCCGGGCTACCGAGAAAGCTGAGCGAAGCGTTGAGCTTGCGCCGCTGACGGCGGGAGATGAAGCATAGTGGGCGCGGGCCGCTGCTCAACGCAGCCTCATCGGCGACGCGCAGCTCCTGCCACAGATCCACCAGTTTGGCCGGCGCGAGCCGCCAGCCACCGATCCGCTCGATATGCGCGTCGAGCCAGTTTGCGGGAAATTCCATCGGCAGGCTGACCGTACCTGCCGCCGCCAATTCCTCGAATGTGCAGCGCGCGCCGGCCATCAGCGTTGCCAGCATGGCATCGTCGGCGCCCTCCAGACGATCGTCCGCCGGCACATGCTCGGCCACCGGCAGATCCATCCGCCGCATGATCTGCGAAATGATCCACCATGCCGAGCGCCGCTCGCCCATCGGCGCGAGCGGCGCGGCGGTGTACATCATCGACAGACTGCCGCTGAGCGTATCCCACAGCGACAAATCGGGCCGCTCGACCTGATCCTTCGTCGGCAGGACATGCGTCGACAGTGCAGTGGTTTCATTCTCGACGATCTCGAGATCGACATTGACCACCAGTTTCGCCAGCGCGGGAGCGAGCAGATTGGCATCGGGAAACGAGCGGATCAGACTGCCACCTAGATTGACCAGAGCGCGAATATTGCCGGCTTCGATCTCTCCGGGAAGCGCGGCGCAAGGCCAGTCGCCGATCAGCCCCGACACATCGGGCATGGTCGGCGCGCCGGGGGTGAACGGGTCTTCCATCAACGGCAGTTCGAAGCTGTCGTATTGGGTGATAAAGCCGGGGTGGAACCAGGTGCCACCCTTGCGGTTCATTTTTCCGGTCAGGATCGTCAGCACCCAGGCCAGCCACTGGGTAACATTGGCGCTGACCGACATGGTGACGCCGGTGCCGGTTTCGACGACGACATGCCCGTGGCGCCGGATTGCCGCCAGCAGGGCGTCCAGTTCCGCTTCCGTCACCCCGGCGATCGCGGCGGCAGTAGCGCGATCGAAGCCGGCCAGCGCGTTGCGCAATTCCTCCATGCCGATGACCGGCTGCGCCAGGTCGATCGGCCCGCCATCCAGTATCTCGCGCACCAGCCACGCCAGGATCGCGTAATCCTTGCCGGGATAAGGCGCGATGTGACCGGTCGAGAACTTTGCGGTTTCGGTCAACAGCGGATCGATCGTCCAGACATCGCCGCGCTCGGCAGCGGCGCGGATCGGTCCGGCAGGGTTGAACATGCCGGTATTGTGGCCATGGCTGACCATTGGGTTGCTGCCGACGTAAAGCAGCATTTCGACATTATCGTTATCGGTTTTGGGGCCGAGCCCCGGAAAGCCGCCGACCATGCAGGCGACCAGCACCTTGGCGGTGCCATCGATGGTCAATGGCGAGAATTTCGGCGGAGCGCCGAGCGCGTTATAGAAAGCCTCACCCATGCGGAAACCCGAGGCGTCCATGCCCAACCCGCTACCGAAGTAGAAACCGACGGAATTGGGGCCATGCTCATCGACCACGGCGCGCAAACGCGCGGCCAGGTCATCGAGACATTCGTCCCAACTGGCTGCAACCAACTCGCCGTCTTTGCGCATCATCGGTTGAGTGATCGCAGCGGGGTTATGATGCGAGCGGCCGATGGCGCGACCCTTGGGGCAAGTATAGCCCTTGCTGAGCGGATGCTCGAAATCACCCTTTACCCGGACGATCTCATTGCCTGCGACCTCAACGACGACGCCGCATTGGTTCGTGCAGATTTTGCAGTAACTACGCTTGGTAATGGTTTCAGCCTTGCGGGCGGGCTTGGCAATGGAACTGCTCTGAACGTCTGCGGGCGCGCTGGCCATGGTGTTCTCCGGGGATCTTTCGTCGACTATGTCATGGAGCAGTTGCTCAGTCACGCGCGATTATCGGGTGTTTGCCAGCTTTGCATACGGATACAAACCACAAGGAACCGGCCGATGACCGGCAAGGGAAGGAGCACTGATGGGATATCTATCCGGCAAAGTCGCGCTGGTCACGGGCGCGGGGTGCGGTCTCGGTGCCGCCTGCGCGCATATTTTCGCCCGCGAAGGCGCGAAAGTGGTGATAGCCGATCTCAACCCTGAAGACGGCGAGGCGACCGCCAAAGCCATTCGCGATAGCGGCGGCGAAGCGATCTTCGTGGCGGCGGACGTCGGCAAATCCACCGATGTCCAGCGCATGGTCAAGACCGCGGTGGACAGTTTCGGCGGCCTCGACTGCGCGGTCAACAATGCCGTGTGCAACATCGGTCGCAACCCGCTCGCGGATATCGAGCAAGCGGATTGGGAACGGGCTCACGGTCAACGCCGTGAGCCCCGGCTGCACCCGCACCGAAATGCTCGAGCGCACGCTGACGACGATGGGCGATGCGCAGAACTGGCCCGACGACCTCGATCAGCGCGAGGCGCGGTTCATGGAGTTCGGCCTGCTTCCCGGTTCGTCCACGCGCTACGGTCGGCCGCAGGATATCGGCACATTGGTGACGTTCATCGCCAGCGCTATCGGATTTCGTCAATGGCGCGAATTACCGGATCGATGGCGGCCAGGTGCAATCGGTGAACCGATATTCAGGTGCAATGACCGCCCACGTTCCGTCCGTGCTGAGCTTGTCGAAGCACTGCCTTATTCTTCGGGTAAGCCCAAGAAAAGAGGGACAGTCCTTCGACAAGCTCAGCACGGACGGAGAAGGGGGCTCGGATTGCGACGAGTGCAACCGCGTATCACATCTAAGCTTGGCTGAAGCGGAAAAACCCGCGATCGAGCACCAGCCTTTCGCCATTGGCGACCATCTGGAATTGCGCCCCATCATCGGTACGCCAGATCAGCGTATCGAGCCGATCACCGGGAAATACCGGCTTGGAAAAACGCCCCTCCATATGGCCGAACCGAGCGACATCGCCCTCGCAAAGGCCCCTGACCAAAGCGCGGCATGCGACCCCGAAGGAGCCCTGGCCGTAGAAGATCGGCCGTTCGAAACCATCGGCGCGGGCTCGCCCCGGTTCGGTGCCATGCGGATGGCGGTCGCCCGAGAGGCGGTAAATCAGCGACTGATTGACCCCGACCGGCAAGGAAATCACCGCATCTGGCTGGCGCTCGGGTCGGGTCCACAGCGGATCGCCGTCAGGATTGCGCGGACCGCCAAAGCCGCCCCTGCCTTGCGCAAACAACCGCATGGTGGCGGAGCCCAGCAACTCACCGCTATCGCTCAGCGTGATCGTGGTATCCTTGACCACCAGCGCGCCCGAACCCTTGTCATAGATCCCGCGCAGCACCGTCGAGAGACGCGCCTTGCCTTCGACCGGCAGCGGCCGCGCCAGCGTCACGCTCTGTTCGCCATGGACCATGCCGACCGGGCTCAACCCCTCGCTCTTCCAGCCGATGACATCGAGCCAATCGCTGGGCAGCAGCATCAGCGTCAGGAACGAGGGGATCACCTGCTGGGGCAGGCCGGGGGTGTTCTCGGTAGTGAACTGCAATTCCTGCTGCGCATCATCCAGCCCCGCGCCCACCCCGACCGCATAGAGCAAGGCCCGATCCGAATTCCAGCTCCAGGTGCCGCTGGCGAGTTCCCGGCCGATGAGGTGGTCGTATTGGCTCATGTGATTCCTCTCGCAGCGCTCATTGGCTTTGGCGCGCATTAACGAGGACGTATGGGAGCAGGCAACCCTTTTACAACTGTGGGCCAAGCTGGCGACCGATCCCGCGCGCGCGATTGTGCGTGCTTGCCCGTCTGGCTACATCTCTAAAAACCTGGCGAGATTATTAACCATTTGCTCTAAACATTTGGTTATACACAGGCTGAAAATCGCGGATGCGAGCGCAATTTGCCCAAGTGCATATGCTGGAGATGGCTTGATGAGCCTTGCCGAATTTGATCAATATGCCGACGAATATTTACAAGCGCATCGCGGCAATATCGCGATTACGGGCGAAGATCCCGAATTTTTCGCGGAATATAAGGTCAGGACACTTAGGGATGTGTTGGAAAGATCCGGCATCGTTACCGACCGCATAATCGATTTTGGAGCGGGTATTGGCGCGTCGATGCCATTTTTCAGGAAATACTTTCCGGCTGCAACACTGATTTGTGCCGATGCCTCGCCGCGCAGCCTGGAGCTTGCTGCTGCTCGTTTTCCCGGCGGCGCCAGCTTCGTCGAGGTAGCGCAAGAGCGGGTGCCGGTGGATGATGCCAGTGTTGATCTGGCGTTCTCGGCCTGCGTCTTCCATCACATCGAGCATGATCGGCACGTTCACTGGCTGACTGAATTGCATCGAGTCACATCGCCCGGTGGTCGATTGGCGATATTCGAACATAATCCATTTAATCCGCTAACCGTCCGCGCGGTGAATACCTGCCCGTTTGATGCCAACGCGCGGCTGATTCGCGCCAGCAGCCTGGTCAGGGCGGCGAAAGCGGCCGGTTGGATATCCCCCCAAATTCGCTACCATGTGTTTTTTCCCCGCGTGCTGGCGCGGCTGCGTGGACTCGAACCAAGCTTGTCCTGGCTGCCGCTGGGCGGTCAATATTCGATGATCGCGAGAAAATAGCCGTGCAATTGCTGCGCTTTCTGGCGGTAGGTGTGTTGAACAGCGCGGTCGGCCTGGCGCTGATCTATGTTTTCATGGCGTTGGGCAACGATTATCGCGGGGCCAATGCGGTCGGCTATGCGGGGGGCATCCTGGTATCCTTCGTCATCAACCGTAGCTGGACATTTGCGGACAGCGGAGACTGGCGCAAGAGCTTCATGGCGTGGTTGTGCGTGGTCGGCGGCGCATATGCAGCGCAGTTGCTGCTGGTGATCGGTCTGCACGATAGGCTCGGCATTGACGTCCGGATCGCTCAGGCATTGGGCGTACCAGCCTATACCGCGCTTACTTTTCTGGGCGCTCGCTATTTCACATTTCGCCACCGGATCGCATCATGAGCTTGCGTCTTGCGCCCAGCCTCGGCCTCGTCCTGCCGTGTTACAATGAAGAAGACGTCATAGGAGAAACCGCAAGGCAGCTGCGGTCGCTGCTGGATGGCTTGCAGGCAGAAGGCCGAATCGCATCGGCGCGGGTCTATTTCGTGGATGACGGATCGCAGGATCGCACCTGGGCGTTGATCGAGGAACTGCATCGTCAGGACAATCGGTTTTCCGGCGTCAAGCTGTCGCGCAACCGGGGTCACCAGAACGCGCTGATGGCAGGCCTCTCGGCAGCCGCGAACCGGGACGCCGTAATCACTCTCGATGCCGACCTTCAGGACGATCCTTCGGTAATCGGCAGCATGGTCGATGCTTATCGGGGCGGCGTCGATATCGTATTGGGCATTCGCAACGATCGCGGTTCCGACAGCTGGTTCAAGCGCACGACCGCCCGTAGCTTCTACCGGTTCATGAAGAGCATGGGGGTAACCATTGTCGCCGATCACGCGGATTACCGCCTGATGAGCGCCGAAGCACTGCGGGCGCTGGCCGAGTATACCGAGGTCAATCTGTTCCTGCGGGCGCTGGTGCCGCAACTCGGATTTACCGTCGCCACCGTGCCATATCGTCGTGCGGAACGCTTTGCCGGAAAATCGAAATATCCCTTGCGCAAGATGATCGCATTTGCCCTCGAAGGGCTGACGTCTTTTTCGATCCGCCCGCTGCGACTGATCACCCTGCTGGGTATCGTGGTGTCCACCGGCTCGTTCCTGCTGGCCGGATGGGCATTGGTCAGCACGCTGTTTCTGCGCTCGACGGTACCAGGATGGGCATCGACCGTGGTACCGATCTATTTTATCTGTGGTGTGCAATTGCTCTGTATCGGCATTATCGGCGAATATATCGGCAAGATCTATTTCGAAACCAAACGCCGGCCACGTTTCATCGTTGACCGCAATCTCGATGAAGAAGACCGCGCCTGATCAGCACGATAACGGATGCGCTGCTCAATGAAGTCGCCACCTGCCAGCAGCGGCCGCTCGACGCGATTTACCCGCTGGTCTTTTCGACGGGCTCCGGATCAAGATCCGTGACAAGGGCATGGTTCCGCAACGAGGCGATCCACATCGTGCTGGGCATCCGCGCAGACGGCGAGAAGGAGGTGCTGGGCCGGTGGCTCGATCAAACGAAGGCGCCAAGTTCTGGCTTATACCAAAGTTCCACGAGTTTGATTCGTCGAACTTTGGTTAAGCCCGCGCGGTGCTTGAGCGTAACCAAGGCGTGATGCGTCAGCATCTCAGAGCCTTGGTATTAGGGTGATGAATGAGCTTCGTAACTGCGGCGCCGGGAATATCCGAAACGCTCAGGGCCGGCAGCGGCGAAGATGAGTAGTTTCCGAGCCTGCTCTAGGACAAGGATGTGGTCTAGATGGTCGGTACAGCACCTGCGGTGCTGGCCGTCTCGTCTCCGGAAAATGCCCAGGATGCGTATTTTCAGGGCTGGAAGTTCAATCGTTGCAGGCGATCGAGCGCGCACGTCTCGCTAACGACCCTCCCTGCGCTCGTTCGGATAAGTTGCCATGGACGCCATTATCAAGCTGCGAGACTCACGTGTTCCCTATACCATTGGCGGCATGCCCGGCGCACTCGCCGCTGACGAACTTCGAATGATCTACGCCTATTGGTCCGCCACTAATTTCCTTTCGTTCGGCCAGATTTGTCTTTACGATAACTCGTTGCTGAACATCAGCGAGGACAAGAGCGGGATGAAGCGACTGTTCACGCAATGCCCCCCGCCGGGTGGTGTGTCGCGCGGGCCTGATACACGGGGTGGCAAGCAGGCTACTCGCTTAGCCACGCCTTCGATGCCGCGTTTGTGATGATAAACCGCAACCCCATTCAGTCGTGGGCATAGTCATCCACCCGCGGTTTCATGCCGGTCTGGTCGTGGCCGTACGCGGGCCGGTGATCGACGTCACGTTCGATTCCGACAAGCTGCCGTCGATCAATGAGGCCCTCCGGATCGAGGGCCCAAGCGGCGATCTGATCGCCGAGGTCCAAAGCCACGTGGATGAGCGCGTGGTCCGGGCGGTGGCGCTTCAGACCACCAGTGGCCTGGCGCGGGGGGCGCAGGCGGAAGCGACGGGAGCGCCGGTCCTGGTTCCTGTCGGCGATGCCGTGCTGGGGCGGCTGATCAACGTTACCGGTGTGATTGGCGATGGGGGTCCGGCTTTCGCGTCGGACGTGCCGTGCAGGCCGATCCATCGTGCCCCACCGCCGCTCGACGAGCAAAGCGCGGCGACCGCGATCTTCGAGACCGGCATCAAGGTGATCGATCTGCTCAGCCCGCTCGCGCAGGGCGGCAAAGCGGCAATGTTCGGCGGTGCCGGCGTAGGCAAGACCGTGTTGGTGATGGAGCTGATCCGCGCGATGTCGGCGAAATATGAAGGCGTATCCGTTTTCGCGGGCATCGGCGAACGTTCGCGCGAGGGGCATGAACTGCTCACCGACATGCGCAACTTGGACGTGATCGATAAGACCGTGCTCGTCTTCGGGCAAATGAACGAGCCACCGGGTGCGCGCTGGCGGGTGGCAATGACCGCGCTGACGGTTGCCGAGTATTTTCGCGACGAACAGAAGCGTAACGTCCTACTTCTGATGGATAATGTATTTCGCTTCGTCCAGGCCGGCAGTGAGGTGTCAGGTCTGCTCGGGAGAATGCCGTCCAGGGTCGGCTATCAGCCCACCCTGGCGAGTGAAGTGGCGGCGCTGCAGGAGCGGATCGCGTCGGTAAAGGGCGCCTCGATTACCGCGATCGAAGCTGTCTACGTGCCCGCGGACGATTTCACCGATCCGGCGGTGACGGCGATTTCGGATCATCTCGACAGCAACGTGCTGCTGTCGCGTTCGATGGCCGCAGAAGGAATGTATCCCGCGATCGACCCGCTCGCCTCCACCTCGATCCTGCTCGATCCACTCGTCGTCGGAGAGGTGCATTACGACATTGCGCAGGGCGTTCGTGAGGCGATCGCGCAATATGCCGGGCTGAAGGACATTATCGCGCTGCTCGGGATGGAGGAACTGGGCAAGGAGGATCGCCTTGTCGTCGGGCGCGCGCGGCGGCTGCAGCGTTTCCTCACTCAGCCGTTTGTCGTCACCGAGGCGTTCACCGGCCAGCCGGGCCGCTCGGTTCCGCTAGCGGACACACTGGAAGGCTGTCGGGCTATTCTTGCCGGCGAATGCGACGATTGGGCCGAGAGCGCTTTCTACATGGTCGGCGATCTCGCCGAGGCGCGCGCCAGGCAGGCGCAGTCCGCCCCCGCTCCGGTGCCGGCATGAGGCTGTTGATCACCGATCCGATCGCCATTGCCGTGGACGCGGATGACGTGGCGTCCGTGCGCGCCGATGACGCCAGCGGCAGCTTCGGCATTCTGTCGGGGCATGCCGACTTCCTGACGACGTTGGCGATCTCGGTCGTGTCGTGGCATCATGCCGATGGCCGATCCGGATTTTGCGCCGTCCGCAACGGCATTTTCACCGTCTCCCATGGCCATGACATCTCGATTGCAACGCGCGAAGCCCATGTCGGCGATGATCTCGACCAGTTGGAGACCGTAGTCCTCGCCGGCTACCGCGCGCACATTGAGGGCGAACGGACAGCGCGGACCGCCTCGGCCAAGCTTCGCATGCAGGCGATCCGCCATATGGTCGAGGCGCTCGCTGGTGCACCCGGGACGCTGGGCTGGTGAGCGAGCAGCCAACCCCCGGGAAGGATAACTTGATCGCGGCGGTGCGCGTGAGCGTCGCGCGGCGTCGCCAGGCCCGGGCAGAGCGTGGACCATCGCTGGCGCGCAACCTCGGCCAGATCGGCGCGCTCGGCTGGCAGATCGTCGTGCCGGCGCTGGTCTCCCTGGTGATCGGACGCTGGCTCGATCATCGGGAGGCCAGCGGCATCTTCTGGACAGCGCCTTTACTGTTCATCGGCATTGGCCTGGGCTGCTGGTCTGCCTGGAAATGGCTTGGTCGGCAGTGAACATGCGACCGATCATCCTCTTCGTCCTGATCGGCGCATGTACGGGATGGGCGCACTTCCTCGCGATCGCGCGCGATGCCAAGCTGCTGGCATACGGTGGCTCGGCTCTGGTTGCATTCACGTTGCGATTGGGTCGGATGCTACTAACCCTCGCCATTCTTGTCGTTGCGGCTCGGCAGGGCTGGCCCGTGTTGCTCGGCGCGACCGCAGGCTTCATGGTGGCGCGGCAGCTCGTCCTGCGCCGGCTGGGCACAGCGCCATGAAGATCGCGTCGCCGCTCATCACCCATACGCTGTTCACCCTCGGGCCCGTCCCGATCACCACGCCGGTCGTCACCACCTGGGCGATCATGGCCGTATTGACGCTGGGCGCATGGGCGGCGACGCGCCGGCTGGCGCTTCGTCCTTCGCGTCTTCAGGCGGGGCTGGAGGTGATCGTCGACATGATCTCCGGTCAGATTCGCGAGACGATGGATGCACCGCCCGCGCCCTATCTACCGCTGATCGGCACGCTTTTCATTTTCGTGCTGGTCGCTAACTGGTCGTCGCTGATCCCCGGCGTCGAACCGCCAACGGCCGCGCTTGAAACGGATGCAGCGCTCGCACTTATCGTGTTCGGCGCGACGATCTTCTTCGGCGTCCGCGCAGTCGGCCCTGGACATTACCTCCTCACTTTTGCCCAGCCATCGCTCTTCATGGTGCCGCTCAACGTCGTCGAGCTGTTCACCCGCAGCTTTTCGCTGACCGTCCGCCTGTTCGGTAACGTCATGAGCGGCGTGTTCATGATCGGCATCGTGCTGAGCCTCGCCGGCCTGCTCGTGCCCATCCCGCTGATGGCGCTGGAGCTGCTGACGGGCGCTGTCCAGGCTTACATCTTTGGTGCGCTTGCAATGGTCTTCATCGGCAGCGCGATCGGCGAAGCATCCCAGCGAGAGGCAAAGACATGAACTGGATCCATCTGGTGAGCATCCTGGGGGCGGCATTCGCCATCTCCATCGGGGCTATCGCGCCTGCGCTTGCCCAGGGGCGAGCAGTCGCGGCGGCGATGGACGCGATCGCGCGCCAGCCCGAGGCCGCCAGCACGGTCTCGCGCACTTTGTTCGTCGGGCTGGCGATGATCGAGACGATGGCGATCTATTGCCTCGTCATCGCGCTGCTGCTGCTTTTCGCCAACCCCTTCGCCTGAGCGTCGCGGGGTGCACATCAATTGGTGGACCTTGGCGCTCCAGACGATCAACGTCCTGGTGCTCGTCTGGCTGTTGAGCCGGTTCCTTTACACGCCTGTCCTCGCTGCGATCGCCGCGCGGCAGGCGGCAGCCGACAAACTCCTGGCGGATGCCGAGGCCGCGCGTGTTGCCGCAACAGCACAGGAGGCAACTCTGAAGGCGCGCACCGACGCCTTCGCCGCCGACGCCGAACGCCGACGCGCCGAGGTGCAAGCGGGCGCGGACGCCGATCGCGCTCGCCTGCTCGACCAAGCCAAGCAGGAGGTGGCGGATCTGCACAAGGAGGCGGAAAGCGCTGCCGGGGAGGAACGCAAAAAGGCGCAAGCCACACTGGAAGTGGATGCCGCCACCCTTGCCGGGCAAATGGCCGCAAAACTGCTCGACCGGCTGCCCGGGGACATCACCACTGAGGCCATGTTCCGGGCGCTCGTAGATCGCCTTGCGACATTGCTGAAGGAGGAGCGCGATCGGCTTGCGACCGGCTCCCTCCAGGTCATCACCCCCGGAACCCTCAGCGACCAGGATCGGGCGCGGTTCGGTTTCGCGTTGGCGGCGGCGCTGCCTGGCCTGACCGCGCCTGTCTTCGCAGTGGACCCTGAACTGATCGCGGGCTTCGAACTGCGGACTCCGCAGATGGTGTTGCGCAACAGCTGGCGCGCCGATCTCGACGACCTCTTGCACGCCTTGCGGGAGGATGCACATGCCCGCACCGGCTGAGGATTGGCTGGCTCGGGCCAGCGCGCGGGTGAACGCCGTCCCGCTGGCGCCGCAGCTCCACCAGGTCGGTCGTGTCGAATCGATCGGTGACGGTGTAGCGATGATCTCGGGGCTTCCCGACGCGCGCCTGGACGAACTGCTGCGCTTTGCCGGTGGCCAGTCCGGGTTCGTCCAGACACTGGAACGCGACCGGATCGGCTGCGTCCTGCTTGACAGTGGCGATGCGGTGAAAGCTGGCGACCAGGTCACCGGCACCGGCGAAGTCGTCAGGGTGGCCGTCGGCAAAAATCTGCTCGGCCGCGTCGTCGATCCGCTCGGCCGGCCGCTCGACGGCGGCGCCGAAATCGCGGCGGACAGTCATGAGCCGGTCGAGCGCGCCGCTCCGGGCATTATCGATCGCGACCTCGTGATCCAGCCGGTGCAGACCGGCACACTCGTTGTCGACGCGTTGTTCGCCATCGGGCGTGGGCAGCGTCAGTTGATCCTGGGTGACCGCGCCACGGGCAAGACGGCGCTTGCGGTCGATACCATCATCAACCAACGATCGAGCGACATCGTCTGCGTCTATGTCGCCATTGGCCAGAAGTCGTCGAGCGTTGCCCGGGTGATCGATCAGGTCCGCCGCCATGGCGCGGCCGAGCGCTGCATCTTCGTGGTGGCGAGCCCCGCCGCCGCGCCCGGCCTGCAATGGATCGCCCCGTTCGCGGGCGTCACAATCGCGGAGTGGTTTCGCGACCGAGGGCAGCATGTTCTGATCGTGCTTGACGATCTTACCAAGCATGCCGCTACTCACCGCGAGATCGCTTTGCTCACCGGTCAGTCACCTGGGCGCGAGGCTTATCCGGGCGACGTGTTCTTCCTCCATTCCCGCCTGCTGGAGCGGGCCGCCAAGCTATCGCCGGCGCTCGGCGGTGGTTCGCTCACCGCATTGCCGGTTGCGGAGACCGATGCCGGCAACCTCAGCGCTTATATCCCGACCAATCTGATCTCGATCACCGATGGCCAGATCGTGCTCGATACCAAGCTGTTCGCCGAGGGCCACAAGCCAGCGGTGGACGTCGGCACCAGTGTCAGCAGAGTCGGCGGCAAGACCCAGGCAAAAGCGCTCCGCGATGCTACCGGGACGATGCGGCTCGAATATGCCCAGTTCCTCGAACTCGAGATGTTTACTCGCTTCGGCGAGCAACCCGATCCTCGCGTGAAAGTACAGATCGAGCGTGGCCGCCGGCTACGAGAGTTACTCTGTCAGCCGCAGTTCCAGCCGCTCCGCGTCGTCGATCAGACTGCGTTGGCGCTGGCGCTGAGTGACGGCGTGTTCGATGCGGGTCCGGCGGCGGCGATCCCGGCTGTCCGATCGGCGCTTCCGGGCTGGCTCGACGCGCATGTACCCGATCTGGTCGCGGCAATCGACGGCGGCAGGCCAATCGAAGATGCCCAAGGCGCTGCGTTGATCGCGGCCGTCCGTAGCCTGGTGGAGAGCCAGGCCAAGGCGCTCGAATGACCGAAAGGCTCGCCGACGTCAGCCAGCGCATCGACACCACGCGGCAGCTCGGCGCGGTCGTGAACGCGATGCGCGGTATCGCCGGTGCGCGTGCGCAACAGAGCCGCGCTCTGCTCCCTGCGGTGCGCGCCTATGCCGACATCGCCGCACGCGCAATCGGGCAGGCGCGGTTTCTAGCGACCGGAAAGACCGAGGTTTTCCGGTCGGAGGCAAGTAGCAAGCCCGGCCTCCTCGTTTTCGGCGCCGAGCAGGGCTTCGCCGGCGCTTTTGCCGAGCAGATACTCGATGCCACAGCGGCGGGGTTTGACGACGCTTATGTCTTTCTCGTCGGTTCCCGCTCGGCGGCGCTGGCCGCGGAACGCGGCCTCGCCGTCGACTGGCATGGTGAACTCCCCAGCCGGGCGAGCGCTGTTCCGCAGATCGCGACCGACGTCGTCGACGCCATCTATGCCTATCTTGGAAAAGTCGGCGCGGTGGCCATCACGATGGTCTATCCGGTCTGGACGGTCGGCATCGGCGTCGTCGTCACTCGGCGAGCGCTTTTGCCGTTTGACCCCCAAGCGTTCGCGGTGGAAATCGGCGCAACCGAACCACCGCTCACCAACCTGTCTACGGCGGAGCTGATCGAGCGATTGGGCGAGGAATATGTGTTCGCGCAAGTCTGCGAGGCGGCGATGGAAGACTTCGCTGCTGAAAACGAGGCGCGAATGGCGACGATGGCGGCAGCCAAGACCAACATCGACGGCAAGCTGGCGGCGCTGCAGGCGCAGGAGCGCCGTATCCGCCAGGAAGAGGTGACGGCCGAGGTTGTCGAACTCGCGGCAGGCGCGCGGGCCCGCAAGTGAGCCGTCGTGGCAAGCGCGGCGCCCCTTGACCACAAGTATCTGATCTAATCGTATTTCCAAGCAGCGAAGGAACCGATCGCGGCCGCCGGCTGCCAGCCACAATGCGTCGAGACCCGAGTCTTGTATAAAGCGCGGCACCCGCTACCGCACCGCTAACGAGGGCGTGGCTCAGTGCTTTCTGAAGGCTAAATGTCGATCTCAAATCCGGTCGTTCAAGTCACCTGATGGGGCTCTTGATAGCGACCCTTCGTTCACGGGGCGATGGAGAGGGGGTATGACGCTGGCTCTCTAGCGGGGGAAATCCGCTGATTCGATCGATGTCCCGGCTCTGGTGTTCGTGCCTGCAGCGTTGCTGCCGTCGGTTGCAATATCGTCACGTCCGAAAAGCCGTGGTTCACCGCTAGCGCCGCCGATCCCCGCGTGGCACCGGAGCTATGGGTCATGCTGCAGTCTTCCGAATGCGCGTTCGATGCTGTCCGCTTACGCTTAATCGCTGCTTCTCTTGGCCAGGAGCACGATCATCAGGATGAGCGTTCCCCCGAGCAACAGCCATGACAATGCGTCATACCATCCATCGCCGACGAGGGCCGAGACCAAGCCCGCCACGTTCAGCAATCCGATAAGCAAAGGCCACCGAAAGATATGGCGAAGCCCGAGCGAACTTGCACGGAGACGTGTGGGTCGGTTCACGCTTCCGCCTCCGGCAACCCCGCGGGACGGATTTCCGATAGCCGTGTCTGCGCCGGCACATGCCGCCGACCAAGCCACAGGTACAAGCCCGAAGCCAGCACCGCCATCGCCGCGATATCCAGAAGCGCCCAGATAATTTTCAGAGGCAGCCCGCCATAATCGCCATAATGCAGCGGCTCCGACAGGAACAGGGCCTTGGCATACAGCGGCAGTTCGCGGATGCCGGTCAACCGCCCCGTGCCCGCGTCGACCAGCGCCGGCTTGACCAGTCGTGCGGTGAGCGGTGTGCTCCCCTGCAGGAAGATCGCGTAATGATGGCGCGAACTAAAATGCGTGCCCGGAAAGGCGATGAAGCGCACGGCCATCCCCGGCGCCGCCGCCTGCGCGGTGCGGACCGCCGCATCGACCGATGTGAGGCGGGTAGGCGGCGGCACGTGGCGATAGGCCGCGGTCATCTGCGCCAACTGCCCGTTCTGCCATAGCGTTTCGACCGGCGCGGCCAGTGTGTTGATGACACCCGTCGCACCGACCACCGTCAACCACGCCATCGTGGTCATCCCGATCATGTTATGGCTGTCGAGCCAGCGGATGCGGCGGCTGCGGTGCTTACGGACCGTGCCGAACGCCAGCTTGCGCATGAAGGGTGCGTAGACCACCGCGCCGGAGACCAGCGAGGCGAGCAAAAGCACTCCCATCATGCCGAGGAACAGCGTGCCCGGCAGGCCGAGCAGCAGTCCTTGGTGCAGCCGCAGGATAGTGAACATCACGCTGTGGTTGATCGCCGGGCGATCCAGGCGGACGCCCGAGCGTGCGTCATACTGGTCGGTATGGATGCGCGTATCGTCGGTCTCATCAGGGCGGGTAGCGGTGGAGATGAAGTAAACTGGCTCATCCTCGTCGCGATTGAGAAACATCGGCACCTCGCTCGGATGGGCCCGCCGCGCACTAGCGACGATGTCGTCGATGGTCGGTGTCCGCGCCCCTGCCGGCACGGCGGGCAGCGGCGGGGTGAGCCAGCCGTCGATCTCGTCCATGAAGATCAGCGGCAGGCCCGTGGCGCACAGCAACAGCAGGAAGAGCGTGGCAATCAGGCTGGTCCATTTGTGGACGAGATACCAGCGTCGGATAGCAGCTTGTGTCATGCGGTTGTTCCATAATCATTTATCTACGCAATGCTCTTGCGAGTCATTTGCATTATTGTTAGCAGGCCCCTGGCGATGACACCAGAGCTTGAGGGGAAACCAATGAAAAAAGGCATGATGTGGGCGGCCGGGGTCTCGATCCTGGCGCTGTCGAGCCCTGCCATGGCTGCAACCGCAGCTGGCGACCGCGTCATCTCCGCCAACGAGCGTGACGATACAGCCAGCGACAACGGCCAGATCGTCGTGACCGGATTGCGCCCCGTCCAAAGCAGCAGTGCCGGGACCAAGACCGACACCCCGCTGCTCGAGATACCGCAGTCGATCTCGGTGGTTTCAGCCGGCCAGATCGATGCGCAGGGGGCGCAGACGCTGGGCGAGGCGCTGCGCTATGTCAGCGGGGTCAATGCCGAGCAGTATGGCGGGCTCGATCAACGGATCGACTGGTACATGATCCGCGGCTTCGCCAATTCCATACCGTATATCGACGGGCTGAACAGCAACAGCCGCTACACGCTGCTCGCCCCCAAGGTCGATCCTTACGGCCTGCAGCAAATCGAAGTGCTGCGCGGACCGTCCTCGGTGCTGTATGGGCAGAACGTGCCCGGCGGCCTGATCAGCCTGGTCAGCAAGCGGCCCGAGGATCAGGCGGCGGGTGAGGTTTCGGTGCAGACCGGCAGCTATGGCCGCATCGAAGGACGCGCGGATCTGACCGGACCGTTGAATGCCGACGGTACGCTGCTTTACCGCGTGACCGGGCTGGCGATGCGGAGCGGCACGCAGATCGACCATGTCAGCGACCATCACTATTTTATCGCACCGTCGCTGACCTGGGCGCCGGATGCCGCCACGCGAATCACTTTCCTCAGCCATGTTCAGCGTCAGGATGACGGCTTCGCCCTTCAGAATCTGCCCGCTGCCGGGACGATCTATCCCTCACCGCTAGGCATCGTCCCGACCAGCCTGTTCACCGGCGAACCAAGCCTGAATTATGCCAACCGCACTCAGTGGGACGTCGGTTACGACGCCCAACATCACTTTGGCCAGGACTGGTCGATCCTGCAAAATCTGCGCTATGCCCATATGCATGCGACATTGGGCTATGTCGCCGGTTATGGCCAGGACGCGACGAACCCGGCGCTGATGGACCGGTTCGCACTGCAAGCGGATGCGCACCAAAGCAATTTCGATATCGATACCCATGTCGAAGGCCATTTCCAGACCGGACCGATCGCCCATACGCTGCTGCTCGGTATCGATTATTCACGCTCGCATGATTTCTGGAGCGAGGCGGATGGCGATGCCGCCCCGCTCGACATTTCCCATCCGGTCTATGGCGGCCCGATCACCCTGACCCTCGACTACGTCACGGACGATACCGTCGAGCAGACCGGCCTTTATGCGCAGGACCAGATGAAAATCGACCATCTGGTCCTTACCGGCAGCATCCGGCAGGACTGGGCCAATACTCAGACCATCGACGTGATCGATGCGATCACCCTAAGCCAGCATGACCAGGCATTCACCGGGCGTGGCGGGGTGGTCTACCTGTTCGATAATGGCCTGGCGCCTTACGCCAGCTATTCGACCTCGTTCCAACCAACCATCGGCACCACTTTCGAGGGTACGCCGCTCCAGCCGACCACTGCGAGGCAATGGGAAGTCGGCCTCAAATACCAGCCGAAGGGCGGCAAGAATTTCGTCATGCTCTCCGCCTACGACATCAACGAGCGCAACGTCACCACCGCCGATCCCAACCCGCTTCATCCCGATGCGGTGGTGCAGACCGGGGGGGCGCGGGTAAAGGGCATAGAACTATCGGG